>DATNAT010000027.1:0-7455 GCA_035572355.1 Gemmatimonadaceae bacterium
CCTCGATCGACTCGACATCGAGGTGATTCGTCGGTTCGTCGAGGATGAGCAGATTGGCGCGGCTCAGCATCAGCATCGCCAGCGCGACACGCGCTCGTTCTCCCCCGGACAGCGTGTCGGCGCGCCGCTGCACCTCGTCGCCCGAGAAGCCGAACCGCCCGAGATGGCCCTGCACCATGCGACGGTCCCAGGTCGGTCGCAGATCGTTGATCACGTCGTACAGCGACTTGTCGAGCGGCACCTGCGCCAAATCCTGCCGGTAGTAGCCGACGGTGATGCCGCCGCCAAGGCGCAACTCGCCGGACACGACGGGGTGCTCGCCGAGCAGAGCGCGCAGGAACGTCGACTTGCCCGACCCGTTCGGGCCGATGAGCGCCAGCGTGTCGCCGCGCATGAGCGTGCCGCTGAAGTCTCGCACGAGCTCGCGATCGTCGACGCCGATCGTCACGTGGTCGGCGGCCACGACGCGGTCGCCGCCCCGCTCCGCGACGTCGAACCGGACCGACATCGCGCCCTCGGCGCCGACCGGTGCGCTTAGACGGGGCATACGCTCCAACCGCTTTCGCCGCCCCTTGGCCTGCTTGCTGTTCTGGCCGGCCAGGTTGCGCGCGATATAGTCCTGCTCATTCGCGATCTTGCGCCGCTGTTGCTCGAACTGCCGCTGCTGCGTGAGTCGGCGGAGCGCGCGTTGCTCGACGAATGCTTCATAGCGGCCGGCGTAGGGCGTTGCGCTATCGCCTTCGAAGTGCAGCACGTGATCGACGACGTTCGCGAGAAACGCACGGTCGTGGCTCACGATCAGTACCGTCGTCGTGAGCCCCGCGATGTACTCCTCGAGCCATTGCGTGGTCTCGAGATCGAGATGGTTCGTCGGCTCGTCGAGCAGGAGCACGTCGGCGGGGCTCACGAGCTGGCGCGCCAATCCAAGGCGACCGCGCTCGCCGCCGCTCAGTTGCGCGACCGGCACGGTGCGCGCCGCGGCGGGATCGAAGCCGAGACCTTGGAGGACCGCGTCGACGCGCGGTGCAATCGTGTAGCCGCCTTCCCGTTCAAAGCGCTCGAGGTCGTGGCCGTATTTCGTCATCGCCGCATCGCCCGCGTCTTGCTCGAGCGCGTGCGCCTGGTCGACGAGCGATTTCTCCAACTCGAGGAGCTCGGCGAACTGGCCGGCGGCCGCTTCCCAGACGGTTTCGGCGCCGCCGAAGTCTCGGTGCTGCTCGAGCAGCGATACGCGCAGTCCGGGACGGCGAGCAATTTGGCCGCGCGTCGGTTCCATCTCGCCGGTCATCAGGCGAAAGAGCGTCGTTTTGCCGGTGCCGTTGCGGCCGACCACCCCCCAACGCTCGCCCGTTTCGACGGAAAAGGTGATGTCTTTGAACAACGTGGTCGCACCGAACTCCACGCTGACTCCCGCGGCAGCCAGCTCGCTCATTTCGCCGTCCAGGCTTTCCAGTCCTGCTCGGCGAGCCCGATCGTGAGCGCGTTGCCATTTCGCACGAGCGGCATGCGGAGCAATCGCGGCTCCTCGACGAGCTTGTCGAATATCCGCGCGTCGGTCAGCCTGGCGTGGCGCAACCCGAGCTCCGCGTAGCGTGGCGATTCGCGGTCGACGAGCTTGTCGAGGCCGAACTTCTGGACGAAGCGATTGAGCTCGCCATACGACGCCGCGCGCTCATCGAGGTCGACGAAGTGGGTCTTGATTCGGCGCTCGGCGAAGAACCGCAGCGCCTTTCGTGTGTCTGCGCTCTTTTTGATTCCAAAGATTTGAACTTCCATCGTTCCGGGCGCGCGATTAATTCGTAGTCGTTCTGTTCGTCTGATCGGCCAGGCGCGATCGCCGCGTCCCGGCAAGCCCTCCGCCGAAGTCACCCCGAGAGCGTCGAACGTGCCTCGCAACCGCAGCAGCGAGTATACCTACCGGCCCGCGTGGTGGGTACGGGGCGGACACGCGCAAACGCTCTGGGGGAAGTTTTTTCGCCGGCGCACCACGCTCCCGCTCCGTGTCGAACGATGGGACACTCCCGACGGCGACTTTATCGACCTGTATCGGCTCGACGCGCCAGCGGCGTCAATCGGAGCGCCGCATCTTTTCTTACTTCACGGCCTCGAGGGTACGATCCGGTCGCACTACGTCTCTGGCTTTTTCGCCGAGGCGCACCGCCGCGGCTGGCGCGCCGACCTACTCATCTTCCGCGGGTGCGGCTCCGAGCTGAACCGCGCTCGCCGGTTCTACCACTCCGGCGAAACGAGCGACGCCGCCTTTGTCCTCGACGGCATCATGGCTGAATTCCCGGCCTCGCCCGTCCTCCTAACTGGTGTCTCGCTGGGCGGCAACGTGCTGCTCAAGCTACTCGGCGAATGGGGCGGCCACGCACCCCCACAGGTGAAATCCGCCGCCGCCATCTCGGTTCCGTTCGACCTGGAGCGCGGCGCTCGGCATTTGTCGCACGGATTCTCGCGGATTTACGACCGGCATTTCCTGAAGACCCTGCGCGCCAAGGCGCGGCGCAAGCTCGAGCGATTCCCGGACCTCTTCGACCCGTCGGCCCTCGAACGTGCGCGAACGATCTACGACTTCGACGACGCCGTCACGGCTCCGGTGCACGGCTTCGCGAGCGCGCACGACTATTACTCCCGCTCGAGCGCGCTCAGCTGGCTCGATCGGGTTCGCATCGACACACTGCTGTTGAGCGCCGTTGACGACCCCTTTTTGCCGCCGGCCGTGCTCGAGGACGTGCGAACCGTTGCGCGCCAGAACCCGAAGCTGCACCTCGAATTCACTGCACATGGCGGACATGTCGGGTTCGTGTCGGGCTCGTGGCCGTGGCGGCCGTTCTACTACGCCGAATGGCGTGCGTGCGAGTTTCTCGCCGCGAATTTGGACGCGGCAGGGGCCCGTCGCGCCCATGGCGCGCCCGTCAGCCACGACGGAGCTTGAACTGCCGGCGTTCGGCCGCAGATTCCGCTCATGACGTATCTCTATCTCGCGAGCTTCGTGGCGGGGCTGCTGCTCGCCGTGCGCATCATGATTTACGGCGTGGAGCGGCCGCGCGAGGAGAATCCATCGGGCGAGCGATCGTTCCGCCTGTCACCAGCGGTGATCGTCGCGTTCACGATCGTCTTCGGCCTGGTCGGCTACGTCTTTGCCCGCAGTTCGGCGATGGGGGCCGGCAGTACGGCAGCGCTCGCCGCGGTGCTGGGAATCCTCGCCGCGATCACCGCGGCACGCCTCGTGAGGAAGTGGTGGACGATCACGCCGGAGCATGACGTCGACGACGAGCGATACGTGCTGCAGGGTCACCTGGCTCGTGTGACGAAAGCCGTCGGCGCCGACGTTGAAGGAGAAGTCAGCTTCGAGGTCGGCTCGGAGCGACGAGTCGTACGCGCGCGAAGTGTCGACACAGCACAGCTCGCTGCCGGCACCGAGGTTGTGATCGAGCGGATCGATGGCGACGTTGCCTACGTCGAAGCGTGGGCGGACGTGGAGAAGCGATTGTAGGAGGGCGCGATGCTCGATGCCGTGCTGTGTATTCTCATCATCGGCGGATTCTTCATCATCCGCGGTGTTCTCGCCACGGTCTTTTTTTTCTACCTGCTGCCGCAGGGCGACCGCTGTCCGAACTGCGACGCCGCCACGCTTCGCGTGCAGGCCCGCGGCTGGAATTTCCTGCTCCCGAAGTTCCGCACGAGCTGGTGCTACGAGTGCGGCTGGCACGGTCTGCTCCGTCATGGACCGCTCACGCCGGCGCCGCGGACCACGCCAGTCACGAAGCATCCGACGAAGCCCTGATCGATTAGAACGTTCAGGACCGCGCGAGCAAACGCAGCCAATCGGGCCAGTTGCCGCTCAACTCGAAGAAATCGTCGAAGTAGACCAGCCCGATCTCCTCCAGCTCGGCGATGAGCGCGCCAATCGCATCTTCGCCTCCGCCGTAGATCGGCCCGATCGCCACCAGGTCTCCGTCGACTCGGAACTCGTCCGGCGTGAGACCAAGTCGCTCGTCGAGAGCGCGGCGCGACAGGTCGTGTGCCTCGTACGCGGCGCGTCGAATGAACATCGTCGGTGCGCCGCCGGTAATCTCCAACGCCATCGGGCCGTCCCTCTCTGCTCGATCGATCGAAAGAATATACGACGGCCGAATCGCCTCCCTGCCCCGAGCGCTCGTCCGTAGCTTTTGACCATGCTGATCGATGACGCGCGCGCCAACCTCGAAGCCACTTACGACGTCATCGTCGTCGGCGCAGGCCACGCCGGTACCGAGGCGGCAGTCGCCGCCGCGCGAACGGGCTCCCGCGTCGCGGTCATCACGAGCGCGCTCGAGACGATCGGGCAGATGTCGTGCAATCCGGCGATCGGCGGTGTGGCCAAGGGCACCGTCGTCCGCGAAGTCGACGCACTCGGCGGCATCATGGGCCGGGCCACGGACCTCGCCACGATTCAGTTCCGCATGTTGAACCGCGGAAAGGGCCCGGCGGTGTGGTCGCCGCGCGCCCAGTGCGACCGCGGCTTGTATCGCCGCGCAGTTCGCACTCTGGTGGAACAGCATCCGTCGCTCGTCACGATTCAGGGCACGGTCGCTCGGCTGATCCTCGCGCCGGGCGGCGAGGTTGCGGGCGTCGAGACGCTCGAGGGACGCCGCTTCGGCGCGCGAGCTGTCGTCATCACCACCGGCACCTTTCTGCGCGGCCGCATCCACATCGGCACGGAGACGAAAATTTCCGGCGGGCGCGCTGGCGAATCGGCGGCGACGCATCTCGCCGAGCAGCTGGATCGGGTCGGTCTCGTCGTCGAACGCTTCAAGACGGGAACTCCACCGCGCATCGACGGTCGTTCGGTGGACCTGTCGCTGCTCGAGCGGCAGGAGAGCGAGATCGAGGATTTCGATTTCTCCTGGTCGCACTTCTGGCCGGCGCCGCGCCGCGTCGGCGACACGACGCGGCATCCGCAGCAACTCGCCTGTTGGATCGCGTTCCTCGACGAAGGCGGCAAGCGGATCATCGCGGAAAACATTTCGCTGTCGGCGATGTATGGCGGCGCGATCGCGTCGCGCGGACCTCGATACTGTCCATCGGTCGAAGACAAGATCGTGAAGTTCCCGGCGGCGGAGCGGCATCAGCTCTTTCTCGAGCCGGAAGGTCACGATACGTCGGAGCTGTACGTGAATGGGCTATCGACGTCGCTTCCCGCCGCCGTGCAGATCGAGCTGCTCCGATCCATTCGCGGACTCGCCGGCGTCCGTATGACCCGCGCCGGCTACGCGATCGAGTACGACTATTATCCGCCCACGCAGCTCGACGCGTCGCTTCAGGTCAAGGCCGTGGGCGGCCTCTACTTCGCGGGACAAATCAACGGCACGACGGGCTACGAAGAGGCAGCGGGCCAGGGTTTGATCGCCGGACTGAACGCCGGCCGTCAGGTGCGCGGCGACGATCCAATCATTCTGGGCCGCGAGACATCGTACATCGGTGTGTTGATCGACGATCTCGTGACGCGCGGCGTCGATGAGCCGTATCGATTGTTCACCTCTCGGTCGGAGTTCCGACTCACGGTGCGACAGGACAACGCGCTGCGCCGCTTGGGACCGATCGCCATGGGCGCGTCTCTGTACAGCGATGCCGAGTGCATGATCGTCGAGCGACGGCTGAACGATGAAGTAGACGCGCTGCGCGTCGCGCATGAGACGAGCATCGACCCGGGCCGGGCAGCGAGCATTCTCGCGCGGGCAGGTAGCACACCACTCGTACATGCGGTGCGCGTGGAGGAGGTCGTCAAGCGACAGGGCGTGTCACTGAGCGATCTCTTCGCCGCCGCGGGAGTCGGCGCGTCGATCGATCGCGACGCGGTGTTGACCGCGGAGCTCGAGCTCAAGTATGCAGGGTACTTCAGCCGCGAGCGTGATCAGGCGGCGAAGCTCAAGCGCATGGGAGAATTCTCATTGCCGGCCGGCACGCCCTACGCCGATTTTCTGTCGCTCTCGTTCGAGTCGCGACAGAAGCTCGCCGCCATTCGACCGGCGACGTTGGCGCAAGCGTCGCGCATTCCGGGTGTGAGTCCAACAGACTTGCAGAATCTCGTGCTCGAAATCGAAAAGCGGCGCCGGCTGGCTCACTCGGCGGGCTGACCCGCTGGACGGCGGGTCCATCGGAGGCCGTGCACCCACCGCGTATTTAGTAGCGATTCGTTACTAAATATCGCAGCACGCCCTTTGCGGGCGAATTGATCACCACCCACTCGAGGGAGCTGCTCCGTGAGAATTCGAACTGTCTTGGCCGCACTGGCGCTGCCGAGTGCGATCGTAGTCGCGCCAGCGTTGTCCGCGCAGTCGTCGCCTCCCCCGGCCGCTGCGCCCCAATCGCTGATCGAGACATCTGGGCGGGCGGAAGCCCGGATCGTCCCCGACCGAGCAACGATCACCGTCGGCGTGGAGAGCCGCGGCGCAACCGCGGCCGCGGCGGCCGCGGACAACGCGCGGCGGCAGCGGGCGATTCTGGACACGTTACGCAGCCTCGGCCTCACGAGTGACCTGCTCTCCACTCAGAACTACTCGGTCTCACCAGAGATGCAGTATCCCCAAGGCGGTCAGCCTCGCGTCACGGGCTACACTGTATCGAACGTGGTTCGGGTCGAAGTCCGTCGCTTGGACGATGTTCCTCGGATCATCGATGCTTCGCTCGCGAAGGGTGCGAACCAGATCGCATCGCTTCAATTTTATTCTTCCAAAGCGGACTCTGTTCGCCGAGTCGCGTTGGCGCAGGCCGTTGCGAACGCGAGGGCGGACGCCGAAGTGCTGGCTCGGGCCGCCGGAGGTTCGCTCGGCGCTCTTCTCGAGCTCTCGACTGAGCCGAACGAGATTCGGCCGATTACGGTTCCGATTGCCATGGCGCGGATGTCTGCGGCAGCCCCTACCCCGATCGAGCCGGGCGAGGCGACAATTTCCGCGTTCGTGAGCGCGCGCTGGGCCGTTCAGGGAGCCCGGTAGCCGACCGCCAGACTCCGACTCCCTTCCGATTACTACGTGCCACGTGGCACATCGTGCGAGAACTGCGGCGGGATGTGCCACGTGGAACGTTGTATCCGCAGTCGGCCACCGGTAGATTGGCCGACGAGCGCCATCCGCACCGTGACGTCAGTCGACCCGGAAGCGGAAAGCCTGCCAATTCCCCGAACCGACCAAGCGTGGCGCGAGTCATCGCGATTGCGAACCAAAAGGGCGGCGTCGGCAAGACGACTACCGCCGTAAACCTCGCGGCCAGCCTCGCAGCCGCCGAGCAACGTACGTTGCTCGTCGACGGCGACCCACAGGGCAACGCGACGAGCGGTATCGGGGTTGACCGCGAAAAGATCGGCGCGACCGTGTACGACGTGCTGATCGGCGAATCACCAGCCGCCGACGCGACCATTCGAAACGTCCACTTCAAGCATCTGGACGTGCTGCCGGCGACGCCGGACCTCGC
>DATNAT010000028.1:0-16048 GCA_035572355.1 Gemmatimonadaceae bacterium
GCTCCGCGACGTCGTCACGGCGATTCGCGCCTTTCGTCCGCAGGTGGTGATCGCCCTCTTTCCGCCCGACAGCACGAACCACGACGGGCAGCACGAGGTCGCCGGAAAGCTGGCACGCGAGGCATTCATGATGGCCGGCGACACGACACGGTTGCCGGCGAGCGCCACGTCATTCGTCGGCGCGTGGACAGTCGGCGCGCTGTATCAGTTGGTCGACAGCGCCGCTCAGGGCACGCTTGCGGTCGACGTCGGCGAGCTCGATCGCGAACGCGGCAAGTCATTTGCCGAGATCGGCGCCGAGATCAGGCGCTTTCAACGGACGCAGCGTCCGCAGAAACCGCCGCCGGTGGGCGTCGTGTTTCGATATCTGCGTCGCGACTCGGTGCACACGGATGCCAGCGGAGCGAGCGCGCCGGCAGACGACGAGGGCGCGGCACCGGCGCCTGCACCACAAACGTCGCTGTTCGCGGGGATGGACAGCGGGTGGACGCGGTTCGCGGCGCTGCCGCTATCCGACTCGACGCGCGCCGCGGTCGACTCTCTGGTCGTCGTGGTTCACGCACTCTCGCGTGGACTCGCGGTCGACGGAGAAGATGCGTCGAGCGCACGACTGGCGACCGTCGTGCGGCTCGCCGCGGCCGCTCGCGCGACGCTGCGCTGCGCCGAGCCCGCGGCGCAGAATTGCTCGGGACCGCTGGGCGATCTCGCCGAGGCGCTCTCGTCGACGCGGGACCGCGCGACGGCGGCGTTGCTCGCGGCGAATGGGATCGTGGTCGATGCGACCGCCGACCGCGAGATGGTTGCCGTGGGAGACAGCGTCCGGGCCACGATCTCGGTGTACAATGGCGGACGAGCGCCGGTCGTGGTACGGCGCGTCATCGCAACGAGCGACGTCGGGCCGGGCTTCACCGCGGCCGACAGCACGACGCTGCCGCCCGACAGCACCGGGCGCTGGTCGGGAGAGCTCAAGATCACCAAGGTGAGCCACCCCGGCTGGTTGGTGTCGGGATTGGCGAGCGGAATGTCGATCTTCGCCACGCCGCTCACCTTCGGACGGATGATCAATCAGCGTTTGCTCATCGGCGAGGATCGTGTGACGACGACGGGCGCGGTCGCGATGCTGCACGTCGCCGGCGTCGATGTCCGGGCGCACGCCGGTCCGTTCCTGGCGCGCGACACGATCGATCTGCGCGGCGACGTGCGCCATCCGGTCGCCGGTGCGCCGCCGCTCAATCCGCTGGTCGAGCGCGGACACGAATACGCGCAGGCCAACGTTCCGTTCGAGCGCCTCGAGCGAGCGTGGGTCGGGTCGACGAGCAGCAAAGGCGACTCGGTCCGCGTGTCGATCGTACTTCCCGCGGGGCTAGCAGCCGACACGCCCGCGCGCACGGTCTGGCTGCCCCCGTTCGGCGGCCGCCCGGTGTTCTTCCGCGTGAAAGGTCGGTGGAAGCCGGGGACGGCAGCGTTCGTCGTGTCCGCCGAGCGCGTCGTGAAACACGACGGCCCTCCGGGCGATCACGGGGTGATGCGCGACCTCCGCGCCTCGCCCGTGGTGACCGACGGCCTGGTATCGTTCGAGTATCCTCACATCCCGACGCAGCGACTCCCCGTCAACGCCACCGACAGCGTGCGAGCCGTGGACCTGCGCTACCCGGGCGACTTGCGCGTGGCCTACGTGCGGCCGACGCGCGACGACGAAGTCGACGGCCGGCTGCTCGAGCTCGGGATACCGGCCTATCCGGTGGACCCGTCGCAGCTCGGCGTGACCGACCTGAGCTTCTATTCGACAATTCTCATTGGCGCGCGCGCCTTCGCGCAGATCGAGGCACTGGCGCCGAACGCGGGAGCGATACGGCGGTTCGCCGAGCGCGGCGGCACGGTCGTCGTGCTGTACGGCCGCGACGAGCTCACGGCGCCCGGCATCCTTCCCTACCCGATTCAGTTCGGCCCGAAGGATTCGATCACGGCGCTCGATCCGGAGCGCAAGGTGCGAGTGATCGCACTCAATTCGCCGCTGCTCACCTGGCCGAATCGCATCAGCGACGCCGATTTTACCGACTGGGGCGACTATCGGGCGCGCGAGCTGCCGGCGACCTTCGACCCGCACTACCACCCCGTGATCGAGATGCTCGACGACGACAATCAGCCGACGGCGTCGTCAATCTTGTGGACGCGAGTCGGCAAAGGGGTGTTCGTCTATACGGCGCTGTCGCTCGACCGACAGGTCGGCGTCGTGACGAATGCCGGCGCCGCGCGGCTGCTCGTCAACCTGCTGTGCGCGGGGATGTCCCCCGCGCGACACGGAGCGTCGGCGAAGCGATAGCCGACGCCGTTGGTTATCAGTGGTCGCGCTGAACGTGGCGGCGGCGCGCCGCCTTTTCCTTGAGCTGGCGGGCCTCACTCGGCTTGACGTGATGCCGGCGGCGGCGAAGCTCACGCAGGATGCCCGACTTCTGCACCTGCTTCTTGAACGCTTTGAGCGCCCATTCGATCCGATCGGTGTCGCTGAGGTCGATCTGTACCATGGTTCCTCGAGGTGGCTCGCCGGCTGACCGGCAACGGCCGTAAGAGACGAAACTGAGAAGGGCCTACTCGCAAAGCGGCAGGCCCCTGTCGTCCGGAACGTGTCACACGCGTTCGCTGGGCGTCACCCTTACAACAACCCTATGGTGCGCCGTGCCATGATTATAGCAGCAGGCCGGAGCCGCCGCAATCAGCCCGGAACCCGCTCCAGGAGGGGTCAACGGGCGAGCGCATGGTTGGTGTATTCCCGGTCGTTCGTCACCTCGCGGTCGAGCACGCGCGCGAGCCAATCCGGCATCTCGACGCCCTGCTCGGCGTGCTCGAGCTCGAGCTCGGCGAGCACGAGACCGGTACGGTCCACAAACTCGTCGATCTGCCACTCGTCATTCCCCTCCCAGATCGAATAACGGCGCTTGCGGACACGCGCGCTGGCGGCGAGTGGCCACACCGTCTCGAAAAATGCCGCGGTCGTCACCTCTTCGACTTCGATGCGGCTGATTCCCGAGCCCGCCTTGATGGTGCGTGTGTAGGTCGTGCCGCCGGGCCCGACGGCGCGGCGAACACGCTCGGTGATGCGCGAGCCCGGGAGATAGCCCTGGTCGATCTCGACGAACGGGGCTCCCGCGACGCGATCGGGGAGCGCGCGCAGCAGGTACTTCCGCTCGATCTCGACATCGTTCGCGGCCATGCCCGAGTTTAGCGCGACGCGCAAGCGGGCTCGGCAGCCTTTTGCGGCGCTCGGCATCGTGCTTGCCACGAAAGGCGCTCGCCGATGTCCGCCCCGGTCCTCGATCAGACGTTGACCCCACCGCCAACTCCACCGCCCCGTTCCGAGGCGCTCGACGCGCTGCACTCGCGATTCGACGCGCTCGAGCGGTCATCCGGCGCGCAGTCGCTCGCCGTTGCTGTCTACGACACCGAGACCCACGCCAATTTCCGCCGGCACGCCGATCGCTGGTTCCACGCCGCCAGCACGATCAAGGTCGCGATTTTGCTCGGCGTATACGCGTCGATCCATCACGGCTGGCTCCTCGCGCACTCGCGGCTGCACGTGCGCAACCGCTTCCTGAGCGCGGTCGACGGCCAGCCCTTCCGCGTTCTCGCCGATCGCGACGCGAACTCCGAGGTGCATGACGCAGTCGGCAAGATGATGCGCATCTCGGATCTCGCGCTCCACATGATCGCCACCAGCAGCAACCTGGCGACGAACCTCCTGCTCGATCTCGTCGGGCTGGCCACGGTCCAGCGCGCGCTGGACGAGCTCGGCGTCGATGGGATCGACATTCGACGCGGCGTGGAGGACGAGCGTGCATTCGAGCACGGCATCAACAACCGTGTCACCGCCGACGGGCTGGTCCAGCTGCTCCGACTCATCGCCGAGGAGCGCGCGTTCTCACCCGAGCTGTCGCGCGAGATGCTGGGCATTCTGCACCGCCAGGAATTTCGAAATGGCATTCCCGCGCGGCTTCCGGCGGCCGTGCGTGTGGCGCACAAGACGGGCGAAATCTCGACCGTGGCGCACGATGCGGGCGTGGTGTATCCGCCCGGGCGCAAGCCGTACGTGATCGCCGTGCTCACCGAGTGGGCACCCGACGCGTCGGGCCGGTCGGCCACGATCGCCGAGGTGTCGCACTCGGTGTACGAGGCGCTCGCCGGCGCCGACGGAGGAGCGTCCGGTGGGTGAGGCCTATCGCTTTCCACTGCGCGTCGTCGACGGCTTGCGGCTGGAAAAGGCCCTGCGCGACGCGCTGCTTCCGGACCGTACAGTCCTCGACGACGCCGGCAATCCGCGACGGCTTCCGCGCTACTTCTACGAGATTCCCTCGTGGGAGCAGGCGATGAACATCCAGCTCGCCGCGAACTTTGCGCTCTGGGAGTTCATTCAGAGCGACATTCGCGAAGCCGCTCCGTTGCGCGGCTTTCCGCGTTACGTGCCGTGCGCGATCACCGTGCTCGCGCTCTGTCTCGATCGTTTTCGCGACGCCTGCGGCACCTACGTGCACATCGCGGCCAACGGGGCCTATCGATCACCGCGGCACGCGCTGAGCACGAACGCGTCGACACACAGCTGGGGCACGGCGGTCAACATCTATCGCATCGGCGACGTGTTCCTCGACGATCGCGAGTCGATCGAGCGGTACGCGGCGCTGGCCCGGCAGACACTGCCCGGCGCGTGGACACGTCCGTTCGGAGCGAACCGCGGTCAGACCGACGACCAATTGCACATCGACCTGGGATATCTGTTGTCCATGCCGCACGGCGCGCCCGAAGACACGCTCGGCTTTTCCGCCGAACGGAGGGCCTCGTGATCGGCGCCGCACCGGACGCCCTCGCGCCAGGAACGGCGAGCGGAGCGAAGGGTGGCAAGCGAGCGAAGGGCGCCGAGGCGCGTCCGCGCGCGGCGTCGGGGCTTTCGGCGATCGGGCTCGAGGCGGAGTTCGCGGTCGTCGTCGACGGCGAGAGCGCGAAGCCCGAGAAGGTGTTCGGCAGTCCAACCCGCATCGTCCGCTCTCCGATGATGCATCGGGTCGGCCGATCGTATCATCTGCCGACCGGCGGCGCCGTGTACTTCGACACCGGTGTGATCGAGATCGCGACGCCGGTGATCGAGATCGAAAAAGGCTGCGCGGCGCGAGCGGGACGCTCGCTCTGGGAGAGCATCCGGTTCCTGCGCACGGAGCTCGATGCGTGGGAGGAGCGCGAGGCCCGCACCGTTCAACTCTCGGGCTTTAGCACGCACTACAACGTGTCGTTCGATCTGCCCCGCCGCGCCCGGGGCACGAGCCGCAGCGTCGAGAAGCTCGCGTTGCTGTTGACGCACATCGTGCCGATGCCGGTGATGCTGCTCGCCGCCAACCGGCGCTCGACGGGGATCGGTGTGCGTCCGCGCACCAACCGGGTCGAGATCACGGCCGACTTCACCCCCGATGCGGCGTTGATGATCGCGGCGGCGACGCTCATCGTCGGCGTGGCGCGCGAAGTGATGACCTGGCCCTCGTTCGAGCTGGCCGCGCTCGAGGCGCACGATTTTCCCGTCGTGCGGGACTTTCAGCCGGAGCCGCACAGCTCGCGGCACGGGTGGGTGGCCCGCTTCTCGTCGTTCGCCGACAATCCATTCATGGCCGACGTGAACGAAGCACGCTGGCCAACGCGCGGCGGCGAGACGCTATCCCTGCGGGAGATTGCCGGCCGTGTGACGCGTTACTTCTGGCCGTCGATCACGCGCCTCGGCGATCCGCGCTCACTGCGTCTGATTGCGTCGGTGATGCGCGGTCGGACACCGTCGCTGCTCGAGCTGGACGATCGTCCGCCGAGCTACGACAGCGTTGGCCGCCTCTGCACGTGGACGAATCTGTTCCCGCTTCGCGCGCTGCCGCGCTCGCGGTACGAGCGCGTCTACATCCGCGCCATCGCACGGGAACGGCTGTGCGTCGACGACGATTGGTACACACCGGTCGGGATGCGCGGATGGACGCACGTGATCTTCCGGCGTGACCGGGACCGGACGCGCCATGCCTTTTCGCTCGATTTTCTGCTGCGCCGGTTGGACGATTGGGAGGTGGGCCCGCGGACGGCGCGGAAGGCGACGCGCGCGCTGCGGCGAAGCCTGGAGCGGCGGCGCTAGCGGAGACGGGTGGACAGGACCGCGGGCCCGGCGCCAAGATCCCTCTGCCTCGTCGTTCGGTCACCTCCCTCTTCCCCTCTCGACATGTGGTCGTCCCTCGTCGTGCCCGGCATTCCGCTCATCGAGAAGCTGGTCCGCACGATCATCGTCTACGTCTTTCTCCTCGTCGGATTGCGCGTCGCGGGGAAACGCGAGCTGTCGCAGCTCAACCCGTTCGACCTCGTCGTGCTGCTGCTGCTCTCGAACACGGTGCAGAACGCGATCATCGGCAATGACAATTCTCTGCTCGGGGGCATCGTCGGCGCGGCGGCGCTGCTGGCGATCAACGCGCTCGTCGTACGCTCGCTCTACCACTACGGCAAGCTCGACGCGATCGAAGGCCGGCCGGACACGCTCGTTCGAAACGGCCGTCTCCTCCGCCATCATCTCGAGCGCGAGCTGATCACGGTGAACGAGCTCGAGGCGGCGGCCCGGCGCCAGGGAATCGCCTCGCTCGCCCACGTCCACGAGTGCCGACTCGAGACCGGCGGCGCCCTCACGTTCGTCGCCAAGGAACCAAGCGACGAAGACCTGCGGCACCACGAGGCGATCGGCCTGCTCGGCCAGATCGAGAAGCGTCAGCGCGAGATGCTCGAGCAGCTCGCGGCGCTGGAGCGGAAGATCGCCGGGAGCGACGGTACGACGCCCTGATCGGCCAATGCCCCAGCCACTTCGCCGGCCAGCGCCGATCGCAGCGCGGCGACGATCCGCTCGCCGTCGTCCGGCGACCAGGGCGCGGCGCCGAGCAGGCCGTTGGCCCAGCCGGCCGGTGCGCCCGACCAGCGAAAGCGCGCGCGATGGAGCGCGATGCCGCGGGCCCGCGCATCGAGAGCGACCATGAGCAAACGCTGACGAGCGTTCGCCTGCGGCGATTCGCTGCCCGCGCAGACCGCCGGCGCCGGCAGTGCGGCGATCGGCGACCGACTGCTCCACACGATGCGCCAGGGCACCGGCGACTGCATGACCCGCCGAACCATCACCACCGGATCGACGACGTCGGGATCCGACCAGAGCGACGCGAACGCGGCGCGCGACGAATCGGGCAGATAGGTCATCTGCTCGAGCGCGGTGACGAGCGACCGCACGCCCGACGCGCCGACCGCTGCCGGCGCCCCGGCCGCGTACCCGGAGAGCGTGGCATCTTCGACCGCGGTGAGAAAGCCGTTCGACCGCCCCTGCAGCGCGAGGGACGATGCCACGAACCAGTCGACGCCTCGGGCGAACAGCTCGGCGGGCCGATCAGCCGCCGGCGGCGACGCGACGCCGGCCACCGGGCGAAGGAGCTTCGCCTCGGCGAGCCCGCGCACCGAGACGGCGAGCGGCCCGCGCTGCTCGCGCATCGCGCGGTCAGTGCTGTACCCGCCGGCATTGGCGAACAGGCGGCGCGCCGTCTGCCAGTCGAGATCGTGCGCCAGCTCGTGCGCCAGCGTGCCCCCCGAAGTGTTGATCGACAGCTCGAGCGTGCGCGTGCGCGGATCGTGCATCGCGAGCGCCGAATCGGGCAGCGCCGATGCGCCAAATCGAATGAGCAAATCGTCGAAGCGTACCGCCGGGAGCGCGACCTGGAGGTCGCGCAGCGCATCGCGCAGCTCGCGCAGATAGTATGGCCGCCACTCGTCGCGAACGTCGCGGCCGAAGGCCACGCCCCGCACGCCGAACTCCGCGGCGATGTCGCTCACCGACGGCGCCGGATCGCCGGGGAACCAGGGCTGCTCCTGCGCCGCCGTGCGCAGCGCTACCGCGGCCGAGAGCAGCGTGAGCGCGGGAGCACGGCGAGACGAGTCGGGCAGCGACGCGAGCGGAGCATACGCGGCAGCGAGCGCCTCGTCGTTGCTGGCGCGAAGGTCCATGCCGCCGGCCTGGTGCGCGCCGAGCGTGACGACGACCTGCGACTGCGGCGGTTGCGAGTCTCCGTGCGTGGCAAGATGCTCTGCGAATCGTCGGCCGATCAGGGGCGCCGACGCACCGGCGGGCGCGCGAATCGCGACGCGGTCGAGCGTGTCGAGCGCCCGGAGCAGCGCCGGCACGGCATCCATCGCCTCGATCTGGAGGCGGCCGTCGAGCGGCGCCAGCGCCGGGCGTTCGACGGCGAAACCGCGCGTCGCGCGCCGCGTCTCGAGCGCCGCCATGACATCCTGGTGTTCGGCGTTCGCCGACGCGAACAGATCCGCGAGATCCGCCGTGGCGAGGGCACGATCTCGCACCAGCGCGGCAACCTCCGACGCGATGGAGACGCTCGATCCGGCGATGGCGCCTTTCCCTGCTTCGATCTGATAGGCAAGTCGAACGGCGAGCTCCCCGGCGCGCGGGTCGGACGCCGCGTGGACCGTACGTTCGATCAGCGCGACGTGGGCCGCGCCGGTGGCGCCATGTCCATCGAGCGACCACGGGCCCGATCCGTCGAGCACCGCCGGGTCGATGACGTACGCATCGCCGCGGCGGAGCCGGCCGAGCAGTGCCCATGCGACGCGCGACTGCATCCGCGAGTCGAGCCGCGGATCGTCGAGCGCCTGATCGGCGAGGCGGAAGGGATCGGCGAGGCCGAGGCGAAGGCGCTCGAGGTAGCCGAGAGCGATGGCGAGACGGTCGCCGCGTTCGCCGCGCGGCTTGGAGTAGCGCGCAAGCGCGATGGTCGAGTCGAAGTAGGCCGTGGCGCGCTGGAGCTGGACGGCCGCGGTCGCGCTCATTGCCGGGCGCTCGTCGACCCAGCCGAGCAGCACCGCGATGCCCAGCAAGCCCGTCGTGACGAGAAGCGAAATCCGGCGCACTACGTCCATCGTCGATTCATACCCGCGGTGACGCGTCGAGTTGCGAGCGCCGCATCAGCCCCGTCTATCTCCCGATGCGACTCCACCGACTGTTGCTGCTGTGTGCTGCGAGCCTGGTCGTTCCGTGCGCCGTCGCACACGCGCAGGGGCCGGGCCCTCGACTGACGATCGAACCGCGCCACCCCGAGGGCGGCACGCTCACTCGATTGACGATCGATCGCCTCGCCGGGCACGGTGACTCGGTCACCGCAGTCGACGGCACGATGGCCGGCGAGCCGCTTCACTTCATCGCGGCAGCGAATGGCGCGATGGAGGCGCTCGGAGCGATCCCCGTCGAGGTTTCCGACTCGGCGGTTGCACTCGTGCATCTGTCGTATCGATCGGGCGCGTGCGACACGCTGCGATTGATGCTCAAATATCCGCACAATCCCGCGCCGCCGACATCCACGCCGTCGCGCAGCCGGCCGCGCGGCGCGAGCCGGTTGCGGGTCGACAAGCGCTTCACCCAGCGCATGGATTCGGCCACCGAGGCGCGAATCGAGCAGGAGAACGAGCTGGCGCGGAGCATCGGGCATCATGCGCAGGACACACCGCAGCTGTGGACGCTTCCCTTTCTGCGCCCGCGACAGGCTCGCGTGACGAGCCGATTCGGGCGAAGCCGCGTATTCAACGGCCGCCTGTCGAGCAGCCATCTCGGTGTGGATTATCGCGGCGCGTCGGGCGATCCGATCTATGCCGCGAACCGCGGCGTGGTGGCGCTCGTCGCGTCGTTCTTCCTGGCTGGCAATGTGGTGTACATCGACCATGGCGACGGGATCGTGACCGGATACTTCCATATGAGCCAGCCAGAGGTCGCGGCGGGCGACACCGTGGAACGTGGACAGGAGATCGGCAAGGTCGGCGCGACGGGTCGCGTAACGGGACCGCATCTGCACTGGAGCGCGCGCTTTGGAGCTTTGACAATCGATCCGGCGGATCTGTTGTCGCTCGGTGCGCCGTTCGTGGCCGGCGGAGGGGAGCGCGGCGCGCGGAGCGTCGGGCGCCGGTGACCTGACCGCAGGCCGAGCGCAGTCGGCCGAGACCGAAAAAATTCAACAAAGGACATAACGCCGAGCTCGCTCGGCGTTTGTTTTTCTTAGTGCCGCCGAGCTGGAGAGCGGAGGCGCGGGGTCGCCGTCACGTACGAGCCGGGTCATCCCGCGCATACGAGTTTGTAGATGACCTTCCTTTCACTTGTGGAGTTGATATTCGGAGTATGTTAGAAATTGGTTAACGTGTTAAGTATCTGATTTTGAATAACTTATCCAAGCACATAGTGCACGCAACCACCGTTGACGACGCTTGGGCCGTGACTTTAGTTACGGCACGCGACAAGGAGGTGGTCCGGGTCATCCCTTGAATTCCCACCCGGTCTGCACGCCGTGTCAGGGCGCTCGACCGGCCTCCACAGCGCGGAACCAGGACTCGTACGAACGAGCGTGCGAGTCGACCTCTGGATGCTTTTCCGCTGGCCACGTGCAGACACGCCAGCGAGAAGCAGCGATCCAGTCACTCACGCGAGGTAGACACACGTCATGACGAGGAGCCTCCACCGTGCGCTCGCATGTGTCGGCCTGCTGTTGGGATTCGTCCCGGCGGCGGCACAGGCACAGCGGACAACGATTACCGGCCGTGTGCTCAACGAGGTGAACGCGCCCCTGGACGCGGCAAGCGTCGCAGTCACGGGCATGAACATCGTCGTCAGCACCAACCCCGAAGGTCGATTCACCATCGTGATTCCCTCGGCGCAGCGCGGGCGTACCATTACGCTCACCGCCCGGCGCCTCGGGTACCAACCGAAGTCGGCCGCCGTCGCGCTGAACAGCGACGCGACGACGCAGGACTTCCAGCTCGATCCGGCGCCAATCCAGCTGACGGGCGTCGTCACCACGGCGCTCGGTATCTCCAAAGAGAAGAGCCAGCTCGGTACGGCGCAGCAGCAGATCTCGAGCGAGGAGCTCAACACGACGTTCGCGCCGAACGTCGAGAATCAGCTCGAGGGCAAGGTCTCCGGCGTGACGATCGTCGGCAACGGCACGCAGGGCGGCTCGACGAGCATCAACATTCGCGGCTACACATCGATCACGGGATCGAACCAGCCGCTGTTCATCGTCGACGGCATTCCGGTGTCGAACGCGGACCGCGGCTCCTCGGCGCAGTCGGGCGGCATGCTCGGCTCCAAGGACTTCGGCAACGCGATCCAGGACATCAATCCGGACGACATCGCGTCGATCTCGGTGCTGAAGGGCCCGAACGCGGCGGCGCTGTACGGATCGCGCGCGGCGAACGGCGCGATCATCATCACGACGAAGCGCGGCGCGCCGGGTGCGTCGAATATGCAGGTGAGCACGTCGTACACGTTCGACAAGCCGTCGATCTTGCCGGATTTCCAGAACTCATATGGCCAGGGCTCGGGCGGCGACTTCAACTGGGTCAACGGCTCCGGACCGCTCGACGGCAACGATCAGAGCTACGGTCCGCGGCTCAACGGCCAGCTGATCGACCAGTTCACGGGCAAGCAGATGCCGTGGGTGGCGCATCCAGACAACGTGTCGTCGTTCTTCCAGACGGGCCACACGATGAACGCCACGGTGGCCGTATCGGGCGGCAACGACCGGTCGAACGCGCGCCTGTCGTTCTCGGGTGAGAACACGTCGGGCATCGTCCCCGACCAGTTCCTGCGCCGCCTGGGCGGCGTGGCATCGGGCGAGCTCGCCGTGAACGACAAGTTCACGCTCAACGGCTCGGTGAACTACGACCGCAACGGCGCCACGAACCGGCCGGGCCAGGGCTACACGGCCAGCGTCGTCGAGGGTCTGTACGTGTGGTTCGGCCGCCAGGTCGACATGAACGCGCTCAAGCAGAACTATCTGCAGTCGGCGACGCTCAACAACGGCCCGGCGAACCGCGAGTTCAACTGGAACTACAGCTACCACAACAACCCGTACTGGTGGCAGCTCGAGAATCCGGAGAGCGACACGCGCGACCGCGTCATCGCGAGCGGCTCGGCGAGCTACAAGTTCCTGCCCTGGCTGACGGGTTCGCTGCGCTCGGGCACGGACACCTATCGATACAACATCAACGCCGACTACGCGCAGGGCAACATCGAGCTGAACAACGGCTCGATCCAGGTCAACCCAGCGTACGGCGGCGCGTTCACCCTCGTTGGCGACACCTACAGCGAGAACAACACCGACGCGCTCCTCGTCGCGAACAAGGATCTCAACCAGCATCTGGCGGTGAACGGCACGTTCGGCGGCAACCGCCGGTACAGCACGTTCAACGAGAATACCGTCGTGGTGAACGGCATCACGGTGCCGGGCATCTACAACGTCGCGAACGCCGCGCTGTCGCCGGTGAACGGCCAGAGCGTGAGCAACCAGGCGGTGAACAGCACGTACGGGTCGGCCTCGTTCACCTGGAACGGCTGGTGGACGGTGGAAGGCACGGCGCGCAACGACTGGTCGTCGACGCTGCCGAAGGGCAACAACTCGTACTTCTACCCGTCGATCAACACGTCGCTCGTGCTCAGCGACGCGATCCCGTCGCTCCGCGTCGGACCGATCAGCTACCTCAAGGTTCGCGGCGGTACGGCGCGCGCCGGCAACGACGCGGCGCCCTACTCGCTGTTCACGACCTACAACGGCAGCGCCAGCAAGTTCGACGGCCAGCCGCTCTTCTCGCTCGGCAACTCGCTGCTCAACCCGAACCTCAAGCCCGAGACGACGACTTCGAACGAGGCCGGCGTCGAGATGGGTCTGTGGGGCAGCCGCGTGTCGCTCGACGCGAGCATCTACGACAAGTACACGACCGACGAGATCACGAACGTCGCGATTCCGGCGAGCACCGGGTACTCGAACAAGCTCGTCAACGCCGGCAAGATCGACAACAAAGGGTACGAGGCGTTGCTCACGCTCGAGCCGGTGCACAACAACAAGTGGGATTGGAGCACGACGCTCAACATGTCGCACAACCGCGGCCGCGTCATCTCGCTCAATCCGGGGCTGTCGAACATCCGCTTCGGCGGGTTCCAGGGTTCGGTGCAGGTCGAGGCGCGCGTCGGCAAGCCGTTCGGCAACATCAGCGGCTACGACATCAAGCGTGACCCGACGACCGGTCTGCCGCTCCTCACGGACGACGGCACGTATCAGGCGACGGACACGATGGTCACGCTGGGCAACATCCAGCCCGACTGGACGGGCGGCTGGGTGAACACGCTCCGCTACAAGCGGTTCACGCTCGGCGGCACGCTCGACATCCGCCACGGCGGGAGCATCTTCAGCGGCACCAACTTCTACGGTCAGGCGACCGGCACGCTGGCCAGCACGATGTACGGCCGCGAGGAAGATTGGAACAAGCCGGGCGTCGTCATCAACGGCATCATCGAGTCGACCGGCCAGAAGAACACGCAGACGATCACCTCGGAGACGTACTTCCAGTCGCTCTCGTACAGCGGCATCGCGTCGCCGTACGTGTACGACGACAGCTTCATCAAGCTCCGCGAGCTCCGCGTCGGCTATGAGCTGTCGCCTTCGATGGCATCGAAGTTCAATGCCAGCGCGGTCAACGTCGCGCTGGTCGGCCGCAATCTGTGGACGCACACCAACGTGCCGAACATCGACCCCGAGATCTCGTACAACACGGGCAGCAATCAGGGCCTCGAGTACGCCGGTCTCCCCGTGCCGCGGAGCTTCGGCTTCAGCGTGCGCGTCACGCCGTAACTCATGACACCCATGACACGCACTCATCGACTCATTCCGACCGCGGCGTCGACGGCGCTACTCGCCGTCGTCGTCGCCGGCTGTAACAACGACAAGCTGACGTCGATCAACAACAATCCCAATTCCCCGACGTCGGCGCCGCCGACGGCCGTGTTCACCAATGCCTCCCAGACGTCGGTCGGCAATTGGCTGGGCTCGGGCTACGACCTGCGCGACATCGGGCTGATCATTCAGCACTTCGCCGAAAACCAGTACATCGGCAACGACCAGTACCAGGGCGTGAATGCCACGTCGTTGAACGGGAACTGGACGGGCGCCTACGCGAACGACCTGGAGGACTATCAGGTCGTGATTCGCGCCGGCACGGCGGCAAAGAGCCCGGGCCTCTGGGCGCCGGCGAGCATCATGCAGCAGTGGGTGTACGGCTATCTCACGGATACGTGGGGTGACATTCCCTACTCGCAGGCGTTGGCGGCGGATTCGAGCACGGCGATCCTGTCGCCCGCCTACGATCCGCAGCAGGCCGTTTACACGGGCATGATGGCCAAGCTGAGCGCGGCAAGCAGCGCCCTCGGCGGAGCCTCCAATGCTCTCAACGGCGCCGATCCGATCTACAACGGCGATCCGGCGAAGTGGCAGAAGTTCGCCAACTCGCTCCACGCGCGCGATGCCATGCGCATCGTGAACGTGGATGCCGCGACGGCGGACAAGGAGCTCAAAGCAGCGTTCTCGGCGACGGGAGGCCTCATCACCTCGAATGCCGACAACGCCGAGCTCCGGTGGCCGGGCGACGGCGTGTTCAACAATCCGTGGGCGGTGAACTTCTCGAGCCGCGATGACGATCGGATGTCGAAGACGCTCGTCGACACGCTCAACAGCTACAACGACCCGCGCGTGAAGATCTACGCGCTGCCCGCGGCGGCGACCGGCAAGTACGCCGGGCAGCCGAACGGGTTGACCAACGCCACAGCCGTTGCGTACTCGGACAGCGCGTCGCGCCCCGGCGCGGTGTTCTATCCTGGTCCGATCGCCTACGCCCCGGGCAACCTGGGCGGAAGCGGCAACAGCTTCCCGTCGTTCATGTTCACGGCGGCCGAAGGCAACTTCATCATGGCCGAAGCGGCGCAGCGCAGCCTGGGCGGCCTCACGCCGGCGCAGGCAGCCGGGTTCTACAACGCCGGCATCACGGCGTCGATGAATCAGTGGGGCGTGACCGACGCGGCCGCGATCTCGGCTTACCTCGCGCAGCCGGCGGTGGCGCTGCAGGCGGGAACCGCCGGACTCAAGCAGATCGCGCTGCAGAAGTGGATCGCGCTCTACGGTGACGCGGGCCAGGCGTGGTTCGAGTGGAGGCGCACCTGCACGCCCTCGCTCGTCAAGGCGAAGGTCTCGATCTTCAGCTACATCCCGCGGCGGATCAAGTACCCGTCGTCGGAGACCTCGTCGAACAACGAACAGGTGCAGGCCGCGGTGGCCCACATGGGCGGCGACGCGAACAACACGCCGGTCTGGTGGGACAAGACGTCGGCGGCGCCGACCTGTCAGTAAGGCAAGTAAGCGTTCTCTGATTAGAAGTGCGGCGCGCGTTCGCTCAGGCGAACGCGCGCCGCAGTTTTTTTTGGCGTGAGTCAGGGGCTAACGGCAACGGCGCGCGATGGCAGTCTGGGAGTTGGCCGTTAGCCGTTTTGCGTGACTGATGGACCGCGACGGGTCGGCGTAACGGAAGGGCGGCGGGTGAGCGAAGCCACCGAGCGACGCATCACAGCTGCCGGCTCACTTCAGCCAAACGAGTATCGTCCCACAGGTCGCCGTTCGGTCGAGGTATTGCGCCGGTACGCCGGCGAACGAGTTGTAGACCTCGAGGGCCGCGACGTCGCTCCCCGCCACGACGTCGTCGATCTGCGCATTGATCGCGCGAAGGCCATTCACCCAGACGAGCGGCACGCAGCCACGAATGCGCACGTCGTTGCCGAGCCGGTGTCCGGGCGTCACGGAGACGCCGGGAATTCCCCGCAGCGCGTCGCTGGCGTGTTCGGGCCGCAGTTTGTCGAGCGCCTGCTCGTCGACGAAGTGGCCAAATCGATTGTTCGCCTCACGATCGTGGAACGCCTGAAGGAATGGGCTCAGCTCCTCGGGCGGCGAACCGGCGATGTGCATCGGGTCGAGCTTGTTCACCGCCGGCAGGAGTTTGACGAGCACGGTCGTGGTGTGGCTCGGCGCCGTGACGTCGATCGACACGGTGGCGGGCTCAAACCCTACGTGACGCACGCGAAACACCACGTGTGGAGACAGGAGGCCGCTCAACGTGAATCGGCCGCCGTCGTCGGCGCGAA
>DATNAT010000029.1:0-9076 GCA_035572355.1 Gemmatimonadaceae bacterium
GACGATCCAACCGGTGAGCTATCGCCCGGTCGTCGAAGCGACGGGCAACGTCGCGTTCAACGGCGACCGCTCGACACAGGTGCTGTCGCCCGTCTCCGGGCCGGCGACGCGGGTGCTCGTTTCGCCGGGCGCGGTGGTGACACGCGGCGAGCCGTTGGCGAACGTGTCGTCACCCGACTTCGCCGCTGCGGTGGCCGACTATCGCAAGGCGCAAACGGCCTATCGCAACGCCAAGCGCATCGCCGATCGCGATTCGGCGCTCTACAAGAACGACGCATTGGCGCGCGGCGATCTCGAGCAGGCGCAGTCGGACCTCGCGTCGGCCGGAGCCGACGTCGACGCGGCCGTGGAGAGCATGCGCGCGCTCGGCGTGGACGAGTCGCAGATCGACGCCGTCCGCGACGGACGGACGAGCGCGATCGCCGCGATCATCCGCTCCCCGATCGATGGGACCGTGGTCGAGAAGCTCATCTCCGACGGACAGCTGCTGCAAGCGGGCAGCACGCCTTGCTTCACGATCGCCGATCTGAGCACGATGTGGGTGCTGGCGAACGTGTACGCGAACGAGTTGCCGGAGGTCGCGGTCGGCCAACCGGCGGACGTCATCACGGACGTCAGACAAGCGCCACTGCCGGGGAAGGTCGACTACATCGCCGCGCTCGCTGATCCGGGCACGAAGGCTGTGACCGTTCGCATTCTCGTGCCAAACAACAATCAAGTACTGCGTCGCGACATGTTCGTGCGCGTACAGATCAAGTCGAGCCAGGAGCATCGCGGCATGCTCGTCCCGGTGTCTTCGGTGATGCGCGACGACGAGAATCTGCCGTTCGTGTTCGTCGCTGCGGCCAACAACGCGTTCGCGCGCCGGCGCATCGACCTCGGCTCGCGGGTCGGTGACAAGTACGAGGTGACGAGCGGCCTCGCGGCCGGCGACAAGGTGGTGACGGAGGGAGCGCTGTTCCTCGAGTTCGCGCAAACACAATGACCGACCCGACCCGCACCCCCGTGACACCGAACGTACCCCCGCTCGAACCCGGCGCAGTCGCCGGCACGCACGTCTCGGAATCCGCCGCGCGCGGACCAATCCAGCGGCTCGTCGAGGCGTCGGTCAGCCAGCCACTGCTCGTGATGATGATCGCACTCGCGATCATCGGCGTCGGCATCTTCTCGCTCACCCGACTTCCCGTCGACGCCTACCCGGATGTCTCGCCGACCGCGGTCGAGCTCACCGCGCAGTGGCCGGGACACGCGGCAGAAGAAGTGGAGCGACTCATCACGGTGCCGATCGAGACGGAGCTCAACGGTCTGCCGAATCTCGTGGTGATGCGTTCAGTGTCGCTCTACGGCCTCTCGAACGTTCGCGTCACCTTCACCGACGGCACCGACCTGTACTTCGCGCGCCAGCAGGTGTTCGAGCGGCTGAGCGGCGCCGGATTGCCCGATGGCGTCGACACGGAGATCGAAGCGCCGTTCTCGCCGTCCGGACTGGTCTATCGGTACGTGATTCAGAGCTCCGACCGATCAGCCATGGATCTGCACGTACTGCAGGACTGGGTCCTCGACAAGGCGTACCGCGCCGTGCCGGGCGTGGCCGACGTGGCCTCGCTCGGCGGCGAGACGATGCAGTATCAGGTGCTCGTCGATCCCACCAAGCTCGCCGGCGCCGGCCTCTCGATCGACGATCTGGGCAGCGCCCTGACGTCGAACAACAGCAACGGCGGGGGCGGATTCTTCTCCGAGGGCGGTCAGTTCTTCTATGTGCGCGGACTCGGCCGCGTCGTGACGCTCGAGGACATCGGCAACATCGTGGTCGCCGTGAAGAACGGCGTGCCGGTCTTGGTCAAGGATGTGGCGACGGTGGAGATCGGCCACGCGCCGCGGCTCGGGCAGTTCGGCTTCAACAACCAGAACGACGCGGTCGAAGGCGTGATCCTGCTGCGGACCGGAGAACAAGCACAGGTCGTCCTCAAACGGGTCGAGGCGAAGACGCGCGAGCTCAACGACCACGTGCTGCCCAAGGACGTGAAGGTCGTTCCCTACTACGACCGGAGCGATCTCGTGTCGCTGACGACGCACACCGTGGCCAACAATCTGGTGCGCGGCATCGTGCTCGTCGTGATCGTGCTGATCTTTTTCCTGTACGACATCCGATCGGGCTTGATCGTCGCGGTGACTGTACCGCTGTCGCTCCTCATCGCGTTCATCTGTCTCGACATCAGGAACATTCCCGCCAACCTGCTCTCGATCGGGGCAATCGACTTCGGCATTCTCGTCGATGGCGCGGTCGTGATGGTCGAGAATATCTACCGCCAGCTCGCCGAGCGACACGGAACGACGTATCGCGTTCGCGACGTGATATTTGCGGCGGCGTCCGAGGTGAACCGGCCGATCGTCTATGCGATCGCCGTGATCGTCGCCGGCTTTCTGCCCATCTACGCGCTCACCGGTCCCTCGGGCAAGCTCTTTCGCCCGATGGCCGACACCACCATCTACGCACTCCTCGGCTCGCTCTTTCTCACACTCACGGTCATTCCCGTGCTCTGCGCCTGGATCCTGCGCAAGGGCGTGAAGGAGCGGACCAATCGCGCCTTCGAGTGGATTCGCGACCGCTACGCGTCGAGCCTCGACTGGTGCCTGACGCACCAGCGCGCGACGCTCGTCGGCTCGATCGTGCTATTCGGCCTGTCGCTCGTCATCGCGGCGACCCGCGGCGGCGAGTTCATGCCGAAGTTGGACGAGGGAGCGCTGTGGGTACGCGCCACGATGCCGTACACCATCTCGTTCGAAGAGTCATCAGCGATCGTGCCGCAGATTCGCGCCGTGCTCGAGAGCTTTCCCGAAGTCACGGTGGTCGCATCCGAGCACGGACGCGACGACGCGGGCACCGATCCGACCGGCTTCTTCAATGCCGAGTTCTACGTCGGGCTGAAACCATACGGCGATTGGCACGGCGCATTCCACGACAACAAAGACGAGTTGATCGCCGCGGTGCAGAAAAAGCTCGCCGTGTTCCCGGGGATCATCTTCAATTACACGCAACCGGCCGAGGATGCGGTCGACGAGGCGCTCACCGGCCTCAAGGCGTCGCTCGACGTGAAGGTGTTCGGCACCGACCTGAACTTGCTCGAGGAGAAAGGGCGCGCCATCAAAGGCGTGATCGAGCGGGTGCCCGGCATCAATCATGTCACACTCGTGCAGGAGCTCGGACAGCCGAGTCTCACGATCACCGCCGACCGTGCGAAGATGGCGCGCTACGGCCTCAACGCCGACGCGATCAACGGCCTGATCGAGGCGGCCGTCGGGGGCAGCGCCGTGACGCAGGTCGTGCAGGGCGAACGAACCTTCGATCTCGTGGTCCGGCTCCAGCCGCAATACCGGGCGACACCTGAAGAGATCGGCAACATCCTGCTCGCGACGCCCGGCGGACAGCAGGTGCCGCTGCGCGAGGTGGCGACGATCCAGATCGCCAATGGCGCGGCATTCATCTACCGCCAAGACAACTCCCGCTACATCGGCGTGCAATACTCTGTCGAGGGGCGCGACCTGGCGAGCGCGGTCGCCGACGCGCGAGCGGCTGTCGCGAAGCAGGTGTCTCTCCCGATCGGCTATTCGGTGCGATGGGGCGGCGAGTTCGAAGAGTACACCGCATCGCGCGCACAAATGAACGTCGTGCTGCCGATCACGATCGTCCTCATTTTCGCCATCCTGTTCATTCTCTATCACAACTTCAAGTTTCCGCTGATCACCGTCATCGGCGTCATCCTCTCGGCGCCGCTGGGCGGCCTCGTGGCCATGTGGATCACGAACACGCCGTTCTCGGTCTCGTCGATGATCGGATTTCTGGCGCTGTTCGGCGTTTCCGTGCAGACGGCCGTCGTCTACATCTCGTACGCCAACGAGCTCCGACTAGGCGGCTCGATGATCGGGGCTGCGGCGCGGGCCGCCGCACTGCTCCGGTTACGGCCGATCATGATGACCGCGCTCGTCGCCGCGCTCGGTCTGCTGCCCGCGGCGCTCTCGACCGGCGTCGGCTCGGACACCCAGAAGCCGTTCGCCCTCGTCATCGTGGGCGGCCTATTTTCGCGATTGCTGATCAGCGTTTTCTTGATGCCGGTGCTCTACGCGATGTTCGCCAAGGAGGGCGACCACCTCGAGGTCTGACTGGCGGCTCGACTCGACCGCCGGCTCAGGACGGATGCCGGCGGTCGGTGTGCCGCCGATCCTGGCGGCTGCGGCGCCACGCGGTGTGCCAGATGCTCAGCACGCCGACGAGCGCGACGACGACGTACACGGGCCGGAGCAGCACGCGCATCGAGGGGCCCAGGTAGGCAATGAGCACGAGCGCAGCCTCGATCACGAACACCGTCGCGGCGATCCGGATGATTCGCCGCATGTGCGCTCGTTCGGCGGCGTCCAGCTCGGCGGGATCTCGCGTCTCGGCGGTCACAGCGGAAACGTAATGCGGCGTCACACTCGCCGCTGTCCGCGCTTGATTGTCAAGCCTCAGCAGCGAAGCGACTTAGCCTGACTTCGCGCGGCCGAACCGGCTAATTTTCAGTCTCCGTATGACCAAACGCCAAGACGCCCTCGACTACCACGCCCACGGCCGCCCGGGAAAGATCGCCGTCGTCCCGACCAAGCCGCTGGCGAATCAACGCGACCTCTCACTCGCCTATTCCCCAGGCGTTGCCGAGCCCTGCCTCGAGATCAACCGGGACGCGGACTTGGCGTACACCTACACGGCCAAGGGAAATCTGATTGGCGTCGTCACCAACGGCACGGCGGTGCTTGGCCTCGGCAACATCGGCGCGCTGGCCGGCAAGCCGGTCATGGAAGGCAAGGGGAATCTCTTCAAGCAATTCGCCGACCTCGACGTGTTCGACCTCGAGGTCGGCTCGGAGAATCCAGACGACGTCGTGAAGTTTTGCCAGCTGCTCGAGCCGACCGTCGGCGGAATCAATCTCGAAGACATCCGCGCCCCGGACTGCTTCTACATCGAAGAGACGCTCCGCAAGACGCTGCGCATCCCGGTGTTTCACGACGACCAGCACGGCACCGCCATCATCTCCGGCGCCGCGCTGCTCAACGCGCTCGAGATCGTCGGCAAAGCGATCGGCGAGGTGCGCGTCGTCTTCTCCGGCGCCGGCGCTGCGGCGATCGCCACGGCCGAACACTACGTGCGGCTCGGGGTGAAGCGTGAGCACATCATCCTCTGCGACCGCGCGGGCGTGATCTACAAGGGCCGCGCCGGCGAGATGGATCCATACAAAGCCCGTTTTCAGGCGGACACGCCGGCGCGCGACATCACCGAGGCGCTCGTCGGCGCCGACGTATTCATCGGGCTCTCGGTGGCGGGTGCCGTCACCGGCGAGATGCTCCGCAGGATGGCGAAGAAGCCGATCATCTTCGCACTCGCCAATCCGGTGCCGGAGATATTGCCCGACGCCGTACGCGCCGTACGCAGCGACGCAATCGTCGCCACGGGGCGCAGCGACTATCCCAATCAGGTCAACAACGTCCTTGGCTTTCCGTTCATCTTTCGCGGCGCGCTCGACGTGCGCGCCACCGAGATCAACGAGGAGATGAAGATGGCGGCGACGCGCGCCTTGGCGCTGCTCGCCAAAGAGGACGTGCCGGACAGCGTGTCGGCCCTCTACGGGCTGCGCGAAGTGCAGTTCGGCCCGGAGTATCTGATTCCCTTCCCGTTCGATCCGCGTGTGCTGCTCTGGGTGGCGCCTGCCGTGGCGTGGGCGGCGGTCGCGTCGGGCGCGGCGAACGACTTCATCGACCTCGATCAGTATCGCGAGCAGCTCGAGTCGCGCTTGGGCCGCGCGCGCGGCGTGATGCGCGGGCTGATGAATCGGGCGAGCAGCAATCCAAAGCGCGTCGTGTTCCCCGAGGGCGAGGAGCCCAAGATCATCCGCGCCGCGCGCATCTGCGTCGAGGACGGCATCGCCGATCCGATTCTGCTCGGCAATCGCGAGACGATCGAGCAGAAGGCACGGGCGATGAATCTCTCGCTCGACGAGATCGCGATCGAAGACCCCGCCACCTCGGAGCGCCGCGACGGCTACGCCGAGCACATGTGGCAGAAGCGGCAGCGCAAAGGCATGAGCCTCGACGAGGCGCGCCGCCGCTTGTTCAACAGCAACTACTTCGGCTCGTGCATGGTGAGCCGCGGCGACGCCGACGCGCTCGTGTCGGGCGTGAACCTGCACTACCCGGAAACGATTCGGCCGGCGCTCGAGGTGATCGGTGCCCATCCGAAGGCCGGGTTGGTGAGCGGCATGTACATGTTGGTGTTCGAGAAGCGCGTGGTCTTCTGCGCCGACACGACGGTGAACATCGATCCCACGGCGGAGCAGATCGCACAGATCGGCTACGCGGCGAGCCGGATCACGCGCACGATGGGCGTCGAGCCGCGGATCGCGATGTTGTCGTTCTCGAACTTTGGCTCGGTACGCCATCCGGACGCGGAAAAGATGGCCCGAGCGGTGACGCTGCTCCGGCAGCGCGACCCGTCGCTCGTCGTCGACGGGGAGATGCAGGCGGACACGGCGTTCGATCCGGAGATCATCGGACGCGACTATCCGTTCAGTACGCTCAAGGGGGAAGCGAACGTGTTGATCTTCCCCAACTTGAGCGCCGGTAACATTGCGTACAAGTTATTGAATCACCTGGGCGGCGCGACCGCGATCGGGCCGATACTCGTCGGCATGAGCCGGCCGGTGCACGTGCTGGAGCGTGGCGCCGACGTCCAGGACATCGTCAACATGGCGGCGGTTGCCGTGATTGACGCTCAAGAGCGGTCTTACCCAGTGGAACCCGTCGTTCGGACCGCGAACGGCAGCGGTGCCACGCCGACGATTTTCTCGAGGCTATGACGCGATAATGGCGACTCAAACGAAGCCACAGACCGACGCTGGCTTGAAGGGCACGGTGGGACTCGGCGCGCAGGGCTTGAATCCGCGCGGGCAGGTGCACTGGAACCTCGTGGCCCCGGCGCTGATCCAGGACGCCGTGCGGCACAACGAAGGGCTGCTCGCCGACATGGGCCCGTTCCGCGCCGTCACGACGCCGCATACCGGCCGGTCGCCCAACGACAAGTTCATCGTTAAAGATCCGTCAACTTCGGGCGACGTCGACTGGGGCAAAGTCAACCAGCCGATGGACGACGCGCACTTCGAGGCGCTGCTCGCCGACGTCCGCCAGTATCTCGACACGCAGCCCGAGCTCTACGTGCAAGATCTCTATTGCGGCGCCGATCCGAAGTACCGGCTGTCCGTGCGCTACGTCAGCCCCGGCGCGTGGCACATGGCCTTCGTGCGCAACATGTTCATCCGCCCGGACGCCACCGAGCTGCCGACCTTCCAGCCCAACTTCACCGTCCTCCACACGCCCGAGTTCGAGGCCACCCCGGCCAAGCACGGCACGCGCACCGGCACGTTCATCATCCTCAACCTCGCCAAGCGCATGATCCTCATCGGCGGCACGCGTTACGCCGGTGAGCTCAAGAAGGCCATGTTCACGGTGATGAACTACTACATGCCGAAGCAGGGCGTGCTCTCCATGCACTGCTCGGCCAACATTGGCAAACAGGGCGACACCGCGCTCTTTTTCGGCCTCTCCGGCACCGGCAAGACGACCCTCTCCGCCGATCCGGACCGCGCGCTGATCGGCGACGACGAGCACGGCTGGTCGAACGAAGGCGTGTTCAATTACGAGGGCGGCTGCTACGCCAAGGTCATCGGCCTCACGCCGGAATCGGAACCGGACATCTATCGCACCACGCAGATGTTCGGCACGATCCTCGAGAACGTCGTCCTCGACGACCTGACGCGCAAAGTACAATTCAACGATCTCTCCATCACCGAGAACACGCGGGCGTCCTACCCGCTCCACTACATCGCCAACCACGCCCAGAACGGCTGCGGCGGCCACCCCAAGAACGTCGTTCTGCTCACCGCCGACGCATTCGGCGTGCTGCCGCCGATCGCGCGTCTCACCCGCGACCAGGCGCTCTATTACTTCCTCTCGGGCTACACCGCCAAAGTTGCCGGCACGGAGCGGGGCGTGAAGGAGCCGCAAGCCACCTTCTCCGCCTGCTTCGGGGCCGTCTTCCTCGTCTGGCACGCATCCAAGTACGCCGAGATGCTGGGCAAGCTGATCGACCAGCACCAGTCGGATGTGTGGCTCGTCAACACCGGCTGGACGGGCGGCGGCTACGGCGTCGGCAAGCGCATGAAGCTCTCGTACACCCGCACCATGGTGCAGGCGCTGCTCCGCGGCGATCTGCACAGCGCGCCAACGAAGATCGACCCGCGGTTCGGCCTCCCCGTGCCAACGCAGATCGCCGGTGTGCCGGCCGAGGTGCTCGAGCCGCGCAACACCTGGAGCGACGGCGCGGCCTACGACGCGCAGGCGCACAAGCTGGCCGGCATGTTCCGCGAGAACTTCGCCAAGTTCGAGAAGTTCGTGTCGCCCGGCGTCGCCGCGGCCGGGCCGAAGGCCTAGGGCTCGAACGGTCGCCGGCTAGTTGCAATCGTATAATTCAACTGTTGGTATAACGAATCAACCGCCGGCTGCCTCTGGGAGCCGGCGGTTGTTTGCTCCCGCTACCGGACTGCGACGCCAGGAGCCGCTCGGGACGCTCCACGGCCGAAATGGGGCTACCGATTCGACGGATTTCGCCGGAAACGGCACGGATCGGGCGTCGAGCCACTCGAGAGCGGTACGGCGGGCCGTGATTCTTCGGGCTGCGAGGTCGGCTGCCATGCGCCGAAGACTCGTCCTGATCGGAGAGGTGAGGCGCCGGCCTCCACGCGACTCCGTCCAATCTCCCGCGTCCCACGTCCCACGTCCCACGTCCCACGCTCAGTGCGGCGTGATCGACGGTCGAACGCTCTGTCGCTCGGCGACCCGAATGGGCTCGATCGGACCGGCGCCGAGGGCGCGCAACTGCGGCTCGGCGTGCCCGGCGGCGCTTTCTGGAACGCCGCGATCCGGCGCCCCGGCCGCAGGGCGTTCGGCCAGAATCTTGGTGACGAATCGCTGGCCCTCCGACACGCGCTCGATC
>DATNAT010000030.1:0-24209 GCA_035572355.1 Gemmatimonadaceae bacterium
GCTGGGCAGGTCCTGCTTGTTGTATTGCAGGACGATCGGCAAGGTGCGCGCTTCGATGCCCTGCTCGGCAAGGTTGGCGTGCAGGTCCTGGAAGCTCTCGACGTTCTCCTCGAGCTGGCGCGCCTGGCTGTCGGCCACGAACACGACGCCGTCGGCCCCCTGGAGCACGAGCTTCCGCGTGGTCTGATAGTAGACCTGCCCGGGGACGGTGTAGAGCTGGAACTTGGTCGTGAATCCCGAGATCTGCCCGAGATCGAGCGGCAGGAAATCGAAGAAGAGCGTGCGGTCGGTCTGCGTGGCGAGCGACACCATGCGCCCTTTTCGATCGTCGGGCACCTGACCGTAGATGTAATGCAAGTTCGTCGTCTTTCCGGACCGGCCAGGTCCGTAGTAGACGATCTTGCACGTGATCTCGCGGGTGGTGTAGTTGACGAGAGACAAGGATTGCGGATGGTGAGGCGTGAGTGGGAAGTGATGACGGTGTGGGCGGGTGAAGGAGCGCTAGCGGCCGAACATCGCGGCGAGGTTCCGATTTAGATCCTCCTCGAAGTTGACGTCGAGCATCGGGCCGCGTAGCACGGCCAGCGGCGGCGCCGCGGCGGCCAGCTCGCGACACAGTTCGCCAAAGAAGGTCCGCACCAACCCGAGGGAGCTCTCGTGGTCGAACACGGTGAGGCAGATGTACGAGCCGCGCGCCGTGTCCACCGCGGAGAGGTAGCCCTCGCGCTCGGGGCCGGCGTAGTGCAGGCCGCGGAAGGGCCGTCCGTCCAGCTGCCGCCCCAGCTCGCTCGCCGTCGCGTGCGCTGCCGCCGCGAGCGCGCACGCCGTCATGACGTCGACCGCGCGCGTGAAGCCGGCCTGCGCCACGACCTGCCCCGACGGGTGCAGCAACAGCGCGAGCCGCGCGCGCGCTTCATCCAGATAGCGCTTGAGCGGCGGTTCGACCCATGGCTCGACGGTCGCGATGATCATTCGAGCCACTCCAGCGCTTTGAGAAGTTCAACGCGAATCATTCCGACATTGGCGGCGGGTTCCGCCACCACGACGATCACGAGATCACTGCGCCCGCCGACGGCGCAAATTCGCCCCCGCTCGGCATCGAGCTGGAGAAAGGCGACCGCGCCCAGACGCGCCGCGTCCGCCGACAACCGCGCCTTGCGGTACATCGACGCCGCCAGCGCGGCCACGCGGTCGCCGTCCTGCCCGAACCGGAGGTTCGAATGCACGACGAGGCCATCTCTCTCTGAGACGAGCAAGCTCGCCCGCACGCCACGTTGCCGGGTAAGCGCGTCGAGAATGGTCGCGAATCGGGTCGTCATGGGCGCCTCGCCCCGCCAAGCCACCCGGCCGCCCGCTCCGCGCACCGATCGAGCAGCCGGCGAATGAGCCCCAATGGGGTCGCCCGCGAGGCGGCGACGACAATCAGGCTGTCGTCGGGGGCCGGAGCCATCGCCACCACCGCGATGTGCGTCTCGAACGTCATCGAGCGCCATGCGCCGAGCTCGAGGTGATGCGCCGCGCGCGCTACCTCCTCGGAGATTCCGCTCAGCCGCGCTCCCACTTCCTGTGAGACGTCCTGCCCATCCGGATCGATGTACGTGCCGCCGAGGACGAGACCGTTCGCATCGAGCAGCAGCGCGGTCTGCGCGTCGTCGAGCAACAGGTCGGAGAACATCCATTGCGGCTCGACCGACCGCTCCATGGCCGGCGGCGCCGGATCCGGCTTCGGTTCTGCGAAGGCGTTGACATGTGCGTCGACGCGGACGCTCGGCGGCGGCGCAACGTCGACCCGCGGCACAACCTCGATCGGCGGCGCGACCGCTACCTTCGGCGGCCGCTCTACGCGCGGCGCCGGCGCGGCGAATTCGGAACCGGATGACCGCCGGACGGTAGCGAGCGCACTGTTCACGTCGTCGCCCCCTCCTCCGGCGGCCGCGCGGCTCAGGTGCCGTTCGGCTTCGTCGAATCGCCCCTGCTGATAGCAGACGTACCCTAGCCCTTTCATCGCGCCGACGTGATCCGGTTTGATCTCGAGCGCGGCCTCCCACTCGGCGAGCGCGCGCGAGAGATCCTGCCGATCGACCGAGATGCGTGCGACGAGATCGTGCGCCTCGGCGCTGCGCGGATGCCGCTCGACGCCGCGCGCGGCGATCTTGAACGCGGTGTCGAGCTCGCCCTGGCGACGAAGCGCCTCACCGAGCTGGAGGAACACGAGGCTCGACGGATCGCGCGCCAGCTCGTCGCTCCAGCGAGTGATCTCGTCAGCCATTGACGTGCGCCTCCACGAGTCGCTGCAACTGTGTCACGGCGGCGAGCGCCTGCTGCACCGTCATCGCCGCTGCGTCGCCCGGCGCGAGACGAAGGAATTGTTCCCAGCTCGACCGCGCCGCGGGAAAATCTCCGGCGCGCGCCGCCGCGAAAGCGTAGTCGAGATGCACGCGCGGCGCCTGCGGCTCGGCCTGCATCGCGCGTTTGAGCTCCTCCACCGCGTCGGTGTGCCGGCCGGCGCGCATCAGAGCGCGGGCCGCGGCCAGGCGCGTCTCGATGCTTTCGCGTTCGGGCGCCGGAGTGAACCGCTCCGGCCGCCGAATCGTGAGGATTCCAGTCGTCGCCAGACCGTAGGCGATTTTCGCGATCTCAAATTCGTCGCGGCGCAGCGCCGCGGCGATGCCGCGCAGATCGCGCGCCCCGTCGATCATCGTCAGCACCTGCCACTCGTGCGGAAGGAGATCGAGCGTCGCGCCTTCGCGCCCCGCTTCGCTCGGCGCGAGGTCGGGCACGACGCCGGCATCGGGCACGACTTCGGCGATGCGCGACCATTCATCGATCCGCCGCGCGCCTTCCATGAGAAGGGATTCCGTCGAGACCGAGATGCGGGTGGCGCGCGGCAGCTCTTCGCGCGGCCGTTCCTCGAATGAGAAGAACCCTTCGTGCCACGACATCAATTCGAACACCGCGCTTTCGAGCTGGAGCCGAAGCTGGCGGTCGAGCTCTTTCTGCGTGATCGCGCCGATCTCGACGAGCAGATCGATCATCGGCTTCGGCGTGCGCGATTTGGCCTGACGAGCACGAGCGCGCTCGAGATCGGCGTCGGTGATGCGGCCCGCCTGGAGCAGCAGCGCTTCCACGGTGAGCGCCGTGCTGCGAATGCGCGCCTCGATCACGCGCCCGCCGTCGAAGAACACGAGCCCCTCGTCACCGCGCATCTCCGATGAAATGCGCAGCGCGCCCGTCTTCCGGCTCAGGTCGAGCAGCTGGAAGACATCGTGAATGCCGAGCTCGCGAAGCGGTCCTTCGATCGCCATCGGTCAGCGCTCGGTGCGCGGAGAGAGAATTCGTTGCAGGTCGCTCGCCGTGCGAATCTCGCGCTTGGCGCGGCGCGCGTACTCGCTCGTCGGCGCCAGCTCGATCACGCGCTGCCAGCGTTCGATCGCGTCGCGATAGCGGTGCTGTTCCGCGAGCAGCGCACCGCCGTGGAACAGCGCGCCGACGTTCAGCGGGTCGAAGCGCAGCACGCGCGCAAAGGCGTGCACCGCGTCCCGCTTCTTGCCGAGCGCGAGGAGCGTTTCGCCGAGCGCGATCAGCGCGTCGCAGTGATAGGGATCGCGCTGCAGCAGATCGATGAGCAGCGGAACACTTTCCGCCGGGCGGTTGAGGCGGCGGCGCAGCATCGCCAGCTCGAGCGCGGCCTCGGCGTAGGTCGGCACCGCGTCGAGCGCGGCCACGAGCTCCGCCTCGGCTTCGCGCTGCTGTCCCTTGCCCTGAAGGAGAAGCGCCAGCTGAAAGCGTACCACGGCGAAATCCTGATCCAACTCGAGCGCGTGGCGGTAGGCCGCGATGGCGCCTTCGTTGTCGCCGAGCGAGCGCGTGATGTCGCCGATCTTCTGATGGATCTCGGCGCGCATCGGCTCCACGCGCCGCGCGGCCTCGAGCGTCGACAGAGCCGGTGCTGGGTCGCCCGATTCGGCGCAGGCGGTGGCAAGCAGCATCAGCCCGTCGACGTCCTCCGATCGCTCGGCGACGAGCGCCACGGCGAGCGGCCGTGCTTCCGCGGGGCGGCCGAGCCGGACGAGCGACCACGCCTCGCCGAAGCGCGCCGCACGGAGATCCTGATCGAGCTCCAGCGCTTCGCGATAGCGTTCCAGTGCTTCGCCGAACAGTCCCTGTTTCGCGAACACGTCGCCGTGCAGCGCCAGGCCGTCGGCGCGGCGGTTGCCGCGCCCCATCGCCCGGCTGATCTCCGCCGAAGCGCGGTCGTAGAGCCCCTTCGAGAGAAAGTCGGTCGCCATCGCGAACGGCGACGAATCGCTGTTGCGCGGCGCGCCGGACGGCGGCGTTGGCGTGGCGGCCGGGGTGAGCTCGGTGAACAGCGAGTCGAGCGATTGCGGATCGAAGCTGAATTCGGCGACCGTGGCGTCGGTCGGCCGCTCCCCACCGAAATCCGGCTGAATCGAGAGATCGGGATCCTCGTACTCGACGTCCATCGCGAGCTCGAACTTCTGCGGCACGTAATACGGATCGAGCTCGAGCGCCCGCTTGGTCTCGCGCAGCGCGCCTTCGAAGTCGCCGAGATTCGAGAGGGTGAAGCTCATATTGTAGTGCGCTTCGGCAAAATCCGGCCGCGCCTGGATCGAGCGTGCGAACGCATTGCGCGCATCCTCGAATTTCCGCAGCTCGGTGAGGACGAGCCCGATGCCGTTCCAGGCGACCGGATGCTCGGGCGCCGCACTGAGCACTTGCCGGTACTGTTCGAGCGCGGCCGTCAATCGCTTTCCGCGCGCGAGGAGGAGCGCCAGGTTGAGCCGCGCCTTTCCGAAGGTCGGCTGCTGATCGAGCGCCGTGCGCAACGCCGTCACCGCTTCTTCCACGGCGCCGCGGTGATAGAGCGACACACCGAGGTTGTTGTGCGCGATCACATACGTCGGTTCGGCGTCGAGCGCGTGACGGTAGCTCGCCTCGGCGTCGGTGAACTTTCCGTCCTGGTGAAGGGCGACGCCGCGCTCGTTCCAGAGCTTGGGACTCTCGGGTTGCCGCGTCAGCAGGTCGTCGTAGACGGCGAGCGCCTCTTTTGGCTTACGCGTGAGGAGGTGCAGCTCGCCCATCGCCTGCAGCACGAGGTCGCGCTCCTCACCGCGGTCGAGCGCCTTCGCGTACTCGCGCATCGCCTCGGCAAAGTACCGTTTGCTGCGGAAGGCGAGGCCGAGGTTGTAATGGGCGAGCTGGCCGTCGCTCGCGACCTGCAGCTCCTTCTTCGCCGGCGGCGTATCGAGCGTGCCGCGCCGCGCCGCGCCATTCTGCTCGATCGCGAGGTTGGCGTGGGCGCGCGACAGCGTCGGGTTGAGCTTGATCGCCCGCTTCGTTGCCGCATGGGCCTCGTCGTGGCGCCCCATGTCACCGAGCACGAAGCCCATGAGATAGAGCGCGTCGTGATTCTCCGGCGTGAGGGCGAGCGCGCGCTCGAGCGCACGGAGCGCCTCGTCGTTCAAGCCGCGGTGGTAGAGCACCTCGCCGAGCGCCACATGGAGGACGGAGCTCTGCGGGTCCAGCCTGATCGCGCTCTCGAGGCAGTGCTGCGCCTGTGCGATGTCGCCGGACTGCTTCTCGGCCATCGCGAGCTGGAGCAGCGCTCCGACGTCGTTCGCGTTGTACCGGAGCAGCGTGCGAAACTCCTCGGCCGCCTCGTCCTGCTGGCCGAGCAGCGCGTAGGTGCGCCCGAGCTCCCAGCGCGTGTCGCGATCCTCGGGGTGAACGCGAAGCCGTTCCTTCAGCTCGGCGACGCGTGCGTCGTAGTACCCGGTGTTGAAGTAGGCGATCTCGAGGTTGCGCTGCGCGACCTGCATCTTCTGGTCGAGCTCGAGCGCCTTGATGAACGCCGCGACCGCCTCTTCGTACAACCCCTTGTTGTAGTACAACACGCCGAGGTTGTTGTGCGCGCCGGCGTCCGACGGATCGATCCGCCGGGCAAACGATCGGAGCACCTGCCGATCCCGCTCCGAGGTGAGCATCACCACTTCAGGCCACCCTCACCGCCCGAAGAATCGCCTGCAGCGAAGCGGGATCCGGAACGAGCAGGAAGTAGCCGCGCAGGCGCTCGCCGAGATCGTTCATGAGGAACTCGCTCTCGACGCAGAACACGAAGTCCTTGTCCGATCCGAACTGCACGTAGGCGGTCGTCAGCACCGTGCTCGACAGGTCGATCGCCAGGCTGGGCGGCGAGGGGAGGAGCATCATGCCCATGAAGTCGCTCAGCGCGTTCATGTACGCCGAGCTGAGGATGTTGCCGGCTTCCTTGATCGCCGACCGCTCCATCTCCGTGAACTCCTCCGTCCCCGTCGTGCGACGCAGCAGCAGCTCAGCCAGGCGAAGCGCCGTCTGCCGCGGGAACACGAGCAGCGTTCGCCCCGTCAGATCGCCCATCATGTGCATCAGCACCGCGGCCACTGGCTCGTCGCCCTCGGGCACGAGCGGCGGAACGTCCTCGAGGCGAGTGACGTTGATCGTCGGCACGCTGATCATGATGATCTCGCCGATCATCTGCGACAGCGCCGTGGCGGCGTGGCCGGCGCCGATGTTGGCGACTTCGCGCAGCGCGTCGAGCTGGTTCGTCTTGAGCGTTCGAAGATCTTGCATGACCGTCCTCAAAGAAGGCTGCTGACGTCGATGATGAGCGACGGAGTGCCGTCACCGAGCAGCGTCGCGCCGCCGAAGAACGGAAGGCCGTCCCGAACCCCCTCGTACTGCTTGACCACGATCTCTTCCTGTCCCGTGACCTCGTCGATCACCAGACCGGCCCGCCGGTCGCCCAAGTCGATGACCACGACGTGCTCGAGGTCGATCTCGTTCGGCGCCTCGTACGGCCCGAGCCCGACCAGGTTGCGCAGCCGGAACAACGGCAGCACCTCGTCGCGGGCGAGCAACACCTCGCGCCCCTTGACCGTCCGTCGAATGTCCGGCACCAGCTCGATCGTCTCACTCACGTGCGCCAGCGGAATCGCGTAGATCTCCTCGCCGACGCGGGCGAGTAGCGCGCGCACGATGGCGAGCGTCAGCGGCAGACGCAGCATCATCGTCGTCCCCTGCCCCGGCACGGAGCGAATGTCCATCGCCCCGCCGAGCGCGCGCACGCGTGTGTACACCGCATCCACCCCGACACCGCGCCCCGAGAGATTCGTCACGCGTTCGGCGGTCGAGAAGCCGGGCCGCGCGAGGAGCCGCAGCAGCTCGTCCTCGTTGAGATCGGTCTTGTTCGCGTCGACCAGCCCATCGCGCTTGGCGTGGGCCAGCACCACCTCGCGGTTGATGCCCGCGCCGTCGTCGCTGACTTTGATCACCGCCGCCGAACGGTCGCGCGCCGCGCTCAGCACGAGGCGGCCGGTCGCCGGCTTGCCGGCGGCGAGGCGCTTCTCCGGCGTTTCGATGCCGTGATCGATCGCGTTGCGCAACAGATGCACGATCGAATCGCCGATCTCGTCGAGCATCGAGCGATCGAGCTCGATGCCCTTCCCCTCGACCACGAACTCCACCTGCTTGCCCACGGTGCGCGCCGCATCGCGCACGAGACGCGGAAACCGATCGAACACCTGCGACACCGGCACCATGCGGCTCGCCGTGATCTCGTCGCGCAGCTCCGTGATGAGACGCGACGACTGCTGCACCGTCTCCTCCAGCGCGAGGTCGCCGAGGGTGTCGGCCAGCTGGGTCAACCGTCCCCGTGCGATCACCAGCTCGCCGACGAGGTTCATCAGCGAGTCGAGACGGCGGACGTCGATGCGCACCTGCCGCACGGCGCTCACCTCGCGCGAAATGGCGGCCGACCGCGGCGACGACGCGCCGTTCCCCTGGCTGGCGTCGACCGTCGGCACCGCGTCGAGATCGACGACCTGCACGGGCCTCGACTGCCGCGGCGCGCGCGGCTTCATCGGCGCGTCGCCGATCTGCACGTCGGCCACGTCGCCCATGCGCGCCGCGGTCTTCGTGATCTCGTCGGGCGCCGAGCTGGTCACGAGGCGGACGGCGAAATCCGTCTCGAAGCCCTCGGCCTGGATCACGTCGAGCGGCGGCTCCGTGGCGACGACTTCGCCGAGCGCGCCGAGCGCCTGGACGACGAGAAAGGCGCGCACGCCGCGCAGCGGCGTGTCGGGGCTGAGGCGCACGCGAACGAGCGTGCCCGCGCGATCCGGCGCCGGCACCGGCACGCGCCAGGTGGCGCTGCGCGCCATCGCGTCGCCCGCGCCGAGCGCGTGGAGCGTGGCGACGAGATCGGTGGCGACGATCTCGCCATCGCGGCCGGCGACGGCGGCTTCGACGGCTTGCTCGAGCACGTCGGCGGCGCGGAAGAAGGTGTCCATGATCTCGCCGTCGATGCCGAGATCATTGCGCCGCACGCGGTCGAGCACCGTCTCCAACTCGTGCGCCAGCTCGGCAACGATGGCGTAGCCCATCGTCGCACCCATGCCCTTGATCGTGTGGACGGAGCGAAAAATCTCGCCGACGGCCGCGGCCGCGCCGGGGCCCGTGGCGTCGCGCTCGAGCTCGAGCAGCGCCTGGTTGACGGCCGCGATGTGCTCTCTGCTCTCGGTGAGAAAGAGCTGCGCGTATTGGAGCGTGTCCACGGCGGCCTCGGAAGGACGACGCTCAGCCGAGCACGCGCTGCACGGCTTCGAGCACGCGGCTGGGCTGGAAGGGCTTGACGACGAAATCCTTGGCGCCGGCCTGGATCGCCTCGACGACGAGCGCCTGCTGGCCCATCGCGCTGCACATGAGGATCCTCGCATGAGGATCCATCTTGCAGATCTCGCGCACCGCGTCGATGCCGCCCATGTCGGGCATGACGATGTCCATCGTCACGAGATCGGGACGAAGCTGCTGGTACTTCTCCACGGCCTGCGCTCCCGTCTCCGCTTCACCGACGATCTCGAATCCCGCTTGTCCCAGGATGTCGCCGACCATGGTGCGCATGAAGATCGCGTCGTCGCAGATGAGAACCGTCTGGCTCAAGAAACCTCCGTTAAGAGAGCAGAACCTGCTGGATGAGCGCATCGAGGTCGAGCACGACGACCGCCGCGCCGTCGACCGTCGCCACTCCGCGTACCACGCCCCCCTGCGACGGGGCGCCATCGGTGTCGATCTCCAGCACGCGGACGTCGGACACGGCATCGACCATCGCCCCGACCAACCGGTCGCGGTGGCGGACGAGGAGAATCGATCCCTCGTCCGACGTTCGGCTCGACACCGCGTTCAGGCGCGTCGCCAGATCGAGCACGGTCACGATCACGCCGCGCACGTTGATCAGACCGCGGACGTACGCCGGCGCGCCCGGAAGGCGCGTCATCGAACGCAGCGGAATGATCTCCTGGGTATCGCCGATGTCGCAGCCATACAGCGACTCACCCACGCGAAAGAGCAGCGTGGGCGAGATCGAGAGCTCAACCGGCTCCGGGATCGACGCGGTAGAAGCCAAAGAAGTCCAGCGGGTTCGTGTCGGCGATCGGGACGTCGGGACCGGCGGCGGCCACGAGCGTTCGGTGCAAATCCTCCGGCAGCGGCGAGCGAAGGTCGATCGTGTCCCCGGTGACCGGGTGCCGAAACACCAACCACGCCGCGTGCAGGAAGTGACGGCGCGGTGGCAACCCCACCAGCCTGCGTCCCCCGCCCCCGCCGTAGGTGTCGTCGCCCACGACCGGATGGCCGATCGAAGCGAGGTGCACCCGGATCTGGTGCGTGCGCCCGGTGTGCAGATGCGCCCGCGAGAGATCGGTGGAGTCGAAGCGTGCGAGCCGGACGAGATCAGTCCTCGCCGGCCGTCCAGTACTGACGACCGCCATGCGCTTTCGGTCTCGCGGATCTCGGGCAATTGGTCGCTCGATCGTGAGCCGATCCTCCCCCAGATGTCCCCACGAGAGGACCGCGTACCGCCGACTGATGCGCCGCGCGGCCAATGCCGCACCGAGGGAGCGGTGCGCCCGGTCAGTCTTGGCCACGAGCAGGAGACCGGATGTTTCTTTGTCCAGTCGGTGGACGATTCCTTCCCGCCCGGCCTCTACCCCGGCGGAAAGCGTTGCGCCCCTTCCCTTTAGCGCATTGACCAGCGTCCCGGTCCAGTTGCCGGGCGCTGGGTGAACCACCATCCCGGCAGCCTTGTCGACGACCAGAATGTCGTCGTCCTCGTACGCGATGGTGAGCGGGATGTCCTCAGCCCCCACCTCGCGCGATGGTTTGGCTGGGATCACAACCGTGATCACCTCCCCGCCGCGCGCCCGGTAGCTCGCCTTCTCCCGGCGCCCGCCGACCAGCACGTTGCCTTCGGCGATCAGCGTCGCCGCCTGATTGCGCGATAGATCGAGCTGCTCCGCGACGAGCAGGTCGAGCCGTGGAGCATCGTCCGGAGCATCGATGCGGTGCTGCTCCGGCAATGCCGTCATTTCGTTGCCGATTGGGCTTCGCTTGTCGCAGCCGCGGCGCGCGCCGTGTCACGGTCGTCGCGCCAGAGCACGTAGGCAAGGATGACGGCGCCGATGCTGACCGCCGAATCGGCGACGTTGAACGTCCAGAAGCGGACGTCGCCGATGCCGATGTCGATGAAGTCGACGACACCGCGCGGCGAGCGGATGCGGTCGATCAGGTTTCCCGCCGCACCGCCCCAGATGAGACCGAGCGACAGCACGCGCGCCAGGTCGCGGCCCGGCGTCGACCGATGCAGGCGCCAGCTCTGGTACAGGCGCCAGACGATGATCAACGCGATCGCCGCGAAGGCGCCGAACAACCATCGCTGGTACCGGCCGAGGGACATGCTGAACGCCGCGCCGGGATTGTAGGCGAGCGCGAACCGCACGACGCTTCCGATCACCCGGTGTGGCAGATGATACGGCTCGAGCCACCGCACGATGAGGATTTTCGAAACGACGTCGAGCGCGATCACGGCGGCGGCCGTCGTCCAGAAGACGCGGCCGCTCCGATCTGGTGCGTTCATGCTCGGTCGGCGCCTAGGTAAGCTCGCCCTGATCGCCCGCGACCGCCGCCTGCGCCGACGCAGACGCCGGCACGCTCACCGTCTCCGGCTCGGCGTCCTCGTCCCACAGCACCCAGGCGAGCAGAAAAGCGCCGATGCTCACCGCCATGTCGGCGATGTTGAACGTCGGCCATCGCGAGTCGCCGAAGCCGATGTCGATGAAGTCGACGACACCAGCCGGGGAGGTGACCCGATCGATCAGATTTCCGATCGCGCCGCCGCAGACGAGTGCGAGCGACAGCGTCCGCAGCGCGGCGCCCGGCTTCGTCGCCGCGTACAGTCGGCCGAGAATCACCAGCGCGACGATCGTCAGCACCATGAAGATCCAGCGCGAATAGGCGCCAACGTGCAGCCCGAAGGCCGCGCCAGGATTGCGGACGAGCGTGAACCGCAGCCACTCGCCGTAGATCGCGTGCGGAATCTGGGAGGGGATCAACCGCGACGCGGCGAGCGCTTTCGTGGCGGAATCCACCGCCGCCACGAGCATCAGCACGGGCCAGAACAGCCCCGCGTTACTTCTTTGCATCTTCCTCCCGCTGCTTGCAATCGATGCAGTACCGGGCGTGCGGCAGCGCGTCCAGCCGATCGAAGGCGATCTCGTTCCCGCATTGATGGCACCGGCCAAAGGTCTCCGGCGATCGATAGAGCCGGCGCAGCGCCTCGTCGATGTGCCAGAGGAACCGTCCCTCCTGGCTGGCGAAGAGGAACGCCTTTTCACGCTCCATGGCATCGGTGCCCTGGTCGGCCATGTGGAACGAGTAGCTGCTCAAGTCGCCGTCCGCCGATTGCGGTGTGGCGCCGAACGCCTCGTCGTTCCGGCCGAGCTCCTTGAGCACGCGCCGGCGCTCGTCGAGCAGGCGCTTCTCGAAGTGCTGGAGCATCTTCTTGTTCATCGCCTTCGGCTTCTTGACGCTATTGGTCGTCGGCATTGCTACTGAATCCTGGTGATGGCCACGTGGGCCGTGATCCCATCGAGATCGATGCGCTGCATGTGTTCGGTACGCTGCCCATCACGATCGGCCCGTTGGTCATCGCCCTCCCGCACCTGAAAATCGATTCTGGCGGCGAGGACTTCGTCCGCGATCCGCGATCCATGTGCTTCGACGACGGCCTCGAGGGCCTCGTTGCCCGCCAGCCGTAGCACGATCCGATCGCTCACCGCGAACCCGGCCTCCTTTCGCATACGTTGTACCCGGCTGATGAGCTCTCGTGCGCATCCCTCCAACCGCAGTTCCGGCGTCAGCGTCGGGTCCAGCGCGGCCACGAACCCACCGTCTTCCTGAACGACGTACGCGCCGGACGCCCGGCGCACGATCGTGACATCCTCCAGCTCGAGCTCGTGCGAATCCCCCTCAACGCTAACGACCAGCGGCTCTCCGTGCTCGAAGGCGCGAAGCTGGTCGCTGGTAAAGGCCCCGACCGCTCGCGCCGCCAGCGCGGTATTCTTGCCGAACTTCTTACCCAGCGAGCGGAAGTTCGGCTTCGGCTCGAGCGTGACGAGCGCGTCGCTCGAGCTGGCGAAGTCGATCTGCTTGACGTTGAGCTCCGCCGCCAGCAGTGGCACGAGCGGCGCAACATCCGCGTCCCGGAGGCGCGGCGCCACGCAGACCATGCGAGCCAACGGCTGGCGCACTTTGATCCTGACCTCCTCGCGCGCCGCCCGGCCAAGGCGCGCCAATGCGCGGATCGCTTCCATCGCGGCATCGAGGCCCGGCTCAGCGGGCTCGTCGCGCGGTGACACGAACGCGGCGAGGTGAACCGAAGTTCCGGTCAGCTCGCGATGTACCCAGTCGCTCAGGAAAGGCGCGAATGGGGCGAGCAGGCGGCACACCGAGACGAGCACCTCGTGCAGCGTGGCGAACGCTGCGCGATTGTCCGCGGCGTCGACGTCATAGAAGCGCGCGCGATTGACGCGCACGTACCAGTTCGCCAGGTCGTCGTCGACGAATTGGATGATCGCCCGCGCCGCCACCGTCGCATCGTACACCTCGAGCGCCGCGTCGACCGACCGCTCGAGCACCGCGAGCCGGCCGATCATCCATCGATCCACCGCCGGCCGCTCGGCAACCGGCGGATCGTCGTCCGACGGTGACCAGCCGAAGTTCGCGTACTGCGCGAAGATGCCGGAGTAGATGTTCTTGAAGGTCCGCAGAAAGCGCCCGACCTGGTCGGCCAGCGCCTGCTCGTCGAAGTTGCGCGGCACCCAGACGACGCTCGACGACACGAGAAAGAGCCGCGCCGCGTCGGCGCCGTGTCGCGCGATCACGGCCCACGGATCGACGATGTTGCCGCGGCTCTTCGACATCTTGAGCCCCTGATCGTCGCGCACCATGTCGTTGACGACCACCGCAGCATAGGGCGCGACGGCCGGCCGCAGCGGTCGGCTCGGCGACCTCGACTCCGCGTCGCCCGACGCGGCGAGGTCACCGGTCGGACCGGTGTTGTTCGGCAGCGCGTTGCCGAGTCCCGTCGCGATGGCAAGCAGCGAATAGAACCACCCGCGCGTCTGGTCGACGCCTTCAGCGATGAAGTCGGCCGGGAACTGATCGGCCAACCGATCACGGTTCTCGAATGGATAGTGCCACTGCGCGAACGACATCGACCCGGAGTCGAACCAGGTGTCGATCACCTCGGGCGCGCGCCGCATCGTGCCGCCGCACCCCGGCTTGGTGCAGCGCCAGCTGTAATGGTCGACGCCCGGCTTGTGCGGATCGAAATCGTGCGGAAGCGCCGCGCCCGACCGCTCCGCCAGCTCGGCGAAGCTGCCGACACAGTCCGTGTGCTCGGAATCGTCGCTGCAGATCCAGACCGGCAGCGGGGTGCCCCAGTACCGGTCGCGCGAGATTGCCCAATCGACGTTGTTCACCAACCACTCGCCGAACCGCCCCTCACCGATCGACGGCGGATGCCAGTCGACCCGGGCGTTCCGCGCCAGCATTGCGTCGCGATAAGCTGTGGTGCGAATGAACCACGACGTGCGCGCGTAGTAGAGGAGCGGCGTGTCGCACCGCCAGCAGTGCGGGTACGAGTGAACGATGCGCGCCGCCTTCCATAGCACGCCGCGCCGCTTCAGCTCTTCGATGATCAGCGGGTCGGCGTCCTTCACCCACAGCCCACCAACGACCGGCGTCGATGCCGGGAACTGTCCGCGCGCGTCGACCGGCTGCAGGAACGCCAGCCCATGCCGTTGACCGGCGGCGTAGTCATCGGCCCCGAACGCGGGCGACATGTGCACGACGCCGCTTCCGTCGCTCGCCGACACGAAGTCTTCGCCGACTATGATCTCGTGCGCCGTCCCTTCGGGATAGTCCACCCAATCGAGGGGCCGCCGGTAGCGGCGGCCGACCAGGTCGGCGCCGGTGATCGTCCGCACCCGCTCCCACCGCGTCTCGTAGTCTTCGCCGAGCACGGCCTGCGCGCGCGGCGCGGCGAGAATGAGCGTTCTCTGATCCTTGTCGGCGTCACGCCGGATCAGCTCCACGTATTCGAGATCCGGATGCACCGCCAGCGCGGCGTTCGACACCAGCGTCCACGGCGTCGTCGTCCAGACGAGAATCCGGCGGCCGACATGCGGATGCACCGCCGCGTCGCGTCCGCTCGGCGCGTCGATCAGCTCGAGCGCGATGTAGACGCTCGGATCTTCCACGTCCTCGTAGCCGAGCTGCACCTCGTGGCTGGACAGCGCCGTACCGCAGCGCGGGCAGTATGGCAGAATCTTGTGCCCGCGATAGAGCAGCGCTTGGTCGTACAGCGTCTTCAGCGCCCACCACACGCTCTCGACGTAGTCGTTCGTGTACGTCGCGTAGGCGTGGTCGTAGTCGAGCCAGTAGCCGATGCGCGCGCTCAGCCGCTGCCACTCCTCGCGGTACTTGAACACGCTCTCGCGGCACAACCGGTTGAACTCCGCTACGCCGAGCGCCTCGATCTGCTGCTTGCCGCTGATGCCGAGCTGCTTCTCGACTTCGATCTCGACCGGCAGGCCGTGGGTGTCCCACCCGGCTTTGCGCTCGACGCGATAGCCCTTCATGGCGCGGTAACGGCAGAAGAGATCTTTGATCGTGCGCGCGAACACGTGGTGGATGCCGGGCCGCCCGTTCGCCGTCGGCGGGCCTTCGAAGAACACGAATGCCGGCGCGTCGCGCCGCCGCTCGATGGTCTGGCGAAAGAGCTGCTCGTCCTCCCAGCGCGCCAGCAGCTCGCGCTCGACGTCGTCGGCCGGACGCTCCGCCGGCAGCAGGCTGTAGGTCACGACGCTCGGCGCGGTCACAGTCGCTCCAGCACACCGCGCACGAGGCGCGTGAGCTGGGGCTCGGCGCGGTTCGCCACGGCGATGATCCGCTCGACCGTTGCCGGCTCGAGCGCATCGGGCAGGCACATGTCCGTGACGATCGATAGCCCGAGCACGCGCATGCCGCCGTGCACCGCCACCAGCACCTCGGGCACTGTCGACATCCCCACCACGTCCGCGCCGATGCCGCGCAGGAAGCGATACTCGGCGCGCGTCTCGAGACTCGGACCGGTCACGGCGACGTACACGCCGTCGCGCAACACGATCTTCTCCTCCGCCGCCACGCGCCGCGCCAGCGCGCGGAGCTCGCCGTCGTACGCCGCCGAGAGATCGGGAAAGCGAGGACCGAGGCGGTCGTCGTTCGGGCCGATCAACGGACTGTCACCGAGCAGATTGATGTGATCGGCGATCGACATCAAGTCGCCCGCCGACCAGAGCGGATTGAGTCCGCCGCAGGCATTGGAGACGACCAGCGTGCGTGCCCCGAGCGCGCGCAGCACGCGCACCGGAAAGGTGGCCTGCTGGAGCGAGTAGCCCTCGTACCGATGAAAACGGCCTTGCATCGCGATCACGGTCTGTCCGCCGAGCGTGCCGCAGAGCAGCCGGCCCGCGTGCGACTCGACCGTCGAGAGCGGAAAGCCGGGGATGTCTTCGTACTCGATGACCGCGCGTGCGTCGATCTCCTCGGCGAGTCGGCCCAGACCCGTTCCGAGAATGATCGCGACATCGGGCCGTGCGGCGAAGCGCGACCTGACCGCAGCCGCCGCTTCGCCGATCGCTTCGAGCGAGTGTGTGCCGATTGACCCCGCCGCCGTTGGCGACGGGGCGGACGCGAGCGAGGTCATTCCTTGACCAGCGATCCCATCCAGGGCGGCGTCGCCGTGGACCCTTCGCGCGGCGGCATCTCGGGAAGCGGCGCCTGCTCGGCGGCCGTGATCTCGGAAAGCTGACGCTCGACGAGCATGCGGATCTGCGACAGGTAGCTGCGCCGTGCGCGCTCGAGCGCGGCGAGTTGATCTTCCAAGCGGCGAATCTCCGTACGCGCTCCCTCGACGATCTTGTCCGCTTCGGCGCGCGCTTCTCGGATGATGAGCTGCGCTTCCTTGTCCGCCTGATCGTGAATGTCGCCGCGCAGCTGCTGCGCCGAGATGAGCGCGTCGTTGATCGCCTTGTCCCGTTCGCGGAAGGCGCGGAGCTGTTCGTGGAACCCTCGCGCCTTGGCCTCGAGCTCCTGGTTCACGCGGCCCAACCGCTCGAGCTCCTCGGCCACCTGGTCGCGGAACTGATTGACACGCTCGGGATCGTAGCCGCGCAGTGCTTTGCCGAACTCATACCGGCGCACGTCGAGGGGCGTGAGATGGAACGTCTCGTCGATCATGCGGGTCTCGCTCCGAAAAGGACGGTGCCGAGCCGAACGAAGGTCGCACCCTCTTCGACGGCCAGCTCGTAGTCGTTCGACATCCCCATCGACAATTCCGTGGCCGGATGTCCCGCGTCGCACAGCGTCGTGCGAGCGCGTCGTGCGCCGGAAAATACGCTCCTCAACGTGCGTTCGTCGGCATCGAACGGCGCCATCGTCATCACACCGCGCAGTCGGACGCCCGACTGTGCGCGCACGTGATCGGCGGCGGCTCGCCATTCCGATTCGGCGAACCCACCTTTGGTCGCCTCCCCGACGACATTCACCTGCAGCAGCGCTTCGACCGGATGGTTCGCGGCTCGGCCGAGCTCGTCGACGGCATCGGCGAGCCGAAGGCTATCCAGCGCGTGGAAGAGGTCGAACCGGGAGAGGGACTTCACCTTGTTCCGCTGGAGATGACCAATCAGGTGCCACCGCACCGGGACCGTTCCGGCGTCCATCTTGGGAAGCGCCTCTTGGACGCGGTTTTCGCCCACGTCGTGGAGCCCAGCCTCCCATGCCGCGACGACCGCATCGTGGCTATGCGTTTTGGTGACGGCGACGATCGCGACCGCTTGGCCGTGCCCCCCACGCTGAACCGCGGAATTGATGCGCTCACGCACGACGTTCAGCCGGTCCGCGAGGTCAGGAAACGGCATAACGCACTAACTTACCGGAGGTTACACGCTGAGGCAAGTGAATCGGACGGTGGTTGGCCGCGCGGCAGCGCCGCGAGTTTTCGAGGGCAGTCGAGGAGCGCCGCAAAGTGCGCCATCGCCGGATCGAGCGACTCCCGTACGGTGCCGTCGCCGAGCCACGACCGAATGCGTCGCGCCTGGTCGAAGGTTGCGTCGCGATCGATCGAGATAACTGATGAATCACGAATTGAATGGTCATCATGCTTGATTGACGTCTGCTGAGCGACCGCGACCAATCCAATGACCGTCCAACTTGGCCATAATTGGTTACGGTCGCTGGCTGCGACATCCATCGATACCGCCACGGTTCGGCCCACTCGCATTGCATCGGCAACCAGTCTCCGCGCGCGCACGTCCGGAAACTCCAGGGCCACCGCGCCGGTGAGCCCCCACCGCCGGCTCATCTCGTCGGCGTACCACTGCGCGCCGAGTAGCGGCACCGTCACGGTGATCACGTCGGGCCGCCGATGTTCGACCAGCTGCGCGTACCAGAGCGGATAGCTGTCGTTGTCGCCGCCAACGATCAGCATCGCTCCCTTTGGGAGCGGCTCGAGGAGGGCGCGCGCCACCGCACTCGGCACCCGAGCGTCCGGCTCCGCTCGGCGACTCACTGCGCGCCAATTGAGCGCCAACGGCAACGCCGCGACCGCCAGGCCGATCAAACGGGCCAGGTCACTCGTGAGTCGGAGTCGCTGCCCAAGCCGCATCGCGCCGAGACCGGCCCAGATTCCCCACGCCCAAAACCCGAGCACGAAGAAGTAGTCGCGATCCCGCGCCTCGTGCATCGCCGGGTCGGGCACCAGCTCCCAGGCGAACGAAGCGCCGGCTTTCAAGTTCAGATATATCAGAACACCCAACGAGCCGCAGAGAAACAGCAGCGCCACGGCCCGCCAGCTCCGACGGTCGACACCGCGATGCCAGCGCGCGCCGGCGATGCCGAGGACCGCGAACATCAGCGTGACGAACACGCGACCGACCGACGGAATCACCGTCGGCGCCAGCGACAGCGCGAACTGCCAGTCGGCATACTCCCCCCAATTCGCCACCTGCAGCCAGACCGGCGCCTGGCGCGGCCACATACCCTGCACGTCGTACTGCCGGCGTGCGATCACGTCGGCCAACGCTCGGATATTCGCGGGATGACCCTGATCGATCGGCGGGTCGAACCGCGCCCGCAGGAGCATCACCAGCAATGCCGAGCAGGCGACCGCTACGAGAAGGACCAGCCAGGCGCCGGTCCAGCGTTGGGCGCGAGGACTCAGCTCGCGCCCGGTGACCGGTACGCCCGCAGCCGTGCGCACGATGAAGCGCGAGGCGAACGGACTGGCGAGCATCACGATCACGCCGGCGGCGAGGAGCGGCGCCGACAGCCGGCTCACCGCCGCCGCAGCGAGCGCGACGCCGAGCAAACCGGCGCCCGCGTTCCAATCGCGCGTGCCGTCGGCCCGATCGATCGCGAGATAGATCACCACTGGCGCGGCGACCAATGCACTGAGATGCAACGGCAGCGCGAGCGCGAGGAGGTAGCCGGCGAGCAGCGTCCACCGGCGTTCGCCGGTGCGGCCCGCGGTTTCGGCCGCGGCCACGGCGACGATCGCCAGGCAGAGCGACGCCGCATAGACCTCGGTTTCCGTTGCGTTGGCCCAGACCGACGACATGCTGCCCGCGACGATCGCTGCCGCGATGCCGACCCACGGCGAGCGCGTCGCGCGCGCGATCCAGCACGCCGTGACTCCCGCGGCGGCGGCCGTGCAGCAGGCGGAAAGGAAATTCGTCGCCGATGCGAACGGGAGAAACCACCACAGACGCGCCCAGGAGTCGAGCAGCGCCACGAAGAGCGGCGTGCCCGGCGGGTGCGGAATGCCGAACACCCGCGCCGCCGCGATGAACTCGCCCGCATCCCAGAACGTCACGCTCGGCGCGAGCGTCGCCACGTACACGAGGAGAAGCGCGCCGGCGGCAATCCCACCGGCGCGGCGCGGCGTCATACGGGGAGCTGTGCTCCTGCGTCGACGACGAGCTCGCGAAGCGGCCGGCCGGCGACGAGCTCGCGCACCTGCGACGGCGTGAAATCGCGCCAGAGGCGGCCGTTGGCCGCCACGGTGATCGTCGCCGTCTCTTCGGACACGACGATCACCAGCGCATCGGTCTCCTCGCTCAACCCGAGCGCGGCACGATGCCGCGTGCCAAGCGAGCGATCGGTGAGCGCGCGCTGCGACAGCGGCAGGATGCAGCCGGCGCCGACGATCGTGTCGCCGCGGATGATCACCGCGCCGTCGTGCAGGGGCGAGTACGGCGTGAAGATGGTCGCGAGGAGGTCGGCCGACACCTTGGCTTGCATCTCGGTGCCCGACGGCACGTACTCGGCCAGCGACACCTCGCGTTCGACGGCAATGATGGCGCCGATGCCCGATCGACTGAGACGCTCGACGGCGTCGGCCACCTGGTCGGCGATCTCGACCTCGCGCAGGTGCGTGAAGAACCGCGACATCGGCGACCGTCCGATCTGCGCCAGCGCGGCTCGAATCTCGGGGGCGAACACGACGAGGAGCGCGATCGCCGCGTAGTTGAACAGCAGCTGGAGCAGATACACGATCATGCCCAGCCCGAGCAGATAGATGATCCCGTAGACGACGGCGAGGACGATGATGCCGACTAGCACCTGCATCGCCCGCGTCCGATGGATGAGCAGCAGGACGCGGTAGATCGCTAAGCTGACGATCGCGACCTCGAGGATGTCGCGCCATCCCGGATGGAGGAGCCGCAGTTGTTCTATTACGCTCATTTCTCGACGATCATATCAGTATCATAACGCCGGCGCCCCCATCGCGGCCGACTGCCGAATCGCCCACGCTACGTCCAGCGCCTGGCGCGCCGGCCGCACGTCGTGCACCCGAAACAGCAGGGCGCCGCGGTCGAGGGCCGCGACGCACGCCCCGACCGTGCCCGCCATCCGCTCCGCCGGCGCCGCGACTCCGGTGATCTCGCCGATGAACCGCTTCCGCGACGGGCCGACGAGCACCGGAAACCCCAGCGCCACGAACCGCTCGAGCGCCGACAGCACGGCGAGCGACTGGTCGCCGCGCTTCGAGAATCCAATGCCGGGATCGATCGTTATCCGCTCGGTTGCTACGCCGGCGCGGACGGCCGCGTCGATTCGCGGCGCGAGGTCGGCGATCACCTCGCCCGCCACGTCGTCGCCGTAGGTTGCATAGGTAAAGGTCGCCATGTCGGCCACGCCGCCCCGCGAGTGCATCAGCACCACGCCGGCACGCGCCGCCGCGCAGACGGCGGGCATGCGATCGTCCAGCCGAAAGGCCGACACGTCGTTGACGATCGACGCGCCCGCGGCGAGCGCGTCGCGCGCCACCGCGGCTTTCACGGTGTCGATCGACACCGGCACCTCGGGAAAGCGCGCGTGGACCGCCTCGATCACCGGCAGCACGCGCCTCCGCTCGTCGTTCATGCCGACGGGCGTGGCCTGCTGCGGACGCGTCGACTCTCCGCCGACATCGATCACGTCGGCTCCCTCCGCGACGAGCCGTTCGACGTGACGACACGCGTCGTCGAGCGTGCGAAGCCGCCCACCGTCGCTGAAGCTGTCGGGCGTCATGTTCACGATGCCGAGGATTCGCGGTCGGTCGAGCGACAGCGTTCCCGTCGCGTGGTGCCAGAGCATGCGTGAATACTACGCGCCGGGAAAACGAAACGGGGGTCGCGTCTGCGACCCCCGATCACGCGCCGATGCGGAGCGTTGCGTCACGCCGGGCTGGGCTCCGGTCCGCCGAGCAGCGGTGGATTGCTCCGCTTCGGCTCGAGCACCGGCGTCGTGACTGGCGCCTTGGCCGACGGCGGCGCGCCGCCCGGCGTGCGCGGCGGAAGCGCCTGCCCCGCCGACAGCATCTCGATGTCCTCGCGCGTGAGCGTCTCACGCTCGAGCAGCGCGGCCGCCACTTGATGGAGCAGCTCGAGGTTCGCCTTCAGCGTCGCCATCGCGCGCTCGTAGGCGTTGTCGATCACGCGCTTCACTTCGGCATCGACGAGTTGCGCGGTCTGCTCCGACACCTCGCGCCGATGTTGGATCTCCCGACCGAGGAAGAGCTCCTGCTCGTTGTCGCCGACGAGAATCGGACCGATCGCGTCGGAGAGTCCCCACTGCGTGACGTACCGCCGGGCGATGGCCGTCGCCTTCTGGATGTCGCTCGCCGCGCCGGTCGTGACGTGGTCGTGCCCGAAGATCAACTCTTCGGCCACCCGGCCGCCGTACGACATGACGAGGTTCGCTTCGAGCTGCTGGCGCGTGATCGACACGCGGTCGTCCTCGGGAAGCGTGAACGCCAGCCCGAGGGCGCGGCCGCGCGGTACGATCGTGACCTTGTGCAGCGGATCGTTGCCGGTGACGCGCATGGCGCAGATCGCGTGGCCGGCCTCGTGGTACGCCGTCAGACGGCGCTCCTCGTCCTTCATCACCATCGACTTACGCTCGGCGCCGAGCATGACCTTGTCCTTCGCGTCCTCGAGATCGACCATGTAGATCTTCTCATGGTTGCGGCGCACCGCGAGCAGCGCCGCTTCGTTCACGAGATTCGCCAGATCGGCGCCCGCCATCCCCGGTGTGCCGCGCGCCAACGTCGTGATGTCGACGTCGTCGGCAATTGGCTTATTGCGCAGATGGACCTTGAGGATGCCTTCGCGGCCGCGCAGGTCCGGCGCGTCGACGACGATCTGCCGATCGAAGCGGCCCGGGCGCAGCAGCGCCGGGTCGAGCACGTCGGGCCGGTTCGTGGCGGCGATCAGGATCACGCCGTCGTTCGACTCGAAGCCGTCCATCTCGACGAGCAGCTGATTGAGGGTCTGCTCGCGTTCGTCGTGCCCGCCGCCCAAACCGGCACCGCGATGCCGGCCCACGGCGTCGATCTCATCGATGAAGATGATGCACGGCGCATGCGCCTTGCCCTGCTCGAACAGATCGCGCACGCGGCTCGCGCCGACGCCGACGAACATCTCGACGAAGTCGGAGCCCGACATCGAGAAGAACGGACGCCCCGCCTCACCGGCCACGGCCTTGGCGAGCAGCGTCTTACCCGTGCCGGGCGGACCGACGAGGAGCGCCCCCTTGGGCAGGCGGCCGCCGAGCTTGGTGAACTTTTGCGGGTCGCGCAGGAACTCGATGATCTCCTGCAACTCCTGCTTGGCCTCGTCCGCGCCGGCGACGTCGGCGAAGGTGATCTTCGGCGTGTCACCCGTGAGGAGCTTGGCTTTGGACTTCCCGAACGAGAATGCCTTGGCCCCGCCCGCCTGCATCTGCTTGAACAGGAACAGGTAGAAGCCGATCAGCAGCAGCCAGGGCACGAAGTTGATCACCCAGGTCGTGACCGACACGCCGGCGTCCTTGGCGTCGATCGCGACGTTGTGGGCGTTGAGCGCCGCGACTTCGTTCTCCGAGTTCTCGACCGGCAGCCGAACCGAGAAGTTCTTCACGTCCTCGGTGCCGATCGTGACGTGCTGGCGGAGGGAGCCGTTCACCGTCTTACCGGCGGTGATCGTCACCTTGGCGATGTTGTTGTCGTTCAGCTCCTGCCGGTACTGCGTGTACGAAATCGTCTTCGACGCGTCGGCTTTGGCGCCCGACAGCTGAATGAGGACGACCGGGATGAGCAGAATGAGAATCCAGAAGGACAGCGTCTTGGAGAAGCGTCCCCAGCTGAACTCTTTCTTATTTTTCGGAGGAAGGGCTGGCATTACTGCAGGCTCGCTATGTACGGAATGTGCCGGAAGTTTTCCGCGTGATCCAATCCATACCCCACGAGAAACTCGTTGGGTGCATCAAACCCGATGAACCGGGTGGGGTACCGTAGCTCGGCCGCGAGGTGTTTGTGAAGGAGAGCGCATATCTCCAGTGAACGCGGCTTCCGTGCCTGTAACAAATCCATCAGCCGGCTCAGCGTTCGACCGGTATCGACAATGTCTTCCACCAGCAGGATGTGGCGGCCCTCGAGCTCAGTCTCCGGATCGTACAGCAACCGGACGTTGCCGCTCGACTGCGTCGTGTCGCCGTAGCTCGACGCGACGAGAAAATCCACCTGCAGCGGTCGTACGATCTCGCGCACGAGATCGCTCAGAAATATAAAACTGCCCTTGAGCAGACCGAGCACGAGCAGCTCGCCATCGGGGTACGCGCGCGTGATCTCGGCCCCCAGCTCGCGCACCCGATCGGCAATCTGCTCCTTGCTGTAAACGATACTCCGAACCGTGCGACCGAGCAGGCGCGGATCAGCGGGTGAGCTGTTCACAGATGAAAGTTAAACCGGAGTCAGCGGTTTGCGCGGCTGAATGCGCCCCCTCGACCGCCGCTGACCGCCTCGGCCGCGCCACTCCTGGAATCCAGACAATCTCATTCTCGACCAATACTATGGGCCACCCCGCCCGATCGTGTCCGGTCACTCCGGCCGACGACAGAAGTCGCTTGACCTTCCTGCTCGTCCCGCCGGTCCGCGCTGCCACCACATCTCCCGGACGCCATGCCCGAACCGTTGCCGTCGACGCGCGAGGCAGCCTGATCGACCAGTCGTCGCCCGTGTCCGGCCCCGGTGCAGATTCGCTCGATACCCGTCGAAACAGCCAACGGCCCCACTGCACCTCCGGCGCCGAGCCAAGGTCCGTCGGCCTGAACGTGTTGGGTGCTGACGGTCGAAGCTGGAACGCGTCACGCGACCGCACGACCTGCCAACCCCCTGCTACTTGGACTCTCGAACCGACCCGACCGTTTGCCGTGAATTCGACGAGCCGCTGCGTTCCGCGGCGATCGAGCGCCAC
>DATNAT010000031.1:0-22254 GCA_035572355.1 Gemmatimonadaceae bacterium
ACGAACGCCGCGTGGTACATCACGAGCACGATGACCGCCGACGTGAACAGCGAGAACTCGATGCCGAGGATCGGCAAGCCGAACGCGAACAGCACCATCTGCACGGCGATCGGCGTGTTGCGGAACACGAGGATGTAAGCCGCGGCCACGACCCGCACGGTCGGCACCGGGCTCACGCGCATGATCGCAAGCACGGCGCCGAGGATCGTGGCGCCGATCCAGCCGAGCGCCACGAGCCCGAACGTGAACGCGACGCCCCACGCCAGCTCGCCGAGGTGCGGAACCAGGAACGACATCGACGCCGCCGGCGTGCGCCGCGCGCTACGCGTCCGTCAATACAGGATGGGCGGCGGCGTGGCGTTCCCCGGCATCACGCTGCCGAGCGTCTTGTCGTAGATGCGCTTCCACTCGCCGTTCGCGAAGATCTCCTTCAGGTACCCGTCGAGGTAGTCGTGCAGCGCCTTGTCGCCCTTGGGCAGGCCGATCGAGTCGTTGTCCGAGGCGACCTTGCCGGAGGTGTTGACGAGCTCGGTGGGCACGAGCTTGAACTTGCCCGGGTTCTGGCTCATCTGGCCGAGCAGGATGCTCTGGGTGGTCGTGACGCCGTCGACGCGCTTCACCGCGAGCGCCTGCATGCACTGCGTCAGCGAGTTCAGCACCGTGAGCTTCGCCTGCGGCGCATTCAGCGGAACGTAGGTCTCGGAGCCCGAGCCCTTGGTCACGCAGATGTTCTTGCCGTTGAGGTCGGCCACCTTCTTGATGGTGTCGTTGTCCTTGTTCACCATCGTGCCGATCGGGCTCATGATGTACGGCCCGGCGAAGTCGACCGCCTTCTCGCGCGCCGGGTTGGGCGGATACGTCGCGATGACGATGTCCACCTTGCCCTGCTGCAGGAACACCTCGCGGTTGCCGCTGCTGACCTCGACGAACTCGATGTTCTTGTCGCTGCCGGTCAGGTCCTTCGCGATGCCCCTGGCGATCTCGATGTCCATGCCCTCGAGCTCGCCGGTGACCGGGTTCTTCAGCCCGAACAGCGGGAAGTCGTACTTGACGCCGACGATGAGCTTGCCGCGCTTCTGGATCTTGCCCATCGTGGTATCCGCCGGCCAGGCTTTGGGGGCCGCTGCCACCGCGCATTCGGTGACTCCCAATGCCAGCGCGGCAGCGACGGCGAATGCCGCGACGATTCGTGATTGTTTCGCAGACCTCATTTTCACACTCCTGGTGTAGGTTCTTGATCGAGCGGCCCGGGCATGCCTGCCCGGACCACCGCTGGGCGACTTGCTGTCAACGCACGGACGCGAGAAAGCTGCGCGCGCGTTCGGTGCGCGGAGAGTTGAAGAAGGCGTCGGGGCCCGCCACCTCGACGATCGTTCCGTCCGCCATGAAGACGATACGATCGGCACACGATCGGGCGAACGACATTTCGTGCGTGACGACGATCATCGTGGTCCCCTGCTCGGCCAATTGCTGCATGGTGGCAAGGACCTCACGGGTCGACTCGGGATCGAGCGCGGAAGTCGGTTCGTCGAAGAGAATGACCTTGGGATCCATCGCGAGGGCTCGCGCGATGGCCGCGCGCTGACGCTGGCCGCCGGACAACTGTGCCGGCATCGCGTTCGCCTTCGCACGGATGCCGACCATGTCGAGCAGCCGGTAAGCATTGGCCTCGGCGGTCGCCTTGTCCTGCCCGCGAATCCTGCGGGGCGCAAGCGTCACGTTGTCGACGATCGACTTGTGCGAGAACAGGTTGAAGGATTGGAAGACCATCCCGACTTCCGCGCGGAACCTGTACAACTCGCGTCCCTCGGTCGGCTGGGGCTTGCCGTCGACGAAGATCGATCCCTTGTCGATCGTCTCCAGCCGGTTGATCATCCGGCACAGCGTCGACTTGCCCGCGCCCGAAGGTCCGATGATCACGGCCACTGTGCCGCGATCGACGGTCAGGTTGATGTCCTTCAGCGCCGCCGTCTCGCCGAAGAATTTCCACACGCCGCGAAACTCGACGATCGGGTCCTTGCCCGGCGCACCGGCGCCCTGTGCGGACGCTGTGTCGTGAGGCGTGGAGGGCGACGCGGTCATCGGGCGGGTCGTCGGGCACATCGTGAACGCGGGAATCGGCCATCCGGCAGCGCGATGCGTCGTCGAGGATACCCTAGCATGGCCCGCCACCGCCTTTGTCATGCGGCCAACGTCGCACCACAAGCTGGCTGCGATTGCGCAAGCAACGGCGCGTCGGCCCGGCGCGTCCGCCCCTTCACCGTGCCCGCATCACGCGGTGGCCGCGGTGGTTCAGCTGGCAAAGGCTCGAGGGACGAGCGCGCAGCCCCGCGCGGCGTCAGCGTCCGGAAGCTTTTCGCGTGCGCAACGTGCCGCGCGGCGGGCGTGCTCCCGCGGCCTACTTCACGACACCGATCGATTTGAGGAACTCGCGACGCGAGTCGACCTCGCTGCGGAACATCGCCTGCATATGCTCGGCATCGAGGTGCAGCGGCGACTGCATGTTGAACTGCATGAACTTCTGCCACTCCGGGGTCGATTCGATGCGGTCGAACGCCTTGGACAGCGTCGCGATGACGGCTGGCGGCGTGCCGCTCTTCACCATCACCCCGCGCCAGATCGACTCGACCACGTCGAATCCCTGCTCCTTGAACGTCGGGACGTCGGGGAAGAAGCGATCGCGCGTCGGCGTGCTGATGGCGAGGAGCCGCAGGTCGCCGTTCTTGATCTGCCCGGTCGCCGAGCTCGGCGTCATCACCGCGACGTCGATGCTGCCGCCCATCAGCGCCGCCGCGGCCTGGTTGCCGCCCTGGAACGGCACCCACTCCGTCTTGAAATGCGCGACCTGCTGAAAGCGATAGAACACGAACTGGTGGAAGCCCGCCGCCGCGTAGCCGCCGACGTTGACCTTGTCCGGCGTCTTGCGCAGCGCGTCCACCAGTTGCGCGAGCGACTTGTAGGGGCTGTCACGTCGCACGACGATCGCCGAAGGCTCGGCCTGCAAGCCGCGGATGACCATGAAATCGTCGGGTTTGTAGACCGCGTTGCCTTCCGCCATCATGAATGACGTCGTGCCGGTGGCGGCGACGATCGTGTAGCCATCGGCGGGCTGGTTCATCGCATTGGCCATGCCGACGGCACCCGACCCGCCCGGCATGTTCACGACGACGACCGACTGCTTGAGCTCGTCGCCGAGCTGCTTGCCGAGCTGCCGCATCATCGCGTCGAGCGGCGATCCCGCCGACGACGTGCAGATGAACCGGATCGGCTTATCCGGATACCCGGCCGCGACGGCCGGCTGCATCGCGGTGAATGCCAGCAGCAACACCGCGCAGGCGCGCAGCAGCCGCGATGTCGCGCGATCAATGTTCATCATGAATCTCGTCCTCGTAGTTGCGGAAGCTGCGCGCGCCGTACGCCTGCCAGGGACGCGCGCGCACGGCCTCCTCGTTGATGTCGATGCCGAGGCCCGGGCCTTCGGGCAGCGTGATGTAGCCGTTCACCGGCTTGAGCGCGTTGGTCGCGACGACGTCCGCGAACGGCTCGTACGGCACGAAGTACTCGGTGATGATGAAGTTGGGCATGCACGCCGCTGCGTGCACGGTGGCCGACAGCGACAGCGTCGTCGAGTTGTAGTTGTGCGGCGATACCGCGACCATCTCGGCCTCGGCGGCGGCGGCGATGAACGTCATCTCGAGGATGCCGCCGCAATTCGACACGTCGGGGTTGATGATGTCGACGGCGCGCGCCTTCAACAGCCGGCGGAAGTCGGCGCGGCCGTACATCGCTTCGCCGCTGACCACGGGAATCGACGTCGCCGCACGCACCTCCGCCAGCGCATCGATGTTCTCCACCTGGCAGGGCTCCTCGAACCAGTACGGCTCGAACGGCGCCATCGCGTCGGCCAGCGCGATCGCGTGCACGGGCGCGAGCCGGCGGTGGATGTCGAGCAGGAGCTCGACGTCCGGTCCCACGGCATCGCGCACCGCGCGCATCACGTTCACGCAATGGCGGATGTGCTCGCGCGGCACGTAGGTGCGCCATGGGCGCGGCAGCGGGTCGAACTTCAGCGCGTCGAAGCCCTGCTTGACCATCGCCTCGGCGCCGCGCGCATAGTCGTCCGGAGCCTTCATCTTGTAGCTCCAGCCGTTCGCGTAGACGCGGATGCGCTGCCGGCAACTGCCGCCGAGCAGCGCGTACACCGGCTGGTTGCACGCCTTGCCGACGATGTCCCACAGCGCCGCCTCGATGCCCGACACCGCGCACCACCATTCGAGCGAGCTGCGCCGCTGCGCGAAGTCGTCGAAAGCGATCTGCAGGAAATGGCGGATCCGGAATGGATCGCGTCCGACCAGGTAGCGGCCGAGCTCTTCCGCCTGCGCCGCGATCGGCCGGTCGCGGTCGTACTGGCTGTAAGCCTCCCCCCAACCGATGATGCCGGCGTCGGTGGCGATGCGCACGAAAACCAGGTTCTTGCGCCAGCCCGGATGAACGGGCAGGACCTCGACGGCGGTGACCTTCATGTAGGGATTCCTGGGGTCTGAGGCGCTGGCGCCAGTCCACGTATGCTGGCATTCTTGCCGAGAATATACTCTAATGTCGGCAAACCGTTTGCCAATTGACAAAAATCGTATGCAATCCGCCGCCAAGCGGCAGGACCGCGCGCCGCTGTCGGTCTCGGCGATCGAGGCGTCCGTGGAGGCGATGATCATCGCAGGCGAGCTCGAGCCGGGCGCGCATGTCAACGAATCGTCGATCGCGGCACAGCTCGGCGTCGGCCGCGCGTCGGTCCGCGAAGCCTGCCGCCTGCTCGAACGCGCCGGCCTCGTGCACATCCGTCCGAACCAGGGCACGTTCGTGCGCGCACTCGATATCGCGGAAGTGGTGCACCTCTTCGACATCCGCGCGAGTCTCGGACGACTCGCGGGACGCAGCGCCGCCGCGGCGATCGATGCGAAGCAGCTCGCGGCGCTTCATGCGCTGCTCGCAAAGCTGGACGAGGCTGCGGCGGGCGGCGATGCCGATGCCTACATCACCCTCAACCTGGCCTTCCACACCGCGCTGTACGAAGCCACCGGCAATGCGCGTCTTGCGGCACTCGACCAGGCGATCGGCAAGGAGTTGCGCATCTATCGCCGTCACGGGCTCGCGCACGGCGGCGGCTTGCGAGTGTCGAACCGCGAGCATCGCAGCATCGTCGAAGCACTCGAGCAGGGCGATTGCGAACGCGCGGGGAACGAGCTCGAGCGCCACATCGCAGGCGGGCGCGACCGCTTCCTGCGCGCGATGTCGGCAACCGGGCGGCTGGCGCTGCAGGACGGTGCGGACCGTCCGGCCTGAGTGCGGCCCGGCAAATCGTCATTCCCGCGCATGCGGGAATCCAGTCGTGAGGCCGGCGAAGGGACGCGGCCGACATGCCGCAGCGTCAAGACTGGATCCCCGCCTTCGCGGGGATGACGGGCGGCTACTCCGCGCGTTCGTGCCGGAACGTCCACGGCGGCACGGGTCGCGTGTCCGCCCACAGTCCGATCCCGCGCTTGCGCGCCCAGGCTTCGGCGGTCGCATAGGCACGTGCGTCGTCCCGCGACTGCTCGCGCTGGTAGAAGCGGTAATGCCAGGCCATGCCGTCGGCGACCTGCGCGAGGTTGACGTCGACGCCATCGATCGTCACCTTGCCGACGATGCGGTGGTAGCGGTCATGCGTCGACCACAGCACCGTCACGTCGCGATGCAACACGCGCGCGGCGAGCGCGCGCCGCGACACTTGCGAGTACGGCTGGCCGCGCTCGGGCGCATCGATGGCGGCGAGGCGGATGCGGTCGAGGTGATTCGATGCGTCGACGACGCTGATCGTGTCGCCGTCGATGACGCTGACCACCCTTCCGCGAAGGGTGTGGGCTTGGCAATCGGTCGCGCCGATCCAGAGCGCGGCGACCAGCGCAAGAATGACGAAGCGGTGCTTCACGCGTACGTCGACCTGCCGCTTCAGCGCCGTCTCGAAGATCATTTCGTCCTTGGGATCCGTCATGGTACAAGCGGCATCGAATGATGGCGCGGGGCTTGGCTGGCGGGACGGCCACGTCGCAGGTGGCGGGCGATCCCTGGAGATCCGTCGGGTCCGCTGTCGACATGGCCGCAATGGGAAACGCCATGGATGATCGGGACCGCTTTCGCGGCTGCCTCCTCGGCGGTGCCATCGGCGATGCGCTCGGCGCGCCGGTGGAATTCCTGTCGCGCGCGCAGATCGTCGAGGCGTTCGGGGCCGCCGGCGTCACCGACTTCGCCCCTGCGTATGGCGCCACCGGCAGGATCACCGACGACACGCAGATGACGCTCTTCACCGCGGCGGGCCTGCTGAACGCCGTCATCCGCGGTCAAGCCAGGGGCATCACGAGCGTCAGGAGCTCCGTCGCCTGCGCGTATCTTCGGTGGCGCGAGACCCAGGGCGGGACCCTCCAGGCATCCGCTCGCCGCGAGCGGGAGCCGCGCGGGTGGCTGATGCAATTCCCCGAACTGTGGCATCGCCGCGCACCCGGCGCCACGTGTTTGCGCGCGCTCGAGTCCATGCGTACGCCGGGCGAGCCGGCTCGCAACGACAGCAAAGGTTGCGGCGGCGTGATGCGCGCGGCGCCCGTCGGCCTCGCCGCGCAGCAGATTCGCGGCGAGCCCAAAGGCGAATGGGCATTCGCGCGCGGCGTCGAGATCGCCGCGCTTACGCACGGTCATCCGACGGGACAGTTGCCCGCGGGCGTGCTGGCGATGGTCATCGCGCGCCTGTGCGAAGGGGCGAGCCTGCGGCAGGCGATCGCGGATGCGAAGGCCGTTCTCGCGTCATGGCCGGATCATCGCGAGACGCTCCTCGCCATCGACCATGCGCAGCGCCTCGCCGCCCAAGCGGTGCCGCCCGATGACGCCATCCCCGACCTCGGCGAAGGCTGGGTGGCCGAGGAAGCGCTTGCCATCGCGGTCTACTGCGCGCTCGTCGCCAGGGATTTCGCGCACGGCGTCCTGCTCGCCGTCAATCACGGCGGCGATTCCGATTCGACCGGCGCCATCGCCGGCAATCTGCTCGGCACGCTGCACGGGATGCGCGCGATCCCCCAGCGCTGGCGGGAGACGGTCGAGCTCCGCGACGTGCTGGTCGAAATCGCCGACGACCTCGAGGCGTGCGGGCGCTGGCCGGTCGGACCTTTCGTGCCCATGAGCGAGGAAGGCGAGCGCCTGATCCGCAAATACCCGGCGTAACGCCGTCGAACGTCGCTACCGGAACCGCAGGTTCTCGCGCGACAGCCGGCCGATCGAGTCGCAGCCCATCAGCCTCATGTCGCGCTCGATCTCCTCGCGCAACAGGCCGAGCGCGCGCACGACGCCGGGTTGGCCGGCAGCAGCCAGCGGAAACAGGTAGTAGCGGCCGAGGCCGACGGCCCTGGCGCCGAGCGAAAGCGCCTTCAGCACGTGCGTGCCGCGCTGGATGCCGCCGTCCATCATCACGTCGATCCGGTCGCCCACCGCGTCGACGACTTCCGCGAGTTGGTCGAACGCCGCGCGCGAGCCGTCGAGCTGACGGCCGCCGTGATTGGAAAGAACGATCCCGTTGCAGCCGATGTCGGCCGCGCGCTTCGCGTCGGCCGCCGACATCACGCCCTTGAGGCAGAACGGGCCGTTCCATTCTTGCACCATCGCCGCCACGTCCGACCACGTCATCGACGGATCGAGCATCTCGGTGAAATAGCGCTGGATCGACAGCGCGCCGCCGCGCATGTCGACGTGCTCGTCGAGCTGCGGCAGGCTGAATCGCTCGTGAGTCAGGTAGTTGAGGCCCCACATCGGCTTGCGCGCGAATGCGAGCATGCCGCGAAGCGTCAGCCGGAACGGGATCGAAAAGCCGGTGCGCACGTCGCGCTCGCGGTTGCCGCCGGTGATGCTGTCCACCGTCAGCATCATCACGTCGACGCCGGCCTCCTTGGCGCGCCCGATCATCGCGCGATTGAGTCCGCGGTCCTTGTGGAAATAGAACTGGTAGACCTGCGGCGTCGGGTGCGCCTCGCGCATGGCCTCGAGGCTCACCGTGCCGAGCGACGACACGCCGAACATCGTGCCCAAATCCGCGGCCGCAGCGCCGACCGCGCGCTCGCCCTCGTGATGGAACAATCGCTGCAGCGCCGTCGGCGAGCAGTAGAACGGCACGGCGAGCTTCTGTCCCATCACCGTCACCGACAGGTCGACGTCCGCCACGCCCCGCAGCACGCTGGGCACGAGATCGCAACGCTGGAAGCTCGCGGTGTTGCGGCGATAGGTCGTTTCGTCGTCGGCGGCGCCGTCGATGTAGTCGAAGATCGGCCGCGGCAGCCGGCGCTGCGCGAGCGTGCGGAAGTCGTGGAAGTTGTGGCAGTCGGCTAGTCGCATGGCAGGTCGGCTCGGCGGAAGCAGAGCACGTCGCGCGACACGATAGCGCAATCGCGCGCGACGCGTGCCCGGCGCGTCACGCCCTGACGAACTCGGCCTTGCCGCCGAGCCAGCGCGCCAGATGCCGGCGTGCCGCCTCCGGATCGCTGCGAAGCAGCTCGTCCGCGACGTCGCGCGCCTCCTCGATCAGCGCGGCGTCGCGCTCGAGGTCGGCGAAGCGCAGGAGCGGCACGCCGGACTGGCGCGCGCCGAGGAACTCGCCGGGCCCTCGGATCGAAAGATCCTGCCGCGCGATCTCGAAGCCGTCGGTGTTCTCGTAGATGACCTTCAAGCGCTCGCGCGCGGTGTCGCTCATCGGCTCCTCGAACAGCAGGATGCACTGGCTCTCGGTGGCGCCGCGGCCGACGCGGCCGCGCAACTGGTGGAGCTGCGCGAGGCCGAAGCGCTCGGCATGCTCGATCACCATCGTCGATGCGTTCGGCACGTCGACGCCGACTTCGATCACCGTCGTCGCGACCAGCACGTCGATCGCACCCGACACGAATGCCTCCATCGTCGCCGCCTTCTGCGCGGGCTTCAACCGGCCATGCAGCAGGCCGACGGCGAGCGGCCGCGATACGCCTTCGACGCGGGGCAGCCCGGCATACGCCTTCGTGAGCTCCGCATGCAGCGCGACCGCGGTCTGCAGCTCGAGCTTCTCGCTCTCCTCGATCAGCGGGCACACCCAGTACGCCTGTCCGCCGCCGGCGCAGCGGCGTGCGACGTGCGCGACGATCTCGGCGCGGCGCTTCTCGCTGACGAGTCGCGTCGCCACCGGCGTCCGCCCCGGCGGCAGCTCGTCGATCACCGACACGTCGAGGTCGGCGTAGAACGACATCGCCAGTGTGCGCGGGATCGGCGTCGCGCTCATCATCAGCTGGTGCGCGTCGGCGAGGCTCTTGCCGCGCAGCGCGAGCCGCTGCGCGACGCCGAAGCGATGCTGCTCGTCGACGATCGCGAGTCCCAGCGCCGGCATGTCGACGCCCTCCTGGAAGAGCGCGTGCGTGCCCACCGCGAATTGCGCGGCGCCGGAGGCGATCGCCTCGCGCGCGGCGCGCCGCTCCTTCGCCGGCAGCGAGCCCGACAACCAGGCGATGTTGACGGGCAATCCGTCGAGCCACGCAACCAGCTTGCGGTAGTGCTGCTCGGCGAGGATCTCGGTGGGCGCCATGAACGCGACCGGCCGGCCGCTCTCGATCGCCTGCAACGCCGCGAGTGCCGCGACCACCGTCTTGCCCGCGCCGACGTCGCCCTGCAGCAGGCGCTGCATCGGCTGGCCGCGCTTCAGGTCATGCGCGATCTCGCGCCACACCTTTTCCTGTGCCCGCGTCAGCTTGAACGCCACGCGCGCCAGCAGAGCCTTGGTGAGCGCGCCCGTTCCGGTGAGGATCGGCGCACGCCGCTCGGCACGCGCGCGCCGATGCAGCTTCATCGAGAGCTGCTGCGCGAGGAGCTCGTCGAACTTGATGCGCTTCCACGCCGGATGCGTGCGCGCGTCGAGCGCGCGCTGCGTCAGCGGTGAGAGGCGTGGCGGCGGCGCGTGCAGGAACTGCACGGCGTCGCCGAACTTCCAGAGCTGGCGACGGCGCACGAGATCGTCGGGAAGGTCGTCGGCGAGACGCGCGGGATCGGCGGCGATCGCGCGCGCGACGAGCTTGCGCAACGCGTCCTGGCCCAGGCCCGCGGTGGTCGGGTAGACCGGCGTCAGGCGGTCGGGCAGCGGCACGTCGTCGTGCAGCACGGTGAACTGCGGATGCACGATCTCCGGGCCGAAGTGGCCTTCGCGCACGTCGCCGTAGACGCGCACGCGCGTGCCGGGCTCGAGCGCCTTCTGCTGGTTGGGATAGAAAGTGAAGAAGCGCAGCACGAGCTGCGCTCGACGGCCGCCTTCGCCTTCCTCGATCATCGCCACGAGCTGGCGGCGCGGCCGGTACTGGATGTCGGCACGCACGACGCGCCCTTCGGTCTGCACGGTGTTGCCGGCGACGACCGCGGCGAGCGGCGTCAGTGTCGTGCGATCCTCGTAGCGCAGCGGCAGGTGCAGCACGAGGTCCTCCTCGCGCGCGATGTCGAGGCGCGCGAGCTTGTCGGCTAGCGTGTTCGAGCGCTTCGCTTCCGCGCCTTTGCTCGACGTCGATCGGGCGCCCTTGCGGGCCACGGCGCACCTCGCTTCGGCGTGCGTCAGGCCGCCTTGTTCGCGTCGAATGCGTCGCGCCAGCCGGTCTGCTGCGCTTCCGACACGCCGGAGGGCGCGAGCACCGCCACCGCCTCGACCTCGAGGCGCGAGCCGCGCGGCAGCGCCGCGACCTGGTAAGTCGAGCGCGCGGGGTACGGCGCGCTGAAGCGCGCCGCCATGATCTCGTTGACCTGGGCGAAGTCGCCCAAGTCGACGAGCAGGATCGTCAGCTTGACGACGTCGTCGAAGCCGCCGCCTGCGGCGGCAAGCACCGCCGCCATGTTGTCGAACACGCGCGCGGCCTGCGCCTCGATGCCGCCGTCGACGATCTGCATCGTCGAAGGATCGAGCGCGATCTGCCCGGACATCCACAGCGTGCCATTGCGCAGGATCGCCTGCGAGTACGGACCGATGGCGGAAGGCGCGCTTGCGCTCTGGATCTCGTGCTTGCTCATGATGGGTGCCTCCTTCGTGACGGCGAGTGTAGCAAGCGCGCCCCGCCGCGCGCCGGCGAGGCGATTCGGCGTCAGCGCGTCACGACGGCGCGCGCATGGCGCGGACGAGCCTGCAACCGCGCATGGAGCGACAGCACGAACAGCAACGCGAACGCCGCAGCCCAGCACATCGCCGCGGCGACCAGCAACGTGCGCAGGTCTCCGACTCTCCCGGCCGCCAGCCGCAGTGCGACCGCCGCCGCGAGGAGTAGCGTCCCGACCACGGGCAGCCGCCGCAGCGCCGCCGACGCATCGCGCACCCTCGACAGGGCGGTCATCGCCATCACGTTGAGCGTCAATGTGCCGAGGCTGCCGATGGTGATGACGTGCAGCGCGGCGGTCGTTTCGCGCGATCCCAGCACGAGTCCCGCCTGCGCCATGCCCAGCAGCACCAGCCCGAGCGCGAGCCACGCGGAGCCCGCCGCGAGGCACCACAGGTCGGGACGGCCACGCAGCGCCCACAACCGCCAGCGCGCGAGTCGGACTGCCGCGAGCGCGCCGGCGGCGATCAGCGCGGCACCGGCCGCATCGGCCATCCATTGCGGGCCATCCGCCGGCTCGGGACTCGCCGCGAGCGCGATCGTTGCTCCCAGCATCAGCGCGATCAGAGCGCCCTCGACGCGTGGCTGCACGCGCGCGGGCATCGCGATGCCCTGGCGCTGGAGCTGGCCCGCGACCGTGGGCGCAGTGATCCGTCCGCCCATGAAAAGCAGCAGCAGCGCGAAGAGGGCGACGGCGACGCGCAGGACCCGGTGCGGATCGGCGAAAGGTCCTTGCACCGGCCCAACGCCATGCACGATGAATGCAACGACGACGGCGCTGCCACAGATGGCCGCGAGCATGACCGGCAACGCCCGATTGCGCCATTTCTTGGCGCTGCCCAGAAGACGCGGCGCCAGGTGTCCCGCCAGCAGCACGGGAAAGGCAACATCGGCGAGTGTGGTGAACCGGCCGTGCGGCGCGAATACGAAAGCGACGCGCGCGATCATCCACAGCGACACCAGCACGACGACAACACCGCGCGTGCGCAGCCCGAGTTGATTGCCCGCGACCACGGCGAGCGCGAAGCCGAACAGCATCTCATGCGCGTGGCCCGCCGGCGTGGCGAGGCCCGGGAACGCGCCGGTCATTCCCGTCATCGCGGCGACCGACGCCGGCAGCACGACCGCCGCGTAGGCGGCGGCCATGGGGAAGAAGACGGCGCTTCCCGGCACGCGCGGCGGCGGCGTTGCAGCCATATCGTTGCCGGATGTTACGCCGACGTCCGGTCGTGAAGCCGCGCTTTGCCGGCCTTCGCGCTTTCGCTATAATGACCAGTTGTTCCGGGGACGTAGCTCAGCTGGGAGAGCGTCGCGTTCGCAATGCGAAGGTCGGGAGTTCGATCCTCCTCGTCTCCACCATCATCCCGAAACCGACGGCGCCCCCGTCGGTTTTTTTATGGCCGATTCGCGGATGCGCACTCAACGGGCGCTTCGCGGCCTCGGCTTCCCAAGCCGCCGCGAATTGCTGCGGGTCGTCCGATGAAACGGATCGATGGCGGCGCTCGCCACTCTCGCCGAACGTGCCGTGGCCGCCGACGTCGCGCGTTGAGCAGCCGTGAGCGCCTGGGCAAGGCGCGCCTGCCGGGAGAGAAATTGGCCCGGCGTCCGGCTGCCGGCCAATGCGGCATAGGCGAGCCAGGCGTTCATCGACGCGCCAATTACCTGCGCCCCGAGCGTGATGTCCGACGGCTTCGCGGACATCGCGACGCGTCGCGCCGAGCTTGCGACGGCCGCCACTTTCTCCGGCCACATCCGCGCGAACTCGGCATGATCGCGCGCGCTTGGCACCGCACCGGCCATCGCCATGCGCTGCGTCCGGTGCGCGATCACGACGGCCGATGCCCACAGCGTTTCCTGAGCCTTGAAGGCCAGATTCATCCAGTCCAGCGAGCGCGTTCGTCTCCGGGTCACCGACATCACCTCGTCGCGCCGCTCAATGGACGAACAGCGCGATCAGGATGATGATCGGAATGGGCACACCGAGTATCCAAAGCAGCATCGATCGCATCATTGACTCCCGAGGTTAAGCATTAGCGGGACGTGACCCAGAGCCCGCGATGACGCCCGCCGACGGTTGCGGCGAACGTGGCGCAGAAGGCGCCGAGCAGCAGCGAAACGAATATCCACAACGCCATGGACCGGGCGACCTTTCGGGCCGCCTCCACCGCCGCCTGCGCTTTTGCTTCCGCGGCGTCGGCGGCAGCCTTGGCGGCGGCAGTGACCTGCGACACACGCTGCTCCGCGTCCTGCTGTGACACCCCGGTGCGGCGCGCGACGAGCTGCGCCAGGTAAGTCTTGTCAGGCGCGCCGAGTTCGCCCTGTCGGAGCGCGTTGGTCAAGATGCCCGTCGTCTCCGCGCGAATCGCTTCGCGATCGGTTCCCGCCTCCGCGGGCGTGCTTCCGCGAAACAACATATCGGTGTAGTAGCCGAGCGGGTCGGACGTCCGGTCGAGGCCCGACGCGCCTGCGGCCGCGGCGGATGCCGCAGCGGTTCCTGCGACGGCTGCGCCGCTTTTCGCCGCCGTGCCGACCATCTCCGATGCAGCGCTGGTCAGCAGTGCCGCGCTGACGATCGTCGCCAGCGCCCAGGCGAGGAAGCCATGCGCGGTGTCGCGGAAAAACGATTCGTCGTCGGGGAGCTGCGCCCACTTCGGACGCAATCGGCCTGCCAGATATCCGCCCAGGCCCGATGCCGCTGCCGCGGTCAGGAGAAGCCAGACGATCGCGCCGATGGCGACACTCGTCGCCGTCGCGCCGCGATAGCTCCAGGGCGAAATCGACGACAGCCCGAGACCGCTTCCCAACGCGAGGAGGATCAGTGATAGCGCTGCCGCGCCCACCGCGCCCGCGATGATGGCGCGCCACGCGGTACCTCCGGCTGCCTCGATCGGGCCTGACGAATACGGTGACGGGACGTCCGTTGACACGATGGCGGCTGATTGCATGGCACTCTCCGAAGTGGGGTATGGAACGCTCGCGGCGAGAATCCGCGCAGCGGGATTCTTGAAATCAGGACGGGCGCCTGCCCTCGGCCGCTCGCGACTTTTCGACTTTCGCCGCCTCGATGGCGCTTTTGACATCGCGCTTCTCTTCCGGCGGGGGCAACGTCGATTGAAGCCCGAGGGATTTCAGCCAGAGTTCCCGGCACCAGCCCTTGGTGTGATAAAGATGCTCGTCTTCCTCGTCCTCGACCTGGTCATACGCCGCCTTCAGCAGTGCCGCGGCTTTGCCCTCGATGTGCGCGGCACACTGTCCGATGAGCTCCCAGTTGGCGTGGTCCTTGGTCTCGGCGACCACGATGCAATCGCATGCCACGAGTTGAGCCGCTGCCGGATCGCCCGCCGCGCGCGCCATCTTCATCGCGATCACGAGGGCCTTGCCGTTGTGTTGCACGATCTGGCAACCCGGCGTCGATTCATCGGGATCGAGCCCGATTCCGATGCAGGCCTCCGTGAGAATGTCGATGTGGCGGATCGTCTGGTCCCGGTATTTCTCCCATTCCGCGCGCAAGTCGTCGTTCAACGCGCATTCGAGCGCGGTGCAGTAGACCAGCGCACCGCCTCGCTCGTGCTCCAGCGCCTGGAGGAGAAGCTCGCGCACTTGCATCCGGTTGGTCGTCGACATGAGCGGCTCCTACACGACCGGCGGGTCGGTTTCTCGTGCAAAGCTTCGATGGCCGGCGAGCGCGGCAACGAATTTTTCGATCGCCTTGATGTCGCCGGCGTCCCCGCGGATCAGCCCCGGATCGTCACGGCCGTCGGCGAGCGCAGCAGGCACCCCCGCCTTGTCGAGCAATACCTTGACTTCGCCTATCGCGAGAATCGGCTTGCAATGGCGATACATGTCCTTGACGAATTCCACCGCCGCGCCGTTGCCGGCGAGTCGCGCTGCCGCATCATCTCCCGGCAGCACGACCGCGTCGTAGAGCACCGCAGGACCGGCCTCGAGGGAAATCTCCGCCTCGACCCTGGACCCTTGCGACGACTCGAAGCCGCCCAGCCGGGGGCCCACGAAGCGAGGAACGGCGCCTTGAGCGAGCAACACGGAATGCGCGGTGACGACGGAGTCGTCGGCGAATCCCGTGTCGACGAGGATCGCGACGCGCCGCGTCGCGACGCCGCTTTGCCCGGGACGCGCCATCAGCGACAGCGCGCTCGATACGCCGACTTCCGGACTAGGAACGCGATCGATGGCACGAGGAAGCGGTTCCGGCAGCGGCATGCCGAGCCCGTGCGCGACCTGGGTCGCCAACTCGTCCGCGACATTGCGGAGCGTGGCGACGACGCGCCGCCGCACCGCCGGCGTTTGCACCTTCGTGAGCTCGAAGCGAAAGGCACGCACGATGTGCGCCTTCTCGGCGTCGGTCTGGCTGTTCCAGAACAGCGTCGCCTGGTTGTAGTGCTCCGCGAATTTTTCCGGCTTGCCGCGCAACTTGTCCGCGGCGATCGGTTCGGGAAACGACGTGAACCCCGCGCTTCCGGCCTGGAACGGGCAACCACCGCCGAGCGAGTTGGGCTCGTAGGCGACGCGCCCGCGCGGGATCGCCTGGCGATGCATGCCGTCACGCTGGTTGTTGTGCGCCTGCGCGACGGACGCGTTGACGGGTATTTCGTGGAAATTGGGTCCGCCGAGCCGGGAGATCTGCGTGTCGACGTAGGAATGGATGCGTCCGGCCAGCAGCGGGTCATTGGAGAAATCGAGTCCGGGAACGATGTGCGCGGTGCAGAACGCGACCTGCTCCGTTTCCGCGAAGAAGTTGTCGGGATTGCGATTGAGCACCATTCGTCCGATCGGCGTCACCGGCACGAGCTCCTCGGGCACGAGCTTCGTGGCGTCCAGCACGTCGAACGAGAAACCGTTGGCCTGCTGCTCGGTGAATACCTGGACGCCGAGCTCCCACTGCGGGAATGCACCGGCTTCGATGGCTTCCCAGAGGTCGCGGCGATGGAAGTCCGAGTCCGCGCCGGAAATCTTGACCGCCTCATCCCAGACCAGCGAATGCGTCCCCGCCAACGGGTTCCAGTGGAACTTCACGAAGCAGGAATCCCCATCGGCGTTGACGAAGCGGAACGTGTGCACCCCGAAGCCCTGCATCATCCGCAGGCTCCGCGGGATGGCGCGGTCCGACATCACCCACAGCAACATGTGCGTGGACTCGGGCATCAGCGACACGAAATCCCAGAACGTGTCGTGCGCCGACGCCGCCTGCGGCATGCCGTGGTGCGGCTCGGGCTTGACGGCATGCACCAGGTCCGGGAACTTCATCGCGTCCTGGATGAAGAACACCGGGATGTTGTTGCCCACGAGGTCCCAGTTGCCCTCGTCCGTGTAGAACTTGACGGCGAACCCGCGCACGTCACGCGCGGTGTCGGTCGATCCCCGCTCTCCGGCCACCGTCGAAAAGCGCACGAATACCGGCGTGCGCTTGCCGGCTTCGGCAAAGATCGAGGCCCGCGTCAGCTCGGCGAGCGACGCGTAGCACTCGAAATAGCCGTGCGCCCCGGAGCCGCGAGCATGCACGACGCGCTCCGGAATGCGCTCGTGATCGAAATGGGTGATCTTCTCGCGAAGGATGAAATCCTCGAGCAACGCCGGACCGCGCAAGCCCGCCTTGAGCGAGTTCTGGTTGTCGGCAACCGGGACACCTTGATTGGTGGTCAGGACGCGCCCTCCCGAGTCGGTGCGCACGCGATCCAGCGATGCGTTGCCCGGGTTGAAGCTCATCTGGGGATTGCCGCTTCCGACCTTCTGCGAGGCATTGATCTCGGTGAGCGTGCTTCCGGCAACCAGCGGGTGGGGTGGTTCGACGCTCTGCCCCCTCGCGGGATCGCGCGATCGCGCGCCGAACTCGCCGGGCTTTGCCGCATTGAACGGAAACTTGGACGCCACCGCTTCGGTGCCCGCGAGCTTGGCGGTGGCCGCGTCGGAGACCTCCGCAACGCCCTCCGCGGGACCACTGGTGGTCGAGCGTGCCGTCGATCTCGCGGCGCCTTCGTCGGGGGCGGCCGCACCGGCCGGCGGTGACTTCCTGGAACGGGATTTCGGCGAAGACAATGACGACTCCTTCATCGTTGCGAAACGGTTCGGCAAGCCTGACGCGCACCGCGGTCGCGTGCTGCGCGTCCCGGAGGATCGCCTCCCAACCCTTTCGAACCGACGAAAAGAGTCTTCGTTGCAAGCGCCTGCGACGCTCGAGCCCGGGTCGATTGGCGCGAGCATGGCTGCGTCACGACACTCGGCCCGGAACGTGGATGCTGCGTGTATCGGCTTGGCGTGACTATCGGCGTTGGCTGATAGCGTCGTAAGGACTCACCGTCAGCGGCGCCCGGCTGGAACTCGGTTCGCGGGGGGAAGCGCCCATGCGCGGGGAACGCGACGTCGACGATTGCCAATGGACATCGGCGCCGGCAAGCCCGCCGTCCCAGTCCCGGACGGCGGCTCCATTCGATCCTGGTTATCGGCGGCGGTCGAAGCGGGCTCGGATGTTCCGCCGGCGCGGCCCCGCCAAATCGGGCTAACGGTGTCGGTAATTCAGCACCGCCGCCGCGCCGCATATCGCCAGCATCAGCGCGGCGAGGCTCCACCACCCGTTCATGGGAACCGGTGTCGCGGCGGCCGCGCTCACCGCGGTCGTCACTGGCGATTCGTTGTTCGCGCCGTTCGGATCGCTGGTGCTGCTGCCCGCGGTGATCGTCGGCGTCACGCTCCCCGCCGCCGGCGCCGTGTACGTCGCCGTGCAGGTAATGCTGCTGCCCGCGGCGAGCGGCGTCGCCGTCGGCACGGGCGGCGTGCACGTCACGGTCGCACCGGGCGGAAGTCCGCTGATGGCGCACGTGGCCGCGGCGGCCGGATTCGGTCCGTTGTTCGCGCAGGTGAACGTTCCGTTCACGGTCGAGCCCGCGATCGCCGACGGCGGGAAGCTCGCCGACACCGTCATGTCGGCCGAGTCGAAGATGTCGAGCTGCACGTGCGTGGGAGCGCCGTCCGGAAGGTACGAGAGCGTGTAGTTCGCGGGCGTCGATCCGGCAAACGTGACGGCGTCGAAGCTGCCCGTGATGCCGGCCGACGAAAGCACCGTGTACGAGCCGGCCTTGTTGGCGGCGGGATCGAGATCGATGTGCAACGTGCCGGCCAGCGTTGCAGCGCCCGTGACGGCGACCCGCGACGTGCCGCCGGAATCGATCCCGACATGCACGGCGCTCGGTGAGTTGAGGACAAGACTTCCAAGCGTCAGCGTCCCGCCCGCGTCGGGCGCAATCGCTCCTTCGATGACGTCGACGCTTCCGGTCAAGGTCCCGGTCCCGCCGAGCGTCCCCATTTGCGCGCTGAAGCCGAGGTTTCGCGTGACGAGCACCGATGCTTCGTCGATCTCGCCATTCACCCTGAAATTCGCGTTGTAGACCTGGACGTTGCCCTGGTAATCCGTCGTCCCGTTGTAGACGATGGTCCCGTTTCCCTTGACGAAGACGCGGGTTCCCCCCGCGCCGAAAACGGTGTCGTCGATGAATGCGACCTGATCGCCGAGCGTCAGGAGATCGCCCGCGTCGTTCGCCAGGAGCGTGAGCGTGGAACCGGCGCGCAGGAAGATGCTGTTGCCGAGCGCCGAACCGTCGCCGCCGTCCGAACCTCCCGGGCCGCCCGTCCCATGGACGCCTGCCTGCGTCGTGTTGTTCGAAGCGTTGAACGTGGTCGGAATTCCCGGCATCGCCTGCACGGTGAAATTCAGGTTGCTATCGACGAAGATCGCGCCGCCAAGACCGCTGCCACCTCCACCGCCGCCGCCGCCGAAGCCCGCTCCATAGGTATCGGCGCCAATCCCTCCGATCCCTCCGCCGAGATTTCCGATGTCGGCGCCGCCTTGGGCATTCAAGCCATTCGAGGGTCCGCCGCCGGCACCGCCGCCGCCGCCAAGGGAATTGCCGCCGTCCGCAAACGTCATCCCGGACAGATTGACGCCGCCGCCCCCGCCACCGCCGCCGAACCCGCCCGCACCACCATGGACGGTGTAATCGATGTCGAAGGCACCGGTGCCGGAGCCGCCTCCGCCTCCGCCTCCGTAGCCCCCATCCGCGGCCTGTCCGTCGATTTCGTTCGAGAAATTCGTCATGACCACGCTGCCGCCGCCACCGCCGCCGCCGTCGCCGCCGTTGCCGCCGGAACGAAACGCGTCCTTGAGCATCGGCGGTATCGAGCCTTGCGCCGTGAGTCCGTTTTGTCCGGCGCTTCCTCCTCCGCCGCCGCCGGACAGCGCGGACCCGCCGATCGCACCACCCCCACCACCGCCTCCCGCGTTGTTGCCGCCGTTCAGGCCGCCCCCGCCGGAGCCCGCGGTGATCGAAAGGCCATAGCCGCTGCCAGCCAGCCCGACGGCCTGATCGGCGCCGCCATTGCCCAGGTTCGTGAGCGTGCCGATTGTGGCGCGGGATCCAAGTCCCCCACCGCCACCGCCGCCGCCGCCGAGAATGTCGTCGGTCGACAGCGTGACATTGCCGCCGTCCCCACCGAACCCTCCGCCCCCAGCGCCTCCGGTGATTCCGGTGGTCAGGACGGACCCGCCGTGTCCACCGAAGCCGCCGCCGCCACCGCCACCCTCGTTGCCGGTCGACGCCGCGCCGATGTAACTTCCGCCGTTCCCGCCGACGGCCGCGGTGTCGTTGATCGAAACGTTCTGCAGCGCAATCGAAGGATTCGAGCCGTTCAGGAACGCTTGAGGCGCGTAGATCGCGCCCCCGGCGCCGAGGCCGCCGCCACCGCCCGAGATGCCGTCGCCGCCATTGCCGCCGCGCGCGGTCATGTTCTGCAGCACCATGTTCTGGAGCGTGACGTTCCCCATCGGAATGAAGAATCCGGGATAGGCGCCGCCGTTGCCGTCGATCGTGACGGTGGGCGTCGAGCCCGCGTTGCCGATCGTGACGTTCACCGGGTTCGGCGAATTGTTGACGATCGGCAGGATGCCGTTGAGCTCTATCGTCATCGGAAAGGCGAAGACGATCGCGTAATCGTCGGGTATCGTGTTCAGCCCCTGGTTCATCGCGTTCAGCGCGTACCGCAGGTCGCCCGGCTCGCCGACGCCTCCGGGATTGTTGTCCGAGGACAATGTGACGGTGAGCGTCGTAAGTGCGACGGCCGCGTTCGACGCGAGCAGCACGATCATCACGCCGATCGTCCGCGCGATCGACGATGCGCGAGCTTGAAGAATCTTCATCACCGGAGGGTTCCCCTTGCGGATGGGCCGGGCGATTGACCTCTGATTCCCGTGGCTTGCGTTGCGCGCGCCGACGTGCCGTCGCACGGCGAGGAATCCCGAAGCGTCCGTCCGATCGATTTCGTTCGCGGCAGTTTTGCAATTCCCGTGCCATTGCCTCGCGAGGCGGGCAATGCAGCGCGCCGTTGCCAACGGCACGGATAGTCGCGTCTACGCCCGCGCGCCCTCGGTCGCGCGATGAACGCGCGTGGTGACCATCAGCGCGACGACGGCGATCGCGAGCGGCAGGAACGACGCGGCCAGCACGACGTTCCATCCGTACGCCGACAGCAGGCTGCCGGACACGAACGAGCCGATCGTCATCAGGCCGAACACGATGAAGTCGTTGAGCGCCTGCACGCGCGTCTTCTCGTCGGGGCGATGGCTCTCGAGCACCAGCGTCGACGCGCCGATGAAGCTGAAATTCCAGCCGACACCGAGCAGCACCAGCGTCAGCCAGAAATGCGCGACGTCGATGCCGGCAAGTCCCACCAGCGCCGACACGCCCATCAGCACGAGCCCGCCCGCCACGACACGGCTCGCGCCGAAGCGCGTGATCAGCCGTCCGGTGAAGAAGCTTGGTCCGTACATCGCGATGACGTGCCACTGGATGCCGAGGTTCGCGCTCTGCTGCGAGAGCCCGCAGAGCTTCATCGCCAAGGGTGCTGCCGTCATCAGGAAGTTCATCAGCATGTACGACACCGCGCCGCAGATCACCGCGGTGATGAAGCGCGGCTGTCGCGCGACGACGGCGAGCGGCCGTCCGCCGGCGATCTCGGCGGCGGTGGGCTTCGGCAATCGCACGCCCGCCAGCACGCCCATCGACAGGAGCGCGACCGCAGCCTGCGCGATGTACGTTGCCGCGAACGTGTAGGGCGGCCACGCGTCCATCGTCAGCGTCACGAGCTGCGGTCCGAGCACGCCCGCCGCGACCCCGCCGGCCATCACCAGCGAAACGGCGCGCGCGCGCCGGGTCGCATCGACGCCGTCGGCCGCCGCGAAGCGGAACGACAGCACCACCGCCGCGTAGGCGCCGCCGAGAAACGTGGCGACACAGAACAGCCAGAACGAGCTCTCGAGGACCGCCAGCGTGGCGAGAAGACCTGCGAGGATGCCGGCACCCGTGCCGACCAGGAACGCCGTACGGCGCCCGTGATGACGCGCGATGGCGCCGACGGGCAGGATCGATGCCGCCATGCCGACGACGAAGATCGACAGCGGAAGCGTCGCGAGCCTGCTGTCCGGCGCCAGCGAATTGCCGACGATCGCGCCGGTCGCGTACGCGACGACCGAGTTGGCGCCGGCCAGCGCCTGGGCAATCGACAGGCGCGCGATGTTGCCGCGCTGCGCCTCGTCGGACAGCTCGCGCGGAGCGTGGCCGATCGCGGCGCCGGTCGTGTCGGTCATGTTGGCGAGACTACGAAGCCCGGCGTCTCGCGAGACCTGATCAACGGCCGCGGCGCATCGCCGCGTCCACGCTCCACGGTCCCGGGCCCGCGATCCATACGTAGAGGAACACGAAGCAGAACAACACCGCGAGCTCGCCCCCGTTGAGGATCGGCAGCCAGCTCTTCGGCCAGTGCGCGATGAAATAGGCCACCGCCATGTCGCCGCACAGCAGGAACGCGATCGGGCGGCTGAAGAGCCCGATGACGAGTAGCCCGCCGCCCACCAGCTCGAGGACGCCTTGCAGGCCCAACTGCGACATGAGCTGCAGGTTGTCGAACATCGCCTGGTGCGGCACGTGCAGGAGCTTGGCGCTGCCGTGCACCATGAACAGGAATGCGGTGACGATGCGCAGCACGCTCAACGCGCGCGGCGCCCACGATTGCAACGAGCTGGATGCGTTCAAGA
>DATNAT010000032.1:0-8299 GCA_035572355.1 Gemmatimonadaceae bacterium
ATCTCTCACATCCGAATTCATCCGACCAACGCCGACATCGTCTTTCTCTCGGACTTCGGCCAGTTCGGCGCGCCGAGCGCCGAGCGGGGCGTGTTCAAGAGCACCGACGGCGGCAAGACCTGGCGCAAGGTCCTCTACAAGGACGACAAGACCGGGGCCGCCGACGTCGAGATCGATCGCACCAATCCCAACGTGATGTTCGCCGCGCTCTGGGAAGCCAACCGCAACGAATGGGGGATGTCGAGCGGCGGACCGGGCAGCGGATTGTACAAGTCCACCGACGGCGGCGAGACCTGGACGGACATCACCCGCGCACCGGGCCTCCCGACGGGCATGGACGGCAAGATCGGCGTCTCCATCTCGCCGGTCGACCCGAACCGCATCTTCGCCCTCGTCGAGAACGAGAACGGCGGCCTGTTCCGCTCCGACGACGCGGGCGCCACGTGGACGCTCGTCAACAACGAGCGCCGGTTCCGCCAGCGCGCCTTCTATTACACGCACGTCTTCGCCGATACAAAGAACAAAGACCTGGTCTACGTCGAGAACGTCGGCACCTATCGCTCGACCGACGGCGGCAAGACGTTCGCGCAGCAGCAGTTCGCGCGCGGCGACTCGCACGACATGTGGATCGATCCGGACGACGACAACCACGTGCTCCACGCCGCCGACCCGGGCGGCGACATCACCTTCGACGCCACCGCGCCCAATCCCACGTGGAGCGCGACCGACTATCCCACGGGACAGTTCTACCACGTCGTCGCAACGACCAGCGTGCCGTACTTCATCTGCGGCTCGCAGCAGGACGAGAGCGAGATGTGCGTGTCGACCGAAGCGGCGAACGCGTTCGGCGGGCGCGGACGTGGACGCGGCGCTACGACGACGTCGTTCAGCCCCGGCGGCTCGGAAGACGGCTACATCGCACCCGATCCGAAGAACCCCGACATTTTCTACTCCGGCACCAACGCGAACGGCGGCGGCTTCCTCACGAAGCTCGATCGCCACACGGGCGAAGTGCGCGAGGTGAGCCCCTATCCGCGCATGTTCTCGGGCGAAGAATCCGCGGTGCTCAAAGAGCGCTGGCAGTGGACCTACCCGGTCATCTTCTCGCCGGTGAATCCGACCGTGCTGTACACGGGCTCGCAGCACTTATGGAAGACGACGAACGGCGGGCAGAAGTGGGAGCGGATCAGCCCCGATCTCACGCGTCACGATCCAAAGACGATGGGCCCGTCGGGCGGACCGATCACGCGCGACATGAACGGCCCCGAAGTGTACGCGGTGATCTTCGCCATCGGTCCGTCCAAGCGCACGACGAACGTCATCTGGACCGGCTCCGACGACGGCATCCTCTCCGTCACCAAGAACGCCGGCACCAGCTGGACCAACGTCACGCCGAAGGACATGCCCGACTTCGGCCGCGTGAGCAGCATCGACGCCTCGGCGTTCGATTCGGCGAGCGCCTACGTCGCCGTGAAGCGGCCGCTGCTCGAGGACAAGGCGCCGTACATCTTCCGCACGCACGATTTCGGAAAGACCTGGACCAAGATCACGAACGGCATCCGGGCCGACGACTACGTCCATGCGGTGCGCGAAGATCCGACGCGCAAGGGACTCCTCTACGCCGGCACGGAGCATGGTGTCTACATCTCGTACGACGACGGCGACAGCTGGTCGTCGCTCTCGCTCAACCTGCCCGACATTCCCGTCTGGGATCTGATCGTCACCGATCACGATCTCGACATCGCCACGCACGGACGCGGCTTCTACATCCTCGACAACATCGAGCCGCTCCGGCAGTACCGCGCGACGATGACGGCGAGCGCCGAACCGGTGCTGTTCAAGCCGGCCGACGCCATTCGTTCGGGCGGACCGGCGGTGATTCAGTACTGGCTCAAGAGTCCCGCGCAGAAAGTGCGCATCGACATCGTCGACGCCGCCGGCCAGGTGATTCGCACCTACCCGGACACGACGAACGAAGGCGGAGGACGCGGACGCGGTGGACGCGGCGCCCCCGCCGATTCCGCCGCGGCAGCCGGCGGTGGACGCGGGCGCGGTGGACGCGGGGGATTCGGCGGCGGAAACCCGGGGCGGGTCGCGGGACTCAACAGCTTCGATTGGGATCAGGCCTATGCGCCGGCCGTCACCTTCCCCGGCATGATTCTCTGGGGCGGCTCGACGAACGGGCCCGCCGCGCCGCCGGGACGCTACACGGTGCGCCTCACCGCCGACGATCACACGGTCTCGCAACCGCTCGTCGTCAAGCGCAATCCGTGGCACGAGGCGACCGACGCCGACCTTCGCGCGCAGTTCGCGCTGGCGATTCAGATTCGAGACAAGGTGAGCGAGGCGGATCGGGCCGTAATTCAGATTCGCGACATCAAGCGCCAGGTCGACGACCGGCTCGCCAAGGCGTCGGACGCCCAGATCAAGAGCGCGGGCGACAAGCTGACGTCCGACCTGAGCGCCGTCGAAGGCGAAATCTATCAGGTGAAGAACCAGAGCGGTCAGGACCCGCTCAATTTCCCGATCAAGGTCAACAACCGGCTCGCGGCGCTGCTCGGCGTCGTCTCGCGCTCCGACGCGGCACCGATCGCCAGCGCCGCGCCAATCTTCACAGATCTCAAATCGGAGCTCAAGGTCCAAACGGACCGGCTGCAACAGGTGCTGCGGTCCGATCTGCCGACCTTCAATACGTTGTTGACGAAGGCCGGCCTCACGCCGGTCACCGTCGGAAAACCGGTCGTGTTCTGATCGACTGAATCCGTCGGCTCAACGCCTGCGTTCCGCCACTCGTTCGAGCGTGTCGGGACGCAGGCGCGACGTATCCGGGCGCACGAGTGTGTCGCGCCGCGGCAACGTATCGCGACGGAACAGCGTGTCGCGACGGACGATCGTGTCACTCACCGGCCGCCTGACCGGGCGAATGAATTCGCCGAGTGTGTCGCGGCGCACCGTCGAGTCGGCCGCGGCCCGAGCCGCCGCCGCTTCTGCCGCCTGACGAGCACGCGTCGCTTCGGCGCGTCGCTGCGCCGCGATCGCGGCCGCCCGACGAAGCGCGCTCGCGGCCGCGGAATCGGCCGCAGCCTGTGCGCTGTCGGTGAGATCCGCGGCCGGCATAGTGTCGGCCGCGCTGCCGGCGCCGGAGAGCGAGTCGGCGGCTGGCGTGCCGCTCAACGGATGTCCAACCGTTCCGCCCGCGGTCTGCGTCAGGAATCCGGCGCGCGGAAGCCCGGCGGAGTCGGCGAGCGCGGCGGACGCGGCGGGCACACCGACGCGAGGCGGCGCGCGGTGATCGAGCACCATCGCGATCGCGATCAACACAGCGAGCAGCCCCGCCGCGCCAGCTGGAATGAACCACCGCGGCCGACCTTCACCAGCCGGAAGCACCGGGACAGCCGGAACACTGGCGTCGATCCGTTCTGGCTCGCCCACACTGAGAGCCGTTTCACGTTGCGTCTTCGCGATCCGTTCGGCGACGATCGAGGCGAGCGCGTTCGCGGCGCCGCGCACGGGGGCGAACGGCGCCGACACGATCGAGGGCTCGATCGAGCTGACGTTCGCGCCGGCGGCGATCGCTTCGTCGCGGAGCCGCTCCACCTCGGCGCGGCGCGTCTCGAGCTCGGCAAGCCGAGCTTCCAGCTTGGACCGTTCGTGTTCGAGATCGGCACGAACCGCAGCGAGCTGCTTCTGGCGCTCGCTCATCGTCGCCTCGAACTGCGCGCGCTCGGCTTCGATCGCGGCGCGCTCGTCAGCCATCGTCCGCTCGAATTCTTCGCGCTCGCCGGCCAGCATTGCCATCTGCTCCGCGTCGCGCTGTTGAATCGCCTCTCGCTCCGCGTCGCACTTGCGCAGCTCCGCCTGGTGCTGCTCTTCGTACTCTTCCTTGAGGGCAGCCATCTCGACTTCGGCCTGTTTGAGCACGTCCGCGCTGGCGACGACGGCGAGAAAGGCAGCGATGCTCGGCGCCTCGCCATCTTGCCGGCAGGCGACCATGCGCTCGGTGGCGTCGAGCACTCGCGTCGCCAGATCGCGGCGCACCTGGGCGAGGGTCGGCGCGTCGTCTCGAGGCCGATCGGACAGACGCTCGCCGGCGAGCATGTCGCGGGCGAGCACTCCGATCGTGCGCGCATCGGCGCAGGCGTTGGGCACACCGTCGAGCGGCACCGGCGTCGGCAGGAGCGTAACCATCGCACGGTTGTCGGCCGCGGCGAAGGTGATCGTCTCGGGCGTGACACCCCGATGCACGACTCCCTGCGACCGAGCCCAGTCGAGCACGGTCGCCACGTCCTGCAGGATGACGGCGATCCGCGGGTTGGCGATCCGCTCGCCCCGGTCGAGCCGCTCGGCGAGCGTCCGCCCGCGGACGCGCTCGCTGACGACGGAGAACGCATTCGAACCCAGCCAGATGCCGTCGAGCACCTGCGGCAGGTTCGGATGGTGGCTGTCCCGCAGGAGTTGCGTGTCGGACGCGAGGTGCGAGAGCGAATTGTTGTCGCCCTCGGTCGCGTTCGCTACGGTGATGATGACCTCGCTTCCGTCGTCGCGCCGGCGAGCGAAGTAGGTGCTGTACGCGTGCGGGCCGCCACCGCGGAGCTCGCCGACGATCTCGTAGCGCGCTTCCAGTGGGGCGAGGTCGATGGTGGCGTGTCCGGCGCTCATGCGCTGACTCCCGAAGGGTCCGAAGGTGCGGTGCCCATGCCTGGCATACCACCGCGACAGAGTGCGTGATCCATGCCGCGTTTCTGACGCGCGAGGTCGCGGGCGGGGCGACGCGGCCGGATCGGCCGGGCACCGGGCGATTGGGCGGGACGGCGGTCGGCGGCGGACCGCCGGCGCGCGCCCACGCGCCGCCGCCGCGGTTGCCGTGCCGGCGCCGGCCCTAGCCGGAACGGCGGCGCGGCCGGCCCGGTCGTCCCGATGCGTCATGATCGTTGTTCTATATCACAACGCTCATTGCCATGCCGACGGCGTCCGGCGCGCCATCGCACGTTCGTGACAGAATTCGAACAACAGCGATGACACTTTGCGGTGTCCAACGACGTATCCATCGCAGATCCTCGTTCGTGCTCTTCACACTCGGAGGTTCGCCATGTTCGCCGCACCAGTCATTGCCGCACTCTCCCTGCTCGGCGGCGCCCCGTCGCCGCGCCCGGCCGCACCGGCCGGCTGCATCACGCCGGCGCAGACGGGAACCTACCGCGTCGTCGCCATGAAGCCCGACAGCTCGAGCGCGCGCCAGGTGATGCTCGTGCTCGAGAACATCGACGGCTGCCTCGAAGCGTCACTGATCACCGACGATCGCGGACCGGCCGTGATCAATCACGTCGTGATCGACGGCGACACCCTGCGCGGCTCGGTGCGCACGCAGTCGGGCAACGGCACCGTCGAGCTGCGCTTCACGCCGACCGCAGTCACCGGCTCGATCGTCGACGGGCGGCAGCAGTGGCGCATCACGGGACGCCGGACGAGCTGAGGGCTCGCTGGTTCGCGCGCTACCGGAAGCGCGTGCTGATCGGCGTGTGTTGCACGGGCTGAATCTGCGGCGCCGGCGTCGGAATCTCCGGCCGGCGCTGCACTGACCGCCCGATCGTGTACCCGGTCAGCCCGCCGAGCAGCGTGCCGACCACCTCGGCGTGAATGCGGTTCGCCAGCGCGAGGAGCAGGGTCGCGGCAGTGATCATCACCACCGTCGCCAGCTCGACGACGAGCCCCGACGTGAACATCCACCGCTGCATCTCTTCGCTGCCGTACATCCGCGGCATGAAGAGGAGCGCCAGGAGCACGATCCCGAACACCGGCACGCCGATCTCGACGAGGCGCGCGTCGATCGTCTGCGCGTTCGTTTCCTGTTCGCCGATCGCACGCGCCAGGTCGGCCGCGCGGCGGCGCAGCCGTCCAACGTCGGCGCGGCCGGCGTCGCGCGTGCGCCGAATGTCGGCGATGCGTCGCGCGAACGCGGCGATGAGCGTCTGCTTGTAGGCCTCGAATCCCGAATCGCTCACGGCAGCCTGAAAACCGGCGATGTCGGCCGGCGTCGGCCGAGCCATGCGCTGCCGTCCGTAGTCGCTCTGGCGAATCTTGTCCCAGAGCGGCGTGTCGTAGGGCGGAAGCTCGTCGGCGACGGGCACCACGCCGGCGTTCGGGCTGCGCGCCAGATAGTCCTGCGCCGCCGGCGCGAGCATGACGCGTCCGCTGAGCGTGTTGTCCGGTATCGAAAAATCGCGCGATGCGGCGACCACCGCGTCGACCAACCGGCGCGTCAGGTCCGGCGCGCCGGGGAGCTGCGCGAGCTGATTCGACGCCGACACCGCGCCGGCGACATCCTGATCGACTGCGGCCGACCGCTTGAACGCTCTGATGCGCAGCGTGTCGGCGGCGAGCACCCGCAGCACCGAGTCCACCGGCTCGAGCGACATCTCGAGCCGCCGCCGCTGTTCGTCCACCTCGAGCAGCGCGCGCTGCATCTCGAACCGCGAGAGCGGCACCGCCGAGCCGTCTGCCTGAACGGGCACCTGCGCCTGCGCCGCCGATGGGCCGATCGCATTCGCCGCGCCGATCCCCGCGGCCAAGGCCGCGCCGCGCGCGATGCGGCGGGCCAGTCGAGCCGAGCGAGGTGTCGGAGCGGAGAGCCGTGCGCGAACAGGCAGCATGCGGATTCCGGTGGCGTCGTGACGACCATCACGTCGTGACGAGACATGACGACAGAGGCGCGCTCCAAGGTACGCGAACTGTTCAGAGTCGCCACGGTCGAGCGCGGTTGCGCGTATTCGAGACTACTGCGCCAGCCGCGACCAGGCCAGCCGCGGGGAGGAGGCTCGCGTTCCCCCGGGCCACGCCGTAGTTTCGGACCGTGCGCCAATGGCCTCGCGAGCGCTGAGTTCCGGCGAGGCCGAATCACGAACTTTCCGCCTATGACTTTTTCAACACGCGCGAGTCTCGCGACGACGGTGGCGGCGGTGATCGCCATCGCCGGACCGCAGCGGTCCGCCGCCCAGGTCACCGCGTCCCCCTCCGGCATCGAGCAGGCGAGGCGCGACAGCGTTCGCCGCCCCTACACCGCCGCCGACATCGATTTCATGTCCGGCATGATCCAGCACCACGGCCAGGCCGTGAAGATGGCCCATTGGGCCGCGTCGCACGGGGCGAGCAAAGCGCTTCAGATCTTCTGCGGCCGCATCGCCATGGGGCAGACGGCCGAGATTGGGCTGATGCAGCAATGGCTAGCCGAACGGAATCAGCCCGTTCCACAACCGGACACGATCGCGCGGGCCGGCTCGTCGACCATGGCGGGCATGCCGGCCATGAATGGCGCCACGGAGCCGATGAAGATGATGCCCGGCATGCTCACGCCGGCCCAGATGGCACAGCTCGATGCGGCCCGCGGGCTCGAGTTCGACCGGCTCTTTCTCACGTTCATGATGCAGCACCATCGCGGCGCGCTGACGATGGTCGACGCCCTGTTCAAAACGCCCGGCGCCGCGCAGGACGAGATCGTATTCAAGTTCGCTAACGACGTGCAGGCCGACCAAACGACCGAGATCGACCGCATGCAGCAGATGCTCGACGCGCTGCCCGCCGAAGCCGGCAGCGGCGGCTGACCGCAACCAACCGGCCGAACGCGGTCGGCGTCGTATTAGAGAACCATGAAGTTGTTCCAGCTCGCCTGTCCTTCGTTTCGCCTCCACTTCCCCCCCCCCGACTTGTCCATGACACTCTCGCGCTCACGACCGTTCGCCGCGGTGATCGGCATGCTGCCGGCTCTGGCGGCACTCCTCGCCTGGGCCGCTCTCGCTCCGGCGCTCGCCGGGGCGCAGAAGAGCACCGCCAAGGGTCCCGACTACTCGCAGCCGCTCATCACGGCGCCGTCGCCCGATCCGCGCGTCGGCCTCAAGGCCGGCGTGCAGGATGCGGGCGAAGCGATCTGGAATCTCAAGATGCTCTCGCACACGCCGCCGCCGCCCGACTTCGCCGGCGTGACCAATTCGGACCTCGCCTTTCACGGCACCGACGTCATTCAGGGCAACTACAACGGCTTCCAGATCTGGGACATCTCCGACCCCGATCACCCGAAGCTGCGCGACGAGAAGCTCTGCCCGGCCTCGCAGAGCGACGTATCGGTCTACAAGAATCTGCTCTTCGTCTCCGCCGAAGCGCCGACCGCTCGGCTCGACTGCGGCAAGGATGCGCCGCGCGATCCGGTGAGCAAGGATCGCATTCGCGGCCTTCGCATCTTCGACATCAGCGACATCTCGAACCCGAAATACCTGGCCAACGTCCAGACCTGCCGCGGCTCGCACAC
>DATNAT010000033.1:0-9296 GCA_035572355.1 Gemmatimonadaceae bacterium
CTTCGTCTTTCTCACCCCGCGGGTGATCCGGAACGACGACGACGCGGAGCGGTTGAGCGACCCGATGCGAAAGCGCGCCGGGACGGTGAAGCCGTGAGAACGATGTGCTGGCGATTGTTCGCTGGTCGCGGTATATCTGAATTATAGTTTTCGTGTCTGTCCTCAAGGCCACCCCGTCTTCGCGCGCATGCAACGCTCGCTGACGAAGCTGTTCGCCGCCTGGCTGCTCGCGCTCTCGACGCAGTCCGTCGCGGGCCAGAGGAGGCCGGACGAGAGTACGATGGTTCGAGTCGCGGGCGTCGCGTTCGACAGTGTGCGCGCCGTTCCGTTGGCTGGCGCTTTCGTGACCATGACGTCCCCCGCTCACGCCTCGCGCAGCGCGTCGAGCGATGCACTCGGCAGGTTCTGGTTCGACGAGGTCGCGCCGGGCGACTATGTCGTTGCCGTGCAACACGCAGCGTTCGATTCACTCGGACTGACCGGAAGCGCGATGCGTGTGCGGGTGACCGACGGGCGCGACACCGTGCGACTCGGCACACCGTCGTTCGCGCGCCTGTGGCGAATCGCCTGCGACGATCGCACTCCGCCACTGGACAGCGGGTTCGTATTCGGCACGGTGCAGTCAGCGACGACACGGCGGCCCGTCGCTAACGCCGTCGTAACCGTGCGATGGATCGAGCTGGCGCTCGACAAGACCGCGGGAGTCGCGCGTCGCTCCTGGCGGACGGACGTCCGTACCGATGAGCGCGGCGGATATCGGGCTTGCGACGTCCCCACGGGTGCGATCCTGCAGATCGAGGCGGCGGCCGACTCGACGAGCGAGAACGCCGGAACCGACCTGATCGATCTCGTCGCCGGCGATCGACGTGTGGAGCGGCGAGATCTCGTGATCGGTGCGTCGCACGGCGATCCGAATTCTCTCAGCGCTGGCGTCGTTGCGGGCACGGTGAGCGACGGTGGTGGAGCGCCGATCGCCGGAGCCCGCGTCGACGCGTTGGGATTGCCCGAGACGCGGACGGACAGCGCGGGGAATTTTGCGCTTCGCGGCGTCGCGCCAGGCACGCGCCAGCTCGATGTCCGCGCGGTAGGCAAGGCCCCGTCGTCGGCCGTGGTCGACGTCTACCCGCGCGACACGGCTCGTGTGGCGGTCGTTCTGCGTTCGGTCACGACCCTCGCTGCGATGAGCGTTCGCTCGAACCGGACCTATCAACGCATAGTCGCCGACGGGTACGAGCAGCGCCGAAGAATGGGGTTCGGTGAATTCCGCGACTCGACAGAATTGGCGCGGCACGCGACGCTGTCGAGCGTGTTCGAGGAGATCCCGAATGTAATAGTTGCTCCGTCTGGATCGACGCGCGGTGCGAACTTCAGCTTTCCGAACGTGAAGGGGACCGGCCGCTGCGGCCCGTATATCTGGATCGACGGCGTGCTCGATCATAGTGGCCGGTTCGACGAGCTTGCTCCCGACGACATCGCCGCGATAGAGGTCTATCCACACGCCTTCACGACGCCTGGCCAGTTCATCGTGCGCAAGGATCAGCAGATGTGCGGCTCGGTCGTCGTCTGGACGAAGCGCAGCTTTCCGTGAATCGATCGTGGATCATGGATCGTGGATCGTCGAACGGGCCAACGACGAACGGGCTGGCCTCTCTCACGAGCGCCGGCCTGTCGCGATGGACGCTTGGAGCGACTTGAGTACGGACGCCAACGGGCACCAACCGACGACGACGGAGAGAGCTTTGAACGTTGCGGGGCGAGCTCATGCGTCGCGACTCACAGCTCATCGCTGAGCCGTTACGATCCACGATCCACGTCCAAAGATCTACTCGAACAACAACCCGCACGCGTACGCGAGATCGTCTTCCCCCGATTCGATCGGCGCCGGCAACACTTCGAGCGCGGCTTCCACGACGCTCGGATCGAACTGGGTGCCGGCGCAACGCCGCAGCTCGTCGCGCGCTTCATCGGGCGTGCGCGCCGGCTTGTAGCTTCGCGTGTCGATCATCGCGCAGAATGCGTCGACCACACCGACGATCCGCGCTACGCGCGGGATCGCGTCGCCCGACAGGCCGTCAGGATAGCCGCTGCCGTCATACCACTCGTGATGGTAGAGCACCGCACCGGCCACTTCGCGGAGACCCGGAACGCTCTCCAGCAGATCGTGTCCGAGCCGCACGTGCGATTGAATGAGCAGCCGTTCCTCCGGCAGCAGCCGGCCCGGCTTGTTGAGCACCGCGTCGGTCACGCCGATCTTGCCAACGTCGTGGAGCAGCGCGGCAAGACAGGCCAGCTTCACTTCGCGGTCGGGCAGATCCATTCGCCGCGCTACGAGCCGCGCATAGTGCGACACGCGGCGGCAGTGGCCGTGCGTGTAGGCGTCCTTCGTCTCCACGGCGTCGGCCAGCATCTCGATCGTGCCGACGTACGCCTGCTGCAATCGACGGCGGAGCTCTTCGTTCGCGGCCCGCTCACGCTCGAGCAGATCGTGAAGGCGTGCGTACGCGACCAGGATGTCGTCCGACGACGCTGGCTTGGACACGCCATCATCGCCGGAGCTCAGCGGGATCGCCAAATCCCGTGTCTCAGTTACCGCCTTCGGTCGCGCCATCGATCGTCCCTCCTCCCTCTTACTCGAACCATGCCGCCGAAGCGGCTGCGGGAGTTGGTGGGCTCGCCATAAAAAGCAAGTCGCACGCCCGGGATCTGTGAGCGTCGTCACGCCGTGTGGCACTCATCGAAGGTGCGTCATGGCCTCCAGCCATCGAATACGGCATACACCCCGCCGATGCTCGTGGGGAGCGGCAGCGCGAGCCCGGTCGTCGCGCCCACGACATAGTACCGGCTTCCAATACTCGCCACGATCCACTGGCCATCGGGCGACCAGTTCACCACCGAGCCGAACGTGATCGAGTCGAGTCCGCCCGCCACGCGCCGGTCGCCGCTCGCATCGGTGTTCCGCACGCGCAGCTCGCCGGTCGACGCCGAGACATATGCGAACCGCGATGCGTCGGCGGAAAAGCGCGCGCGCAGCGTCTCCGGGCCGAGCGGCGAGTCGTGGCCGGTCGCCGCGTCGACCAACTCGACGCGCGACTGATCGCCGTAGATCACCCATCGTCCGTCATTCGAGATCTCGACGAACGACGTCGAGAAGTCACAGGCCGCGCACAGTGCGAACGACGCCGTGCCATCGGCAGACAATCGCCAGATCGCCGCAGTGAGCGTGGCTGGCGTCACTGCCGTGATGCCGACGACCCAAGCCTCGTCTCCGCTCACCCGCGCCCGGGCGACGTCGATCGGCAATGCCGGTAGAAAGCGCGTGCGTGCGTCGAATCCGAGCACGCCGACGCGCGTCACGCCGTTCGCGCGCTGTGTGAATGCGACCTCCTTCCCCGAGGCGCTCCACCGGAACCGTCCAACGCCCGCCAGCGGATCGATGTCGGCGATCGCGCTGAAGCCCGAGCCGTCGAGCGCGAGCGTGCCGAGCGTCGCTCCGCGCATGACGAGCAGCGATGCGTTCGGCAGCAGTGTGGCCGTCGCCGTGGCGGTCACCACACCGGCCGTCGCCGTGATTGTGCAATTGGCCGCGGTGAGCGCGCGCACCACGCCAACTGGATCGATCGGACAACTGACCGGCGAGGAGCTCGCGTAGCTCACGATGCCCGGCGTCGAGTTCCCGCCGCGATCGACCAGCGCCGTCGCCACCGCAAACCGCTCGCCAAGCGTCACCGCGGTGTCGCGCGGCGCCAGCACGAGGGACGCCGGCTGGCCGGCCTGCACGTTGAACGTCGCCGTGTCCGCGCCCGCCGGGCCGTCAACGCGCGCGACCAGCCGATGTACGCCCGCGCGAACTCCCAATCGCAGCGCGAGTGTCGCTCGGCCGACGGCGTCGGTCGCGACTGTCGTCGAATCGAGCGGCGATCCATTTGGCAGGATCAACTCATCGCGATGCGGATCGTCGTGCACCGCCACGAACCGGACGCTCGCGCCGGCGCGCGCGTCGCCCGTTGCGGGGTCGCGAACGTCGACGGTGACCGGCGCGCCGAGCGCCGCGCCGATCGTGTCCGACGCGGAACGCTCGGCGACGATCGATACCGATCGCGGCAGGGCGCGCGGCTCCGTCGACCCGCCGCACGCGGCGACGAGGATCGCCGCGGCGATCGGCGTCGCGATCATCTCGGAGACACGCGCGCTCACGACATCACCATCGCCGCGCCCATGCCGACGATGCCGACGACGAGCGCGATCGCGGCGCCCGGAACGGCGAACCGCATCCACCGGCCGAACGGCACCCGGGCCGCAAGCAGCACCGCCATCAGCGCGCCGTTCGTCGGCGTGAGCATCTCGCACAGACCGCAGCCCGTCTGATACGCCAGCACCGTCACCTGCCGCGAAATGCCCAGCAGATCCGACAACGGCACGAACACCGGCATCGTCAGCACGGCCTGTCCGCTCGCACTCGGCACGATCACGTGAATCAGCCCTTGAGCCGGGATCATGAGATAGGCCGTCGTCGCCGGCGCGGCGTGGGCGAGCGGGCTGGTCAAGCCTTGGAGAATGGTGTCGATCACGTGGCCATCGGCAAGAACGAGCGAGATGCTTCGTGCCACACCGATCAGCATCGCCGCCGGCAGAAGGCCCTGCATCCCCTCGAGATATGCGATCGTGGTGCCCTCCAATCCCAAACCTCCCCACAGACCGGCGACGAACGCTCCGGCAAAGAATCCCGCCGACAGCTCGTTGAATCCCCAGCCGAAGGCGATCGATCCATAGACGTAGAAGCCCATTGGCGCGATCGCGATCAGGAAGAGGAGCAGATCCTTCCGCGACATCGTCGCCGCAGGCGATGCATCGCCGACGGCCATCGGCGGCGGCACTTCCGTGCGATGCTTGATCGCGTGGCGCACTGTCCAGGCGACCCACAGCGCGAGCCCGATGACCAGCATCGCGAGTCGGAGGAGACCGAACGAGGTCGGCGGCAGCTGCGCGAGCTTGAGTGCGATCCCAGCCTGGAACGGATTGGTTGGGCCGAAGGCGCTGCCGATCATCGCGGCGCCCACGCTCATCCCCACGACGGCGACCGCATCGATGCCAATGCCCGCGCCGAGCAGGAGGAGCACCGGAATCAGCGGGATGATCTCCTCCTGCATGTTCTCGAGCGCGCCCATCACGCCGAAAAAGAGCGCGACGACGGGGATCGCGAGTAGCCCCCGTCGTCGAAAGACCGCGACGAGCGACGCGATCAGACGGCCGAGGATGCCGAGCCGGTCGATCACCACCCACGCGCCGCCGACGAACAGCACCACGGCGATGACGTCGGCCCCTTCGACAAATCCGCGCGGCAAAGCGACGACGGCAGCAAACGGACCGACGGGCGAGCGGGGAACCGTGTGATACGTTCCGGCGACGACGACGCTGCGATGCGTGGCCGGGTCTTCGCGGCGCGCGTAGTCGCCGGCCGGAAGGACCCACGTGAGGCCGGCGGCGATCGCGACACCGGCGACGAGCATGATCAGCGGGTGCGGAAGCCGCAGCGTCACGCCATCGTTCGGCGAAGGATCTGTCGGGGGCTCGTGGACACGTGCACGCGCCTCGGCGTCGGGGGAGAGCGGTCGGGAGCGGGGCGGGGGTGCTCGCGGCAACCTACTCGGACCGCGACGGCGGCAACAGGGGATCGCGTGCGGTATACTTGCAGCGTCACGCTCATTCCCCTTTCAACACCACGCCGGAGCAGCCGACGCATGTCCACCTATGGTGCCACGGAACTCGCCAAAGCCTTCCGCACTGTCCGCGGTAACACGATCCACATTGCGCGCGACATTCCCGAAGACAAGTACGACTTCCGGCCGGCGCCCGGCGCGCGCTCGGTGAACGAGCTGTTTCGGCACATGATCTATTCGCCGCTGTTCCAGGAAGACGTCCACCGCACGAAGCACGCGACCACGTTCAAGGGGTACGACTTCGGCGCCTCGCTGGCGATCGTTCACGCCGCGGCGGACAAGCCGAAGTCCAAGGCGGAAATCCTCGACGCGCTGGAGCGCGAGGGCGAACGTGTGGCGACCTGGCTCGAGTCGCTGACACCGGCGTATCTCGCCGAGACGGTCACCGATCCCACCGGGGCGAACCCGCGCACACGACTCGAGCTCTTGATGGCGATCAAGGAGCACGAGATGCATCACCGCGGGCAGCTCATGCTCATCGAGCGGATGGTGGGCGTCGTGCCGCACCTGACGCGGGAGCGAGAGGAGCGGAATCGCGCGCGGGCGGCCGCGCCAGCGGCGCGATAGCCGGGGAAGAGGCGTAGGCGCCGGTGCCTTCCCGCCCCGCGCGCCGAATCGTATTGTTGACGGCGACGCCGGCTCTGCTTCCGAGCGCCGGCGCGCCCTCATGCTCCTCCCTTGCCAACTCGCGCGCCCCGCGCGACCGAGACGCCTCGTGAATCCGACCCGCATCCGCTCCCGCCGCGCGTGGACCACATCGCGTGCGTGCGTGCTGTTCGCCGCCGCCGCAACCGGCGCCGCCGCCCCGAGACTCGCCGCGCAACAATCGGTCTCCGAGACGCGCGACCCGCACCAGAAGCAGGACGCGGAGTTTGCCAAGCTCTACACCGAGTGGACGACAGGCCCCAACTACGGCAGCCCGCTGGTCGACCATCTGCCGCTCGTCTCCGGGATTCCGACCCCGAAGGACGTGCTCGGCTACTACATCGGCGCGCCGGCCAAGCTCACCTACTACGCCGATATTCTCAAATACTATCGAGCGCTTGCCAAAGCGACGCCGCGCGTCAAAGTCGAGACGATTGGACGGTCCGACGAAGGGCGCGAGCTCGTCGTCGTCTGGGTGTCGTCCGAAGAGAACATCCGCAACCTCCAGCACAATCGGGACAACCTCGCCAAGCTCGCCGATCCGCGCGGCCTGAGCGATGCGCAGATCCACGAGCTGATCGCGACCACCAAGCCGCACTACCATCTGATCGGCGGCCTGCACAGCGGTGAGACCGGCCCCTCCGAGATGCTGATGGAGCTCGTGTATCGTTTGGCGACGGAGACCTCGCCGCTCATCACGCAGATTCGCAACAACGTCATCGTCTCGGTCACACCGGCCGCGGAGCCGGACGGGCGCGACCGGAACGTCGACTGGTTCTATCGCGGGCTCGAGACCGGGTCGGCTGCTCCCCCAGCTGCCGACAGCACCGGCGGGCGCGGCGGAGCGGCGGGCGGCGGCCGCGGCGGCGCTCAGCTTCCGTACTGGGGCAAGTACGTCTATCACGACAACAACCGCGACATCAATCTGTCGCAGATGTCGATGCGCGCGATCGTCGATTGGTACTTCACGGCGCATCCACCGATCATCCACGACCTGCACGAAGCGCAGGCGTTGATGTACACCTACAGCGGCGGCCCTCCGCAGAACCCCAATCTCGATCCGCTGCTCTTCGCCGAGCTGCCCTGGTTCTCCAACTGGGAGCTGGCGCAGATGACCAAGTGGGGGATGCCGGGCGTGTACACGCACGCCTTCATGGACGGCTGGTCGCCCGGCTACCTCGGCTCCGTGGCGTACAATCACAACGGCATGATGCGGATGTACGAAACCCAGTCGGGGCGCGAGAACACGCCCGGAGGCGGAGCGTCGACCGCCGCCGCGCGCGACAGCTCGTCGACCGCGGCCGGTGGGGCGGGCGGCGCGAATGGGGCCAGTGGGCTCAATGGCGGACGCGGCGCCGGACGGGGCGGACGCGGAGCCCGGGGCGGAGGTCGAGGCGGCAGTGCACCGGGCGATTCGACGGCGGGCGGAGCGAACCCGTTCGCGGGCGGCGGCGGCGGCGGCGGTGGCGGCGCGGGCCGCGGCGGCCGCGGCCCGACGATTCCGACCGGGAAGGGCGGCGGCCAACCGCGCGAGTGGTATCGCGGCATCCCGATCCCGCCCAACGCCGTGCAGAACTTCTCGCGGCGCAACAACACGAACTACATGGAGACCGGCGTCCTCTCGGCGCTCCAGCTGACGTCGATGTTTCCAAACGTCATATTACAGAACTTTTACGTCAAGACGCGCAATTCGCTCAATGCCGGGAGTACCGAAGCCCCCTACGGCTACGTCGTCCCCGTCGAGCACGACATGACGCGCGCCGCGACGATGATCAACATCCTCCGCGCCCAGGGAATCGAGATCGGCACGCTCAAAGCGCCGGTCAAGATCGGCGCCGACAGCTTCCCGGTCGGCTCCTACGTCATCAAGCTCGACCAACCGTACGGCCGTCTCGCCAAGAACCTCCTCGAGCGGCAGGACTATCCCGACCCCGCGCTGATGACGTACGACGACAGCGGCTGGTCGATGGGCTACGCCTTCGACGTCCCGGTGAAGGAGATTCGCGACAAGGCGATCCTCTCCGTCGCCACGACGCCGATCAAGACCGCCGTCGTCCGCGGAACCGTCGCCGGCAGCGGCACGGCGGGAGTCGCCGTGGCGCACTACGGCTCGAACAACATGATCACCTTCCGCTATCACCTGAAAAATCTGGCGATGAAGGTCGCCGAGCAGGCGTTCACGGCCGAGGGCACCAGCTTCCCGGCCGGCTCGTTCATCGTCACCGGCTCGCCGGCCGATCTCGCCGCGGCGCGCGTCCAGGTGGACTCACTCGGTCTCACGGCAGCCGCCCTGTCGCAGCTGCCCACGGTCCCGACGCACGACGCCAACGTGCCGCGCATCGCGATCTACTCGCAGTGGAGCGGCACCCAGGAGCTGGGCTGGTATCGCCACGCGTTCGACCAGTTCGGCATCCCGTTCGATCTGATCTACAAGGAGCGCGTCGAGAAGGGCGACCTCAAGCGCGACTACGACGTGATCCTCATGGCGGCGCAGAACATCAACCGCGCCGCTGTGCTCGCGAAGCCCGCCGCGAAGCCGGTCCCCTATGAGAAATCTGACAAATACAAGTTCCTCGGGATGTACGGCGAGTCGCCGGACATCACCGGCGGATTCGGCCAGACGGGCGTCGACGCAATCGATAAATTCCTCGACGACGGCGGCACGCTGATCACGACGCTGCAGGCCGTGCGCTATCCGATCGAGTTCGGGCTCGCGCGCTCGGTCGATACGGAGACGCCGGCCGGCGTGACGGCGCAGAAGCCGCTCATCCAGGCCGAGATCACACGGCCGAACCACCCCGTGTTCTACGGCTACGAGAACAAGATCTTTCCGATCAAGTTCGGCCAGGGCGCGCAGGTCTTCCACGTCGGCGTAGCCGACCAGGCGAACGTGCTCGCCGAATACGTTGGCGGCGACGCCTCAGTGCTGAGCGG
>DATNAT010000034.1:0-3964 GCA_035572355.1 Gemmatimonadaceae bacterium
CCCGTGGACTTGCCGTCCGTGACGACCTCCACGCCGTTCACGAGCACGTGCTCCATGCCCGTCGAGAGCTGGTGCGGATTCTCGTACGTGGCGTGATCGATGATCGTGTTCGGGTCGAAGACCACGATGTCGGCGTGCATGCCTTCGTGAATCAGGCCGCGGTCGTGGATCGAGAGGCGCGCGGCCACGGCCCACGTCATTTTCCGGATCGCATCCTCGAGCCGCAGCACGTGCTGCTCGCGCACGAAGCGGCCTAACACGCGCGGATAGTTGCCGTACGAGCGCGGGTGCGTCATGCCCTGCGCGCTGTCCGGGTCGAGGCCCTCGGCGTCCGTCCCGAATTTCATCCACGGCTGCTGAATCTGCATCGCCACGTTGGAATCCGATGCGATGAACAGGATCTGCCCCAGCCGGTTGTGCTCGGCGATGGTGAGGTTGATGAGCGCGTCGGCCCAATCGGTGTGCAGCGCCTGTGCGATGTCCGAGAGGCGCTTGCCCTCGAACTGCTTGAGCGAGTCCTCGTGGAATCCCAATACTTCGACGTTCGCCGGCGTGGCGCCGAGACAGAGGTTCTCCCAGCTGCTCTCGACCTGCATCATGTCCGTCTTGATCTTGGCGCGCGTCGTGGGATCGCCTAACCGCTCGAGCAGCTTGCCGTCGGCGTGGGCCCACGGGGGAATGCAGGACGAGAGGCCGTTCGCGCCCGCGGTGTACGCGTACTGGTCGGCTGCGACGTCCTGCCCCGCGGCGCGCGCCGAGTCGATCTTGGCCACGACCTGCCGGGCCTTGGGCCAGTTGCTCACGCCGGCCGCCTTGAGATGGTAGATCTCGACCGGCACGCCGCCCTCGCGACCGATCGTGAGCGCTTCGTCGACGGCTTCGAGCAGCCGGTCGCCCTCGGAGCGCATGTGGGTGATGTAGACGCCGCCGTAGGGCGCCATGGCCTTGGCTTCTTCCACGAGCTCCTGCGTGGAGGCGTAGCTGCCCGGCGGATAGATCAACGCGCTCCCGACGCCGAAGGCGCCGTCCTGCATCGCCCGCCTAACGACAGCGCGCATCGTGTCGAGCTCCGCCGGCGTCGCGGATCCCTCGGCCATCCCCTTGGCGTACGCGCGCACGGTGGCCGCGCCGATGAACGAACCGAAATTCACCGACGCTTTGTGGCGCTGCATCTCCTCGAGCCAGTTGCCGAAGCCGTGCGGACCCTGGAAGCCGGCCATGATCCGTTGTTCGGTGCTGTCGGCGCCGTCGGCGTCGGCATACATCGGGATCACCTTGGCGTTCGTCGGCGCGGGCGTCTCTCCTTCGCCGAAGATCATCGTCGTCACGCCTTGCGTGGTCATGCTGATCACGCGGCTGTCGCCGTTCACGAGCTCGCCCACCGACTGGGCCTGGATGTCGATGAACCCGGGGGCGACCACCATGCCGTGGGCGTCGATGCGGCGCTTGGCGGGTGCGTGCGCGAGCATGCCGGCCGGAGCGACGCGCGCGATTCGCTCGCCGATCACGGCGACATCGCCATAGAACCAGGGATTGCCGGTGCCGTCCACGACGCGACCGCCTTCGATCACGAGGTCGTACGGCCCCTCGAGCGAGGCGGGGGTAGGGGCGGGCGCGACGCGCGCCGATGTACAGGCGGCGAGCGCGGCGGAGAGCACGAGCAGGGCGCGACGCATGGCGAGTGATCCGTTCACGGTGAACCTGTCAGTTAGGCGCCGGACGCGATCCGGTCGAACGGCACGTTGCCGATCCCGTAGTCGCGCCAATCCTTGTAGTCGAAGTGCCACCATTCTTCCTTGTCGACGGTGAAGCCTTGCATGTCCATCGCCCGGCGCAGCAGCGCGCGCAGCCACCGCTGGCGCGACGTGCCGCCCGGGTAGTCGGGATAGCTGCGATCCGTCATCTCGTCGTAGCCGCCGGTCATCGTCACCGGCTGGCCGGTCGCGAGATCGTAGAGCGTCAGGTCCACCGCGCACCCGCGATTGTGCTTCGAGCCGCTCGACGGATCGGCAACGAACATTTTCTTGTCGTCGGGTGTCGCGTCCCAGAACATCCTGGTCACGAACCACGGGCGGTAGGCATCGTGGATGAGGAGCCCGAAGCCGCGCGCGCGCAGCCAGGCGCTGGCGCGCACCACGGCCTCGGCGGCCGGACGCTGCATGAATGCGCGCGCTTCCTGGTACAGCGGTGTGCCCATGAAGTTGTTGGACGTGGCGTATCGGATGTCGAGCTTGATGGTCGTGTCGAGCCGCACCAGCTCGACGAGATCCGCCGGCCGGAACGTGCCCGTCTCGCGCGGCGGTTGGGCAGCCATTGCTTCCGCCCGGAGCTCGGCCGGCGGACGGAGCGGGGTGATGCGGAACTGCGAGCCGTCCTCCGGACCAGTGACGCGCCGCGCGTAGCGCACGCTGCCTAACGTCACGCTCGTGGCGCGTCCGGTCGGCGAACGCGAGAACGCGACCTCCTCGCCGGCGTAGGCGCCGCGGTCGGGCATGCGAAACGTGCCGGCCGACACCGGCGCGAGCGGATAGCGGACGAACCAGTCGGCGAGCAGCTCGAGCGCGCCATTGCGTTCGAGGACGTACACGGTTCGATAGTCGGGTCCGTATTCGCCGATGAGTCCGCGCCATGCCTCGGGAACCGGCGCGGGCTCGGGCTCGGCGACGCGGCGAAGCGTGTCGCCGCCGAGGACGATGGCGCTGTCGCCGGCGCGACGCACGCGCATGCCGAACGCGAGGCGGCCATCGTCGACGAGCGTGTCGCCGAGCATCCGAAGGTCGGCGCGGTCGCCGCCGCGGGCGTCCTCCAGGTAGAGATGTCCCAGACTCTGGAACAGGTCGACGACGCGTGCGCTGTCGGCGTATTCGCCGCCGAGGTCGTGGGCGAGCGCCGGCGGGACGTCGCTGGTGGTATCGAGCGGGGGGAGGGCGGCGTGGTTGCGTTGGGCGAGCATGATGCGCAGCGCGAGCGCTGCCACCCGGTTCGTGACGCCGAGGGCGTCGTCTTCGGTGGTGATGGCGACGACGCCGAGCTTGTCGTCGGGGAGCGCGGCGATCTCGGAGGTGACGCCGTAGAGGGCGCCGTGCTGCACGAGCTCGCGCCGCCGGTCGAGCGTCGTTAGGCGGAAGCCGAGCGTCGTACGCGCGGTGTCGGCGCCGCGAATGGCGGGCCGCATCGCGGCGTCGAGCGTGCGTGCTCCGACCAGGCGGCCGCCGGCGAAGAGCGCGCGCAGCAGCTGCGTGAGATCGCCGGTGGTGGTGTAGAGGCCCTCCGCGGGCGCGGCGCCGATGTCGAAGGTCGGCGCCGGCAGGCTGCGCGGATCGTACGTCCACATGTGGCCGGCGGCCAGCGCCGCGGTGATTGGCGGCGTCCGCGCGAACGCGCTGTGCGACATTCCTAACGGAGAGAGCACGGCGGTCCGGACGTAGGCGGCGAACGGCTGTCGCCGCGTGGACTCGAGCACGTAGCCGGCGAGGGCCGCGCCCGCATCGGATGGGTGCGTGCGCGTTCCCGGTGCAAAGACCGCCGGCGCGGAGTCGAGGCGCTGGACGATGTCGCGCAGCGTGCGCGTGGTATCATCGGTGAGTCCGCCGATCGGCGGTTCGCGCTCGAGCCCCGCGCGATGGGTCATGAGCTCGCGCAGCGTGATCGGCGTGCGCGTGCCGAGATGGAGCGCCGGGAGATAGCGCGTCAGCGGCGCATCGAGATCGAGCTTGCCGCGCTCCGCCAGTTGCAGGATCGCGATGTCGGTCACGACCTGCGAGATGGCGCCGGCGCGATACACGGTCGAGGCGCTCGCACGGATGCTGTCGTTCGGGCGCGCCATACCGTAATCCTTCGACCAGATGACGTGCTGGTCGTCGACGAGCGCGACGCTGAACGCGGGCAGCTCCTTCTGTCGGATCTCGTGCGCGATGAAGGCGTCGAGCGACGCCGCGGCCTCCGGGCTGAGCGACGGCGCGCG
>DATNAT010000035.1:0-4086 GCA_035572355.1 Gemmatimonadaceae bacterium
CAGCAGCACGACGCCGACCACACCGCGCTCCGACAGGTACGCCACCCAATCGCTGCTCGGCCACGGATTCGACGTCACGCCGCTCTCCTGCGACATCGATGGATCGTTGCGCGCGGCGTACTTGGGATAGACGACCGGCCAATTCCCGGGACCAACGCCGAGCACCGGATCGGGCTCCGCCATGCGCAGCGAATTGGCGTACTGCATGAGACGGCCCTTGCCGCTCCCCTCACGATAGTTGACGAGTCCCGCGGCGGAGTCGAGAAATGGCGAGTCGCTCTTCCACTCGAGATGGTTGGGGATCGCTATCGCGGCCACCACGCCGACGATGGCGCTCGCGCCGAGGACGAGCGCGCGGCGCACCGTGCGCGGCTCGCACCAGCGGTTCCAGGTCATCCAGGCGAGGATGCCGACCGGCACGGCAAGCACGATCACCGCGAGCCAGGCGCCGCGGCTGCGTGACAGCACCAGCGCTGCGGCGACGATGGCCATGGCAGTGCCGCCGAACACACTGCCGAAGCCGCGCCGCGCCGTAAGTGCCACGAGCACTACCACCGGCGTACCGATCGCGCAGAGATGCGCGACGAAATTGCGGTTGCCGAACGTGCCGCCGGGTGCGCGGTTGACGCTGAAGAAATCCGTCTGCACGCCGTACGCTTGCGCGAGCGACGTCGCGGCGCCGACGACGACGGCGAAGGCGAGCGCGACGAGCAGCGGGCGCACGAGACCTTCGCGGCGCAGCGCGGCGGCGCTCCAGAAGAGCGCGGCGCCGGAGAACGAGATCGCCAGCGCGCGCTCGGCGGCCCAGTGATTGACGGCGAAGATCGCCGAGATGGAACTGGCGACGAGAAACGCGACGAGCAGAAGATCGACGATTCCGATCGTGATCCGGCGCCGGCCGCGCAGGCAGAGCAGCGCCGCGCTCACCGCGCACAGGTGGAGCACCAGCTCTTTGGGCACGAAGTAGCGGTCGAGGTCGAACGACTTGTACGTCGCGGCCACGATCACCACGGCCACGGCGCCGACGCGCAGAACGTTGAGAGCGGCTTTGAGTCGCACGCGGTGAAGCTATCAGCCGCCTCCCAACGCTGACAGCTTCTTTACGGCGTCGTTCTTGCTCGACTGTCTGAGGTCGCTTGATTTCAGCGTCGAGCGACCCCGGCGGCTCGCGCCGGGCGCAGGTGATCTCACGAATCCAACACCGTCCCATGCACAACGTACGACGACTCGCCGCCGCCATCGCGGCCATCGCGACCGCATCCGCCATGGCCGCCGCCATCGCTGCCGCGCAGGGCACGCCGCCACGTCAGCAGCGTCCCGGGATCGCTTCCAACGGACTCGATACGACCGGCGTCGGCGACACATCGCTGTTCGCGCCGCTGAACCTTCCGCCCGGGAACGTCTATCGCAGCGGCGACGGCTCGCCCGGGCCCAAGTATTGGGAGCAGCGCGCGAGCTACGACTTGCACGGTACGCTCGACACGGCGGCCAAAGTGCTGCACGGCGAGATGACGCTCCGCTACACCAACAACTCGCCCGATTCGCTGCGGTTCATCTGGTTCCAGGTGGAGCAGAACGCCTTCAAGAGCGGATCGCTCAACTCCTACGTCTTCCCCGCCGACTCACGATTCGGCGCGCGCAACTTCGAGGGCGGCGACGTCATCGAGCGGTTCAATCAAGTGAGCGCGGGCAAGAAAACCGCGCTGCACACGCGCGTCGAGGGCACGGTCATGAAAGTCGACCTCGCCACGCCGCTCGCGCCCGGGCAGTCGACGAGCTTCGACGTTGCCTGGCACTTCGCCATACCCGAACATGGCGCCGACCGCATGGGCCGCGACGGCTCTTTGTACGAGCTCGCGCAGTGGTACCCACGCGTCTGCGTGTACGACGACCAGCGGGGCTTCAACACGGAGCCGTACCTGGGCCAGGGCGAGTTCTATCTGGAGTACGGCGACTACACGATGGACGTCACCGTGCCCGCCGGGTACATCGTGGGCGGCACCGGCACGCTGACCGACGCCGCCGAAGTGCTCACGCCGGCCGAGATCTCGCGTCTGGCTCAGGCGTCGAAGACCGAATCGACCGTGCACGTCGTGACGCAAGCCGACCTGACGAGCGGCGCCGCGCGGCCGAAGAAGAGCGGCATGGTAACCTGGAAGTTCGCGGCGAAGAACGTGCGCGACGCCGTGTGGGGCGCGGCGCCGGACTACATGTGGGACGCGACCAGCTGGCACGGGCATCTCTCCAACGCCTACTATCGTCCGTCGGCGATCGAAACCTGGAAGGACGCCGCCGACATGGGGCGCACGTCCATTCAAGAATACTCGGAGCACTGGTTCCAGTATCCCTATCCGCAGATCACGGTGATCGAAGGACCGATCAGCGGCATGGAATACCCGATGGTGGCGATGGAAACGAAGGGCGACGACAAATACGATCTGTATAACGTGATCACGCACGAGATCGGCCACATGTGGTACCCGATGATCGTCGGGTCGAACGAGCGAATGCACATGTGGCAGGACGAAGGCTTCAACACGTTCATCAACTACTTCTCGGAAGCCCGCCGATACCCGGAGAGGGGCGACTACGCAGCACGCATCGCCCACGACCGCGAACAGGTCGAGGGATACATGGTGCGCGGCTTCGACCAGCCGCTCGAGGTGCAACCGGACCGTATCAATCCTGATTTCCTCGGCGAGAACGCGTACGTCAAGACCGCTGTCGCCCTCGGCCAGCTCCGCGACGAGGTGCTTGGCGTCGACGCGTTCGAAGACGCGTTCCGCGAATACACGCGGCGCTGGGCATTCAAGCACCCGACGCCGGACGACTTCTTCCACACGATGGAAGACGTGAGCGGCAAGCGGCTCGACTGGTTTTTCCGCGAATGGTTCCTCCAGAACGACCACTTCGACGTCGCGATCGACAGCGTCGTCTCCAAGCAGGAAGGCAACGTCGACTCGGTGGCCGTGCTGTTCGTGAACCACGCCAAGGGCGTGCTGCCCCTGCACGTGCGCTTCACGTTCGACGACAACTCGACGCAGAACTTCGACTATCCGGCGGAAATTTGGAGCACGAACACCACGTACTACGTTCGCAGGTACGGCTTCCCGGGCAAGAAGATGACGAAGGTGGAGGTCGATCCCGACAAGAAGAGCGTCGACATCGACCGGGACAACAACGTCTGGCCGAGAACCAAAGCACCGTAGCGAGCGGTCCCGCGCTCACCCGCGAGGAGCGGTGAGCGCGGCAAAGTCGGCGCGCCGGCGCAGTCCGGCGAACGCTGGCTCCTCGTGAAGCCAGCTCGGCCAGATGCCGAGATCGAACGCCTCGCGCAGCCGAGCCATCGCGCTGTCGGGGCGGCCCGACAGCGCGGCGAGCCGAGCACGGTAGAGGCTCGCCGTCCAGCTCACGCGCGCGGGCGACTGCGCGGCGAGCCAGCGGTCGAGCGAGTCGGCGAGCGCCGTCTCTCCCCGCTCTGCGGCCAATCCCGCGAGCTCACCGCGAAAGTCGACATTCGTCGAATCGATCGCCACGAGGGCTCGCGCCACGCGCTCGGCGTCGGCGAATCGATGGAGCACTTCGAGCGACCAGGATTCCACGAGCTGCTCTTCGATCGTGGCGCGCTCGGCGGCCGGACGCCCGCGGTACCACTCATCCGCACGCAGCGCGGCCTGGCGCGCCGTCGCCGTGTCACCATGCGTCACAAGCTCGCGGGCAATCCAGTTCACAACCCACGCCGGCGTCACCGTATACTGTGGGCGTCCGTCGGTGAACGGCGCGAGGCCGAGATCGTTCGTCGTTTCGACAGACAGCGTGAGCGAGCTGTCGAGCAGGGCGAGCAATTCCTCTGGGCGTGACAGCGCGGCGAGCGCCGAGCCGCGCAGCCACACGCGGGTCAACGGCGCGGCGACGGGGACGTGGTCCGCCGCGGCCAGCTCGTCACGGTAGCGCCCGAGCATGTGCAGCGCCTCGGTCATGCTGCCCCAATACGCGAAATGCGTGGTATCCGTGCTCCACGCGAGGTCCACGGCGGGGTTCACCTGTCCGAGTAGCTCGAGTACCTTCGCGGGCCGGTTGGCCCAG
>DATNAT010000036.1:0-9747 GCA_035572355.1 Gemmatimonadaceae bacterium
CCGGACAGCGCCGTGAACGTGGCAGCGCGCTCCATCATGCCGCGAATGAAGCGAAGGTTGTCCATGGCCCGCGCGTGAATGGCGGGCTCCTCGGCGGGCCGGGGACGCGGGCGAAGCGGTATGACCGGGGTCATGGCTCAAAGATAGGGGGTGGGACGATTCTCGGCAAGTACTTTATCGTGTAAAGCTCAGAGGCGCCCGATTGGCCCCAAACCGGACCCAGGCCTAGTACGCCGGCGGATCGCTTGCCGGAAAGCTCTCCTCCGACGCCTCGTCCACGCGGTCGTCCGTGGGGCGCCCGTGTTGCTTCGAGTCATCGTGCTCCCTCGCCGCCTGCTTCCGCTCTCGCAGCTCCCGCTGCGCCGGATTCACCCGCTCTTCGGGGATCATCGGCTGGTCGTGCGGATTGGACGTGAGGTGCTGTTTGTTCTCCGCCTCGATGTGTTCGTCGGCGCTCCGCCCCTCGCCGCGCCCTTTGTAGTCGGTCGAGCCGGCTTCGCCCGGATCGATATTGTGTTGGTCAGGCCGCTTGCCGCCCATGATCGCCTCGCTGTCGGTACGGGAAACCCGCACCGACAATCCTCAGAAAGCGTGCCCGCGCTTCGCGCGCGTCAGCGCCCGCTCACATGGTATTTCTCGAGGATCGCGCGCACCTTGTCGAGTGGAATGGCCTGGATCGTGTGGCCGTTTCCCGTCGTTGTCGTTGCCTCGAACAGCGAGTTGTAGATCGCCTCTTCCGTGGCTTCGACCGTCGCCTCGAACAGGCCGGACATCGGCTCGTTCGCCAACTCCTCGGTCTCGAGGCGCGCCGCGTCATAACGCCGGCGCACCTTTTCGCTCGTCGAGAACGCCAACACGTAGTCGCCGGAGCCGTTGGACGCCGACGATCCGGTGCGCGCGAGTCCCATGATCGCCCGCGCCGCGAGCCGCTCCAGATTGCGATCGGACAATGGCGCATCCGTCGCCACGACCATCACGCACGACCCGTCGCCGCGCTCGCCCGGCGACTCGGCGTCGCGCTGGAACGCGTACTGCCCGAGCTCCCGGCCGACGGGCGCTCCCAGCACCTGGAGTATTCCGCCGAAGTTCGTCTGCACGAGCACGCCGACCGTCCACCCGCCGAGCGACTTCGGAAGCACGCGCGACGAGGTGCCGATGCCTCCCTTCCATCCGAACGCCACCGTGCCGGTGCCCGCACCGACGCTCCCCTCCGCCACCGGGCCCGTCGACGCCGCCGCCAGCGCGGCGCGCACGTGCGCCGGCGTGATCGGTCGATCTCTGATGTCGTTTAGAGTTCCGTCATTGGTCTCGGCGACCACCGGATTGATCGATCGAACATTGCTCATTCCAGGCTGCGCGAGCATCCACCCCGCCAGCGCGTCGGCCGCTTTCCAGACGCACAGCGTGCAGGTGAGCAGGATCGGCGTCTCGAGCTCGCCGAGCTCGCGCAGCTGCGTCACCCCGGTGATCTTGCCAAAACCGTTGCCCACGTGAAGCGCCGCCGGCACGCGATCGGTGAACAGGTTGCCGCCGTGCGGAAGAATCGCCGTCACGCCCGTGCGCACCGAATCGCCCTCGATCACCGTCGTCTGTCCGACGCGCACGCCCGCCACGTCCGTGATCGCGTTCAACCCGCCGGTCGGAAAGACCCCTGGTTTGACACCGAGATCGCGGGCGCGGGCACGCTGCGCGCCGAGCGCGTGGGAAGCGGTGGTCATGGCGAGGATCGTGAGCGTCGCGGCGGCAGCCGCGCTTCGGTGAAGTGGCATGCGACCAAGGTCGAAGACGTTGTCACCCTACGCCATCGAGGTCGAATCGGCAACCGCGTGACTTCTCCGCATGTCGCTCGCGGCGTATCTTCGCGGGCGTGCCTAATCTCCCCATCTACGGTCACGCCGCGCTTCGCGCCCGGCTCGCCGCCACGGCCGCGCGCGGCGCGCTGCCATCGAGCCTCTTGCTCCACGGACCGCGCGGCGTCGGGAAGCAGCAGCTCGCGCTCTGGGTCGGGCGTGCACTGCTCTGCGAGAGCGGTGACCGCGGCAGCGGTCCCTGCGGCGTGTGCAAGTCCTGCCGCCTCGCCGCCGAACTGCACCACCCCGATCTGCACTGGTTCTTTCCGCGCCCCCGTCTCAAAGGAGGCGATCCCGACCCTGGCGACGTCCGCGAAGATCTCGCCGACGCGATCGCCGAACGGCTGGGCAACGGTGGCCTGTACGACGCGCCGGGTGGCGACGAAGGCATTCACGTGGCGACGGTCCGCGCGATCGTGCAAACCGCCGCGCTCGCCCCGGCCATGGGTACACGGAAGGTGTTCGTCGTCGGCGACGCCGACCGAATGGTGGCGCAGGAAGGCGCCGAGTACGCAGCGAATGCCTTTCTCAAATTGCTCGAGGAACCTCCGAGCGATACGACGCTCATTCTCACGACGAGCGAGCCGGGCGCGTTGCTCCCGACGATCCGGTCGCGGGTCGTGATGCTCCGCGTGCGGGCGCTCGTCGACTCCGACGTTCGCGCGTTTCTCGCCGACGCGACCGTCGCCGAGCACCTCGACCTGGGCGGCGATTCGGAGGCCAACATCATTCGGCTCGCCGGTGGGGCTCCCGGTCGGCTCGTCGGCGCCGGGGCGTGGAAGCTCGCGCTCGGCGAAGCGAAGCGATTGCTCGACGCAGCGGCGGCGCACGATCGCGGCCCGCCAATGCGAGTCGCGTTCGGGCAGAGCCCCGGTGGTGCGCGGGGCAAGTTCAGCGACATGCTCGATGCGCTCACCCTGCTGCTGCGCGAGCGCGCCCAGGTCGCCGCCGCGCGGGGTGAAGCACGCGCCGCAGCGGGTGCGGCGAGCGCGGTCGAGACCGTCGAGCAGATCAAGGAGATGGCGAGCGGCAACGTGAACCCGCAGCTGCTCACTGCGTCGCTCCTTCGCCGCCTGCAACCGCTCGTTCGATGAGCGACGAGCTGTCGCACGTCTCACCCAACGGTGAGGCCCGAATGGTGGACGTCTCCGCCAAACCCGCTACCGAACGCTTGGCCCGCGCGACCGGCTCGATCCGGATGACGCTCGAAACCCTCGACGCCATTCGTCGATCGGAGATCAAGAAGGGCGACGTGCTGGCGGTGGCACGGATCGCCGGCATCATGGCCGCGAAACGGACGGCGGATTTGATCCCGCTGTGTCACCCGCTGGTGCTCACGAACGTGCAGGTTGAGCTCGAGCTGGATCGTTCTATTCCAGGCGTTCGGGCGGAGGCGACGGTGCGGACCACCGGCCCGACCGGGGTGGAGATGGAGGCACTGGCCGCCGTCTCCGTCGCCCTCCTGACCGTCTACGACATGGCTAAGGCGATGGATCGGAGCATGACTATCTCCGATATATCGTTAGCCGAGAAAACTGGAGGACGTCGAGGCAAATATTCAAGACTGGATGGCACAGGCTCTGCCCCTTATCCTGAGTCCGGCAGCCCGGAGACGGGCTGAGCTTGTAGGCAGTCATCCTATTGCCAATTAAAAACTTATGCGCAACCTACGTGGGACGTACGTCCACCGGGGTGACGCGGCGCGGAAGCGGAGACGCATCAAGCAGGCGCTCTTCGCGGTCGCATCCATAGCCGTGATGGTTGCGGTCATGGAAAGTCGCAAAACCGCCACGGCGAACGCCGAACCCGCGGTGACCGGCGCTGACGAGGGGAGCTCCTTCTTCTCCCTCGGAGGCTCCCGGAAGCTGCGCCAAGAGCTGGAGTCCGCGAACGGAGAGCTGAGTCTGGTCCGGGCCCAGTACGCCCGGGCAACGAAGCTGATGCAGTACTCCAACCGGTACGGGATCACCGCTGGCCTGGCCGGCAAGGTGTTCGACGCTTCGCTCCGCGAAGGCATCGACCCCGAGCTGGCGTTTCGCCTCGTTCGCCTGGAAAGCGAATTCAACGATCACGCCGTGAGCAAAGTGGGAGCGGTTGGCCTCACGCAGCTCATGCCGAGCACCGCGCGTGTGCTGGAAAAGGGCGTCACGCGCGACCAGCTGTTCAACGCGGACACGAACCTCCGCGTGGGCTTCCGCTATCTCAGAAGCCTGCTCGACCTCTATAAGGGAGACGTCCACCTCGCGCTGCTCGCCTACAATCGCGGCGAGGACGCGGTCTCCAACGACATCAAGGCCGGGATCGATCCCGGAAACGGCTACGATCGGAGCGTGATGCGCGGCTACAAGGGCAAAGGCCTGGTCAACTAGCCGTCATTCCGCACGAACGACCTCAGGATGGTGGAGCGTGGGTGCTGCTCGATGCGGCACTCACTTTCCGTTTCCTGGCCGACGACTTCGAGCTGCTGCTGACCGATGTCGACCGTTTCGAACCCGCGTGCACGACGAGCGACTGCCCGGGAAAGATCAACGCGCGCTTGAGGTGGTTGGTGCGCATCAACGCGGCGGTCGTCGTGTGGTAGCGCTTGGCGATGCCGCTCAGCGTCTCGCCGGACCGCACGACGTGCATCGTCGTCGACCGCGACGACCCATATCGCTCGATGGCCGGATCGGGAACGGAGAGCGCGTCGGCGACGACGGCCGCCGTCGGCACGATGACCGGCTGTCCCGGTACGAGGTTGCCGCTCTTGAGGCGTTTTGCGTGCGGATTGTACGTGGCGAGCTCGCGGGTGGTGATGCCGGCCTTCTTGGCAATTGACGCCATGCTCTGCCCCTTTCGCGTTTCGACCGTGGTCAAGCCGATGCGATCGCTCTTCGGCAATTCCGCGAACGCCGCGGGGAAGCTGTCGGCAGCGCCGGCTGGAATGCGAACGATGAGCGAATCCCTCGGCGGCGTGACGCCGCGCAGGATCTGCGGATTGAGCTCCTGGATCTGCTCGACCGACGTGCCCGCGGCCTTCGCGATGCCTGCAAGCGGTGTGGCCGGACCCACGCGCACGCTGTCGTAGACGAACGGCGGTTTGGACGGAATCGACATGCCGTAGCGCGCCGGCTCCTTCCCAACCAGTGCCGCCGCGATGAGCTGCGGCACGTACTCCCGCGTCTCGCTGCGCAGATAGTCCTTGTCGGCGAGCGCAAAGAACAGATCGTCGCCGGTCGTCCCCTCGAGATCGTCGGCGTAGCGTGACAAACCCCGCGCGATGCGTCCGGGGCCTCCGTTGTACGCCGCCGCGGCGAGATAGAGCGATCCGAACTGCTCCTGCAGATCTTTGATGAACCGCACGGCCCCGTCGGTCGACTTCACGGGATCGCGCCGCTCGTCGATCCACCAATCGACGCGCATGCCAAGATCGCGCGCCGTCGACGTCATGAACTGCCACATGCCGACCGCTGCCGCACGCGAGTACGCGTTCGGGTCGAATCCGCTCTCGATGAGCGCGAGATAATACATGTCTTCTGGCAAGCCACCGGCACGCAGCTTCGCGCGGATCATCGGCTCGTACCGCGATCCTCGCTCGAGCTGCGCCGCGATGTGCTCCTTGGCCGGGCCGCTGAACAAGCGCACGTAGCGCTCGACCCGATCGCGCGACTCGTACGAGTGCACGTCGATGTCCCAGGAGGGTTCGGCCGCGGTCGAATCAGCCGCCGAGTCGGCCGCCGTGTGCGCCAGGCTGTCGCCGAACATCTCTTTGGCGCTCCGATTCAGATCCGACGAATCGACGCGCACCGAGTCGCGCGTTGCCGCCGAATCGTGCCCCGTCGCGCTCGACGTGCCGCCGTGCGCCGTACTCGCCGCGGTGCTCGCCGTTGTAGCCGGTGCGTTCGCCGCACCTTGCTGCGCAACGGGCGCCGTGGTCGCGCTGTTCGGGCTGGACACCGGCACCGGTGCGGCGACGGGCTGTGGCCCGCGCGCGCAGGCCGCGGCGGAAATGATGACGGCGACGGTTACGATTCTCTTCACCCTTCCCGACCTCCTGAAAACGAAATCGCCGCCGAAGGCGGCGATATCAGCGTGCTTCACCAAGCTTTCCACGAACCGACGACTACCGCGTCGTCATGTAGTTGCCGAGCACGCGGTTGGTGGCGTTCAGCACCGCCATCGCGGCACCGCGGCGCGTGTCGGTCTCGGCGAGATAGCATCCGACCAGCCGCGTGAGCTGGCCTTCGTTGCGGACCGAGATCGACACGATGAGCAAGTTGGAGTCGAACGCTCGCACGTGCTTCACACCGAGCAGTTCGAACTGCATGGAGTCTTTGGCGAAATCCTCGAGCGCACGCAGCGTGGCGTCGGCCGCAACGCGAAAATCGCCCAGGGAGCTGGACTGCCCCATGGCGCGACCGACGTACATGCCATCGTCCCACTCCAGCGTCACCTGCGCCGAGCACTGACCGGCCGGCGTGCGCGTGAAGCTGAAATCGGCGAACTTGAGCCGTTCACGCCGCGACGGGAGCGGGTGTAGCGGAACGACGGCGGCCACGTCCGAGGCACGTTGTTCGGTCATAATAAGCGACATGGGTAGCCCCTCATCGAAGCTGGGCCACGAGCGGCCATGGCTCCGCTCGCAATACGACCCAACATGGCCGAGGCAACAGCGGGGCGCTTGTAACGTGGATCACCCCGGCCCATATTCGGCCGCATGGTGATGTGCCGAAACGTGCCAACCGCATGAAGATCGCCGTCGGAACCGACCATGCGGGCTTTACGCTCAAGGCCACGGTCATCGAAGCGATCACCAGTGCCGGTCACGAGGCCGTCGACTGCGGGGCCTTCGAGGTCGAGCCGGCGGACGACTACCCAGATTTCGCCGAGCGGGTGGCCAACGCGGTGTCGCGCGGTGAAGCGGAACGCGGAATTCTGCTGTGCGGCAGCGGGGTGGGAGCTTCGGTCGCCGCCAACAAGTTCATCGGCATCCGCTCCGCGATGTGCCACGACACCTTTTCGGCACGCCAGGGCGTAGAGGACGACGCGATGAACGTCCTCACACTTGGCGCCCGCATCATAGGGCCGGCGTTGGCCACGGAGCTGGTCAACGCTTTTCTTAGAGCCGAGTTTTCGGGGCTGGAGCGGCACCGGCGGCGTCTGGAGAAGGTCCGGGGGTTCGAGTCGAGGCTGCGCTGACGCACGGCGGTGAACGCGCAGGTTCACCGGCGCGCCGACGTCTCCCGTCCCAGCGCGGGGTCCGGCACCGCGTCCTTTTCAACCTCGGCGTTCACGAGCCGTAAGGCGCGAGGCAGCGTGATGCGAAAGGTGCTTCCCTTCCCCGGCTCGCTCTCCACACCGACCGTACCACCCAGGAGCTCGGCGAGTCGCCGCGTGACGCTGAGGCCGAGCCCGCTACCGCCGGCCGCACGCGTCGTACTCTGCGTCACCTGCCAGAACGGATCGAAGATCAGCCGCTGATTTTCGCGCGAGACGCCGATTCCCGTATCCTGCACTTCGAAGTCGATCAACTCACCGTGACGCTTGACGCGGACGGCGATACGTCCGCTGTTCGTGAACTTCACCGCGTTTTCCAACAGGTTGAACAACATCTGTCGGAGCTTCCCCGGGTCGGTTTGGAGCGTGATTCCCGGGTCGACGGGCTCAGCTTCGATCGTCAGGTCGCTGCGCTCCGCCACGCTGGGCGCAATGAACGCGATCGCATCGTCGATGATCCGTTTCGGATCGACCGGCTCGATGCGAACTTCCTCACGTCCCGCCTCGACGCGTGCGAACAGGAGGATTTCGTCGATCAGTGAGAGCAGCCGCATCGCGCTCGCCTTGATCCGCTCCAGCTGTTGGCGCTGCGCGTCGTTGACCGAACCGGCGATTCCCTCGGCGAGAAGCTCCTCGTAGCCGATGACGGCGGCGAGTGGCGTGCGCAGCTCGTGGCTCATCGTGGCCAGAAAATTCGCCTTCGCCTCGTTGGCGACGAGCGCAGCGCGATAGAGGCGTGCATTGTCGACGGCGATCGCGGCGCGCCGGCCGAGATCGCGGGCCAGTGCAAGTGCCGGCTCGTCGAATTTGCGATCGGGCCGCGAACTGACCAGCGTGATGGCACCAAGCGTCTGCCCGCGCGCCGTCATCGGCACGATGATGACCGAGTTGATGCCGAGCTCGCGCACCGCCGCGAGGTGTTCTGAGCTCCGCGCCATCGAGGCCAACATCTCGTCGGAGATGTCGGGTAGAAACTCCGGCTCGCCGGTGCGAATCACCTTGGTCACGCCGCTCGTGCCGTCGCGTGTCGGCGGAAACTGCTCGTCGATCTCGCGCGCCCGGTGAAGCTTGGCCGGATCGATGTGCTCGAGCGCCAGCCGTTTCAGATCGCCATCCTCGACCACGTCGACCGCACACCAGTCGGCGAAGGTCGGCACGGCGAGGCGGGCGACCATCGCGATCGTCGCCTGGTAGTCGAGCGACGAGCCGAGTACGCGGCTCGCCTCGTCGAGCAGGCGAAGCCGCTCCTCGCTCGCCTGGGCCGCGATCCGGGCCTCGGTCGCGTCTTCGGTCGCCGTTTCCGCTTCAACGTTGAGCTGCTCCAACTCGGCGGCCAGGTTTTCCATTTCGAGCTGCCGCGCCTCGAGCTCGTCGGTTCGCTCTCGGAGGTGCGCTGCGGTGTGCTCTGCGATCGTCCGCCCGCGGCGCGACCAGGCCGCGAGTCCGGTGACGATGACCGCCACGCCGACGAACGCCGCCACAGACACGGCATCGCTCGTCGTGGCCAATCCGAGCACGCCGGTGGGGGGGATGTAGTAGTAGTCGACGACGATCACGCCGACGATCGTCGCCGCGGCGCCGCCGGCGATCCCGCAGTACGCCGCGGCGACGACGACTCCGGCATAAAAGAATACGAACGGCGTGAGCCGGAGATCCGCCCGCAGGGCCAGCGTCAGGACAACGGCAGCGACCACCGCGGCGACGCCGATCGCCGAGCGGACCAATGGTGGCGCGCGCCGCGGGCCGATCGAGGCACGCTGGTGATTGGGGCCGGGGACAGGTCTGCGAGCGTCGCTGTCCCCGGCTGGCGGCGCGCTCGGGACGGGAGAGTCGGAGGTCATTTGTGAACCAGGCAGTTTGGCGCGGTCGACTTCTCTTGTCGAGCGGTGTACGGCCGAGCTTGCCAGCCGATGGAGATTTGTTCTCGATGACATATCCTCACACGACGGCGATTTCGCCGCACGACCGTGCGCTTGCCACGCGCGGACTTGCCGACACGCTCGGCATCACGCTGCTCGAGTTCACGCCGGAGCGCGTCGTCGCCACGATGCCGGTCGACGAGCGGACGCGACAGCCATTCGGCATTCTCCACGGCGGCGCCTCCCTCGCGCTCGCCGAAACCGTCGCGTCGCTCGGTGCGCTCGCCAACGTCGATCGTTCCAGGTTCGACACCGTGGGAATCGAGATCAACGCAAATCACGTTCGCGCCAAGAGCGACGGCGTCGTCACCGGGACGGCGACCCCAATTCACGTCGGCCGAACGACGCAGGTCTGGGACGTACGCATCGTGGACGAGCGCGGACGCGCGGTCTGCGTGTCGCGGTGTACGCTCGCGGTCCGGCCGCGCGAATAGTGCCGAGCAGCGCCGAAGCGGCGCCTGTGGATTGGCGCATGCTCCTTGCACGCTTCGTTCCGGGTCGATCGATCGAACATCCGACGGACGCGGAGGCTACATGCAGCGAAGATTCGGAGCGCGGGCCGCGACGGTCACGATCATGTTCGCCGCGTTGGTTGCGGCGGGCGTGATGGCCGCGTGTCACAATGGACCGAGCAACGATCACGATACGAACGGCGTGAACACCGGGGGGGCCTCGGGCCAGGTGATGCCGTCCGCCGCCGACACGATTCACCACGCGCCGGC
>DATNAT010000037.1:0-13455 GCA_035572355.1 Gemmatimonadaceae bacterium
CACGCGCAGTCGCTCCCCGTCTCGCCGCAGTTGGCGCGCCTCCTGCAATACCGGCGTGCACGCGCACTCATGCGCGAACAGCCCTAGCGGAGCGCAGATGGCAACGACCTGGCAACCGACGACGCTGGTTCAGTGCGTGAGCACGCGCCCGTGGCTCGTGTACCCGGGCTGCGACGAGCCCGGCGGCTGCCATGACCTCACGCTCGGCAAGATCTACGAGATGCTCGGCGTCGAAGGGAGCGGGTCGTTCTACCGCATCGTCGACGACTCGGGCGAAGATTACCTGTACCCGGTCTCGCACTTTCGAGAGGTGTGAGTTGGGAGTGGTGCTTGGTCAGTAACTGTTTTGAGTTGGCAGTTTTGAGTTCAAGTGATGAGCAGTCAGTCAGTCAGTGGCAAACTTGGACGCAAGCGCCCTGACCGACTGCTCGAGACTTCAACTGAGAACTCGCCACTCAATACGGTTACTCAGTAAACTGACTCACCCGCACGCCTAACTCCCGAGCATCACCAGCTCGATCCGCGCCGCGCCATTCTCGATCGTCATCCGAGCCACGCTTGGCTCGAGGTCGAATCGCCGCGGGCCCGCCGCGCCGGGATTCACCACCCAACGCCCTTCGACGTTCACCACCAGCTGCCGGTGCGTGTGGCCGTAGACGATCACGTCTGCGTCGTAGGCGGCGAGCAGGTTGGCTGGCGTCGGTACGCCGACTTCGTGACCGTGGCTGACGTGGATGCGGAGCCCGCCGAGCTCGAGCTCGATCGACGGCGCGAGCAACGGGTTGCCCGGCGGATCGGTATTGCCGACCACGGCCCGCACGGGTGCGATGAGCGAAAGCTCATTCAAGATCTCATCGCCGCCGACGTCGCCCGCGTGGAAGATGAGCTCGACACCCGCCAACGCGGCGTGAACCGTCGGCCGCAGCAACCCGTGCGTATCGGAGATGAGGCCGACGACGTGCGTCGTGCCGCCGCTCATGCGTCGTCGGCCGAGCCGGCCCACCGAGCAACGAGGCGATGCGGCACCTCGAGATGGTCGAGCACACGGGCTACGACGAAGTTGACCAGATCGTCGATCGATCGCGGCCGATGATAGAACCCCGGCGCGGCCGGCAGCACGGTGGCGCCGGCGCGCGTGACGCGCAGCATGTTCTCGAGATGGATCGCGCTGAGTGGCGTCTCGCGCGGCACGAGCACGAGACGGCGCCGCTCCTTGAGCGCCACATCCGCTGCCCGCTCGACGAGCGAGCGGGACGCGCCGACCGCGATCGCCGACAACGTGCCCATCGAGCACGGACAGATCACCATCCCGGCGCTGAGCGCCGAGCCGGATGCTGGCGCCGCGCCCCGGTCGTCGTCGCTGAAACAGGTCACGTGCGCGTCCCACGCCGGCGCGCCGACCCGCGTGCGCAACGCATCGACCGACCCGATGCCGACCTCGGTGTCGAGCAGCCGCAGCCCGTGACGCGACACGATCAGCTGCACCGGGCGTTCGGCTGCGACGAGCGACTCGAGCAATCGCACCGCGTACGGTGCGCCAGACGCACCGGTGATCGCGACGACGAGCGGCCGCGCGTCGGTCACCGGCCCAGGCCCAGCGCGTACAGCGCCGGATCGCCGTGCGCCAACCGTTCGATGAGCACGCAGACGAAGAAGGCAATGCTGATCACGCCGTTCATCGTGAAAAAGGCCGCATCGAGCCGCGAGAAGTCGTCGTGTTTCACTAGCGAGTGCTCATAGACGAGCAGGCCCGACGCGACGACGACGCCGAGCGCGTAGAACGCGCCGCCGGGCGCCCTGGCGAAAGTCGCGGCGCCAACCGCGGCCAAACAGAGCACCGTAACGACGTGCAGCGTGCGCGCGACGGTCAGCGCTCTGCCCCCGCCGAGCGCCGCCGGCAGAGAGTGCAGCCGTTGGCTCCGATCGAACTCGATGTCCTGGAGCGCGTACAGCACGTCGAAACCCCCGCCCCAGGTGGCGACGGCGAGCGCCAGCGCGACGAGCATCCACCATGGATCGCTCCACGCACCCGCCACGGCCAGATAACCGCCGACGGGCGCGATCGACATGCCGACCCCGAGCACGATGTGGCACCAACGAGTGAATCGCTTGGTGTAGCTGTAGAAGAACACCCATCCCAGCGCGACCGGGGACAGCGCGGCGCACAGCGGATTGAGTCGATAAGCCGCGTACACGAACAGCAGCGACGCGACGGTCACCGCCGCGGTGGCTTCGGCTACGCGCAGCGCGCCGCTCGGGATCTCTCGCTGGCGCGTCCGCGGATTCCGTGCGTCGATGTCCCGGTCGACGATCCGGTTGAACCCCATCGCCGCAAACCGGGCGCACGTGAAGGCCAGCACGACCCAGCCGAGCATGGTCCAGCCGACGGGAGCGTGGTACGACGCCAGCACGACGCCGACCAGCGCAAACGGCAGCGCGAACAGCGTGTGCGGCAGCTTCACGAAATTGGCGTAGACGAGCAGGCGCGAGCCGCGGTGCGCAAACGTTTGGCCTTCGCGCCGGGCATCCGGCGTCGGGCGCTGAGCGCTCGTCATCGGCGGCCGGGGATGCCGAGCGTCGGCCAGATCGCGTCGACCTTCCGTTTCGTCGCGTCGTCCATCGTGATCACGTCGGGCCATTCGCGGGTGAATCCCTCTTCCGGCAGCTTGCGCGTCGCATCGAAGCCCACCTTCGAGCCATACGTGAACGCGCGGCTCGAATGGTCGAGCACGTCCATCGGGCCCATCGTGAACCGCGCATCCCGCTGCGGGTCGATGTTGTTGAGCGCCACCCACCAGGCCTCCTGCGGGTCGCGCACGTTCACCCAATGATCGACGACGATCAGCATCTTGGCCAGCGACATCAGGCCCTGTCCCCAGAGCGCGTTCATCACCTTGTATGCTTGGCCCGGATAGTCTTTTTTGATCGAGACGAACACCAGATTGTGGAAGATCCCTTCGGCCGGCATGTGGTAGTCCACGATCTCGGGAATCGTGAGCTTGAGGAGCGGCAAGAAGATGCGCTCGGTCGCGTGGCCGAGGTAGAAATCCTCCATCGGCGGCCGGCCGACGATCGTCGACGGGAACACGGCCTGCTTGCGTCGCGTGATCGCCGTGACGTGCACCTGCGGGTAGAGATCGGCCAGCGAGTAGAAGCCGGTGTGATCGCCGAACGGACCTTCCGTGACCAGCGGCTCGGCCGGATCGATGTAGCCCTCGATCACGACGTCGGCTTCGGCCGGCACCTCGAGGTCGCAGGTCACCGCCCTGACGAGCGACACGGGCGCGCTTCGTAAGAATCCTGCAAAGAGAAATTCGTCAATCGTCGGCGGCAGCGGCGCGCTGGCCGAATACATCGACGGCGGATCCGAACCGAGCGCGATGCACACCGGCATCCGCTCGCCGCGCTCGGCCATCTCGCGCCAGTGGGCGGCGCCGACCTTGTGCCGCTGCCAGTGCATCGCGAGGGTCGCGCGACCCGTCTGCATGATGCGGTACATGCCGACGTTCCGGATGCCCCGCACCGGATCGCGCGTGATCACCATCGGAAAGGTGATGTACGCGCCGCCGTCCTCCGGCCAGCACTTCATCAGCGGCAGCGCGTCCAGGTCGACCGCGGCATCCCGCTCCACGACCTCGTGGCAGGGCGCGTCGCCGCGGCGCATGCGCGGCGGAAATCTTCCGACCTCGAGCAGGCGCGGAAGCAGCGCGAGCTTGGCGATGATTCCGTCCGGCACCTTCATCTCGAGCATCTCGGTGATCCGCCCGCCGATCTCGTCCAGCCGTTCGACGCCGAGCGCCATGCTCATTCGCCGCATCGAGCCGAACAGATTGATGGCGACGGGGATCGACGAGCGCTGACCGTTCATGAGAACGGGCTGCTCGAACAGGAGCGCCTTGCCGCCGCCCGGCTCCTTCATCACGCGGTCGGCGATCTCGCACAGCTCGAGGTTGAGCGAGACGGGCTGCCGCACGCGCACCAGCTCGCCGGCGCGGTCGAGCTGCTCGATGAACCCAGCGAGGCTGTCGATGGCCACGGAAACGGGGGGGGGCGGGTGAAGCCGAGATTCAGCTCAACGCACGGCGCGGCGCGCCGGGCTTGGTGCCGCGATGGATCGCCGCGACGCCCAGCGTGAGCGTTCGCCACTGCACGTCGTCGAAGCCGGCGCTACGCATGCGCGCCGCGAGATCCTGTTCGATCGGGAAGTTCGCCACCGAGCGCGGAAGGTAGGTGTACGCCGAACGATGGCCGCTGATCGCGCCGCCGACGATCGGCAGCACGTGATGGAAGTAGAGGTGATACAGCGAACGCACGACCGACGACCGCGGCGTGGTGAACTCGAGGATGACGAACCGCGAGCCGGGCTCGAGCACGCGATACACCTCGCGGAGCCCGCGATCCAGATCGGCCACGTTCCGGATGCCGAACGCGACGATCGCGCCCGACGCGCTGCCGTCGGGCAGCGGCAGATCGAGTGCGTCGGCGACGACCGGCGACACGACGGCCGGTGACGCCTTGCCAGCTCCCATGAACAGCATCGGCGCGGCGAAATCGGCGCCGACGATCCGGCCGCGGAACCCCGGGCGTTTGGCGAGCTGCGCGGCGACGTCGAGCGTGCCCGCGCAGAGGTCGACATATACACCGGCCGGCGCGCGCTCCCAGTTCAGCGCCGCGATCGCCCGGCGGCGCCAGAGTTTATCGACGTTGAAGCTGAGGAGATGGTTGAGAAAGTCGTAGCGCGGCGCGATGTCGGAGAACACCCGCTGGACGTACGCGCGCTTGCTGACGCCGCCCTCGGCGGCGGTGAGCGCCTCGTCGGCTTCCCCACTCGTCTGGTCCTCCAACTCGCTCACCGGCATGGAGCGAAAGGTGCCCGCGACGCGAGGGTGAAGCAAGCCAACTGGTTTGGCGAGGTGAGGTTGCCTACTTTGCTGGTGATAGACGCGCGCCGGCGAGCAGCACCGCCGTGCCGCGTCCACACGGCAGATGCCACCAGCCCTCGACCTCCTCAATCTTCCGGATGCCGATGTCGTCGCGCTGGCCCAGCAGGGGCGCGACGCGGCCTTTCGCGAGTTGATCCGGCGCTATGAGCGTCCGGTCTTTTCGCTCATCTACCGAATGGTCCGCGACCGGGAGCTGGCCGAGGATCTGGCGCAGGACACGTTCATCAAGGTCCTCAACCACATCGACCGCTACCGGCCGGAGTTCAAGCTGTCGAGCTGGTTGTTCAAGATCGCTAACAACGTGGCGATCGATCACCTGCGCCGGCGCCAGCTCGACACGATCAGCATCGACGGGTCGCCGCACGCGCAGACCTCCGACGCCGTGGCCGCGACGTCGCTCGACCTGCCCGACGAGCAGGAATCGGCGCTCGACGAGCTGGCCTCGCGCGAGCTGGGCACCGCGATCGAGCGGGCTATCGGACGGCTCCGACCGGAGTATCGCTCCTGCATCATGCTCCGGCATGTGGAGGGGCGGTCGTACGAGGAGATCGCCGCCACCCTCGACCTTCCCCTCGGCACCGTGAAGACGTACATCCACCGCGCCCGGCACGAGCTTCGCCGGGCGTTGGAACATGTGCGCGAGGGCGGCTAGGTGCCCCCCCCCCCCGCGATGCCCAAAGGTGTGACAAACCGCACCGGAAATACTGGCCGACTTCCTGAAACAACGCCCTTCATCGCTCCGTAAGTCCCCCCGGAGACTCCATGAACCACAGGCACCTGCTTCCAGACGAGATCGATCTCCTCCTCGATGACGAGGTGGGCTTCGGGGTCGCACCCCTGAAGGCCCACATTCGTGATTGCGGCGACTGTCGCGCCAAGGTCGAAGACGCCCGTACGGTCGTCGACGCCGTCGAGGACGTGCCCCACTTCGCGCCGTCCCACACCTTCGCCGATCGGGTCATGGCGCAGGTGCCGGTGTTCGTTCCCTGGCATGTCACCGCGCGAGACGCTGTCGCGCGCTGGCTACCACAGTCGCGTCCGGCTCGCGTCGCCGTCGGCGCCCTTGCCACCGCCACCACGTCGTTCCTGTCGCTGGCCATCCTCTGGGTGGCAACCCAGACTGACGTGCTGACGATCGCCAGCGGGGCCGCCGGCGACCAATTCCGCGGCCTCCTGTCCGCAGCCGCTCGCGGACTCCTTTCCACCATGTTCGGCGACCAGATGTTCGCCGTCATCCAGCGCACCGGAACCGTCGGCCTCGCCGTCGGCCTCGCGGGCGTAGCGGTGGCGGCTGGCGGCTCGATCGCCGGGCTTCGAGCGCTCGCTACCGCATCCAGTCGCCGGCGGGCGTAACCATGCTCGCTCTCATCGCACTTGGCGCACTGGCGCTCGGAGCCACGCAGGCGCCGGCGCAGAGCAAGACCGCGCGCCCCGCTCCCGCCACACGCGCCGCGTCGGCAACCGACACGCTCGCCGCCGACATCGCGGCGCGTCGTGCCGCCGGTGACAAGTACCTGCCGAACGCCGATCACTTCACGTACGGCAATCGTTCGATCGCGGCCAACACCACCGTCGACGGACCGATTGCCGTCGCGCACGGCGACCTCGATGTCTACGGCACCGTGAACGGCGACGTCGTCACACTGTACGGCAACATTCGCGTTCATCGCAGCGCTCGCGTCACCGGCGACGCGTGGGCCGTGGGCGGGACCGTGCTGATCGACGGCGGCCTGGTCGAAGGCGAGCGGCGCGCAATCACCGGCGCCGGCGCAGCGGCGCCGGCGCCGTCACCGCAGCCGCGGAGCACGTGGCAGTCGGTCAAGCTGGTCATCGGCTGGTTCGCACTCCTCGCGATCCTCGGCATCGGCGTGATGGTATTTGCCGATCCGAACCTGGACGGCGTCGTGGTCGGAGTGGAACGCGGATTCGCCCGTGCCTTCTGGATCGGAGTGGCGGGACAGGTCGTACTGCTGCCGGCGCTGCTCGTCATCGTCGTCGCGCTTGCCATCACGCTGATCGGCGTGCTGCTCATCCCGTTCGCTGTCGTTGCATACGTCATTGCCGCCGCCGGACTGATCGCGCTTGGCTTCCTCGGCGTGAGCCGGTTGGTCGGGAAGGCGTTCGCCTCGACGGGAACCAGCGCGTCGCCACGGGGAGTACATCTGCACGCGCTCATGATCGGTCTCACCGGGTTCATGGGGATGTGGCTGATCGCGGCGCTCTGTGTGTCGGCGCCGTACGTGGGCCCGATCCTGCGTGCGATCGCCATTGCCGTGACCTGGGTTTCGGCGACGGTTGGGCTGGGCGCCACGATCGTGTCCCGCGCCGGGACACAGCGACCGGGCGCAGGCTCTCTCATCGCCTCCCCGGCCGACGACCTCGCCTGGCAGACGCCGACGCCGGTCGCAGGCGTGGCAGCGTCGAGACGACCGGCGTCGGTGCGGTAGCTCGGGGCTGCACGCCCCACCCCAGCTCCCTGGAATGTCCTTTGCCCGTCTCGGGGCCATGGTCGTGCACGGCTACCGGGTCGGGACGCTGCTCAAGCATACGGTCCATGAGATTGGCGAGGACAACGTCGCGTCGCTGGCGGCGTCGGCGGCGTACACCTTCTTCTTCTCGCTCTTTCCCCTGCTGCTCTTTCTCGCGCCGCTGCTCAGTCTCGCCGGCGACAAGCAGCGTCTGACGAGCTGGCTCCTCACACAGCTGACGTCGACCCTTCCGCCGGCGCAGGTGGCGGCTTTTCGGCCGGTGCTCGATAAGGTCGTGTTCTCGAGCAGTGCGCCCGGGCTGATGTCGGTCGGGCTACTGCTCGCGGCATGGTCGGGCTCGAACATCTTCGGCACCCTGATGGGCGCGCTCAACACAGCGTACGACGTGAAGGAAACACGCTCGTGGATCCGCAAGCAGATCGTGCGGCTGGCCACGTTCGTCGTCGGCGTCGTGATCATGGTCGTGTCGACGGTCGTCTTCCTCAACGGTCAGGCGGTCGCCGCGTGGATCGGCACTTCGGTCCACTTGAGCGGGCCGATCATTCTCGCGTGGAAGATCGTGCAGGTTCCGATCGCGCTCGGCGGCCTCGTGCTCCTCGCCTTCATCACCTTCTACGCGCTGCCCAACGTCGAACAGCACAAGGGTCGCGTGCTCTTTGCCGCGCTGCTCGCGACGGTGCTCTGGATCGCGGCGACGCTGCTCTTTCGCATCTACATCAATCACTTTCCGCCCAATCCGGCGTATGGGATCATCGGCGCGGTGATCATTCTGCTCACCTGGATGTACTACACGATGTTCGTGATTCTCGCCGTGGGCGAGCTGGCCTCGGAGCTGCACCACGGCACCGGGGCCGTGGCGCCCGATCGCGGCGCAGTGTTTCTCGGGCGCATCGTCAACACCGGCGGCCCGGGCGGCGACGCGGCCGCCGAGCGGCGCGCCTGACGTCTCAGCGCGCGTCGTCCGGCGTGCGATTCGCCTGACCCCTCACTGCCGGCAGGCGGCGTGCGGGTCGGCCGGTTTCGACACGTCGAGCTTCGGCCGCTCGTTGGCGTTGGCAATGAGCGTCGCCGCGTCGTACACCATGCGCGATACGCGGGCCAGGTCGGGGTAGCTGATGTACTGGGCCTCGTCCGTGACCTGGTGATAGTCCAGGTGCTCGCCCCGCGAGAGCGCTACGGCCGGTATGCCGTAGCGTGCATAGTTGTAGTGGTCGGCGCGACAGTAGTACTGCAGTGGATGCCCTGGAACGGCGTACGATCGGTCGAACTCGAACGGCACCGGCTGGGCCGCATTTGCCTTCTCTAAATACCCGGCGAAGGCGAGCGACAGTTTCTGGTCGCCGACGACCTCCAGATACGTCGGGCTCGCGCCGGTGCTCGAGCCGGGGCGCGGAAAATCAGTCGGCAGCCCGCGGCCCACCATGTCTTGATCGATTTCGGCGACCACCGAATCGAGAGGCACCGTCGCATGATCGGTGAACCAGGCCGAGCCGAGCAGCCCCGCCTCTTCAGCGGTGTGACTGACGAAGAGGATCGAGCGGCGGGGCCGGCGCGGCGAGCTCACCATCGCCTGCGCGATCTCGAGAATCGACACCGTGCCGGTGCCGTCGTCGTCGGCGCCATTGCGGATCGAGTCGAGCCGAGGACGATTGACGCGGCGAAGACTGTCGAGAATCGCGCGGATGCGGGTCCACTCCTCGGCGGTCGGTTCGCGCGGCGGAGAGTCGGCTCCCATTGGCCGAACGACACGATCGAAGGCACGGAGCGAGTCGTGGTCGACCGGCGAGTGATCGAAGCCGACGTGGTCGTTGTGGGCGGTGAGCGCGACGTATTCGCCGCGAAGCCTCGCGTCGCTTCCCGGCAGAATGGCGACGACGTTGCGCGCAGGATAGGCGACCGCATGGCGCGTGAAGCCGACTGACGCCGACAACTCGGGCCCGACGGCGCCGGGGTCGAGCGAGTCGGGCGAGCCGCCGAGCAGCACCGCGGCGGCGTGCCGCGTGAGCTGTAGTGTGCGGACAGCTCCGGCGCGAATCGTCGTGTCGGCGACGACGCGGCCGTCGATCACGCGCGCAACCTGCTCCGGCCCGTAGCGCTCGAGCGCGATGAACGCGACCGCCGCCGCGCCGGGCCAGCGGCGCGGGTTGATCGGGGTGATCCGCTGAACGCTCGCCGGAACCTCGAACACGACGATCTTTCCCGTCGCGTCTTCGCCGCGCGGCCACCGCGTCGAGTCATTGGCCGGCCCGGCGTAGATGGCGTGCGCGCCGACGAGCGTGAGCGCTGGAGCGGCGGCCGACGTCGGAAGGAAGTCGCGCCCCAACGTCAACCGCGCAGCGCCCACCGTGATCGACGACCGCGGATCGGCGGCGATGGTCCAGAATGGCACCGTCTGGAAGTAGGTTCCGCCGTCGCCCGCCGGAGCGAGTCCGAGCCGCTTGAACTCGTCGGCGACATACGCCGCGGTCTTGAAGTCGCCGAGGCTTCCCGTCTCACGGCCCATCATGGAATCGTCGGCGATGATGCGAAGGCGCCGCTCGAGACTCTGCGGCGTGATGGCGGAGGCCTGCGCGGCGACGCGGACCGCGCTGCCAGCCGTTGCGATGAGCAGAGCCGTGGCGGCGGCGCCGACCCGTGCTGCGGGGCGAATTGTCATCACCCCACATGGCGCCGGCTGCGCCATGCTGTCAACCCGGACACCCGGGTCGCGCGAAATCCGCACACGGATCTTACGTTCCCGGTACATGACGAAACCCAACGATCTCGACATCACGCGGAAGGATTTCATCAACGCGGCGCTCGTCGGCGTCGGCGCGGCGCTCCTCAAAGCGCCAGCCCCGCTCGACGCCATGCAGCGCGCGGGGCAATCGGCCGAGCGTGCGGCCGAGGAGCCGGACACCTTCACCGGGCCGGGCGGCGTTGGCGACTACGCGTCGTCGAACGGCAACACCAAGGCGGTCATGGATGCCGCGCACAAGATTCGCGACGGCGCCTACGCGGCGAATCTTCGCCCGATCGACACCGGAGAGACGTACGATCTGATCGTCGTCGGCGGTGGCATCACGGGGCTGAGCGCAGCGTACTTCTTCGCCAAACGCACTGACTCGAAGAGAAGCTGTCTCGTACTCGACAACCATCCGATCTTCGGCGGCGAGGCGAAGCAGAACGAGTTCGACGTGAAGGGAACGCGGCTCATCGCGCCGCAGGGCTCGAACGACTTCGGTGTGCCGCGTGCCAGCGCCGGACCGAACGCCTGGCAGAGCGAGATGTGGGACGATCTCCAGATGCCGCGCACGTTCGAGTGGTCGGGCACCGGCGATCCGTCGATGACACTGCGGATGTCGCAGGACAACTATCAGCCGATGGACGGCATCGGAGAGTACGGCGTCGACATCGGGTATTTCGTGAACGGACGCTGGCTCAAGAACGTCTGGCAGAACGATCTCGCCGAGTTGCCGGTGTCGGCCGAAGTCCGGGCGCAATTGCTCGCCTGGCGGAGCGCGGCGCCGGAGACCGGAGGCCGCACCGGGCCCGAGTTCGCGCGCCACCTCGACACGATGACCTACGCGCAGGCGCTCGCGGCGCGGGGGTACGGTCCCGAGGTGATCAAGACCATCGAACCGGTGGTCGGATTGATCAACGGCGCGAGTCCGGATGCCGTGAGTGCGCACGCGGCGCAACAGATCGGCATGCCGGGTGTGAGCCGGCCGCGGCCCCGTACGTCGACCAGCCTGGGGCTGTCGTTTCCGGGCGGCAACGTCACGTACACGCGCCATCTCGTGAAGAAACTCATTCCGGGCGCGATCAGCGGCGAAGCGACCTTCGACGGGATCCTCAACGGACGCGTGAGCTGGAACGCGCTCGACGCCAAGGGACAGGCCACGCGCATCCGGGTCGGAACGACAGTGGTCCGTGTGCGACACGAGGGCGACGGCGTGAGCGTCGTCTATGCGAAGGAGGGGAAGCTCTATCAATCGCGCGCGCGACGCGTGGCGATGGCGACGGGCGGCTGGGTGACGAAGCACATGCTCGCCGACATCCCGGCGGCGATGAGCGACGCATATTCACAGTTCTACTATGCGCCGGCGCTCATCATCAACCTGGCGCTCACGAACTGGGGGTTCATGCACGAGCTGGGCGTCACGGCGCTCCGCTGGTACGGCGACGGTCCGCGCGACGTCGGCTTCGTCGCCAACTTGCGGCGCCAGATGAAAGTCGGCCGCTACGACCCACCGGTGTCGCCCGACAAGCCGAACGTGCTGACCTTCTACCTTGGCCTGTATTCGCCGGGCAAGAGCGTCGCCGAGCAGGGATCGGCCGGGCGCCTCACGCTGCTCGGCACGACGTACCGCGACTATGAGCGCGCGGTGCTCGACCAGCTCACGCGACAGTTCAGCGGCGGCCCCCGCCCGTTCGACGCGAGGCGCGACGTGGCGGGGTTGATTCTCAACCGGTGGGGGCACGCCCGCCTGGTGCAGCCGCCGGGCTGGTACTTCGGCACGAACGGCCGGGCTTCACCGCGCGAAGTGGTGGCGGCCGGTTATGGGAGGATCGCGATCGGACACTCCGAGCTCAACGGCCATCAGAGCGCGGCCGGTGCAACGGCCGAGGGCAGGCGGATCGGCGAGGCGTCGATCGGTTGACGCCGACGATCATTCGCCGTGCTTGCCGAGCAGCATCGCGATGAATCGCTCCATTCGCTCCTTGCCGGATGCCGTCCGCGCGCTGGCCAGATATCCGTCGTAGATCGCGTCCCACTGATCGGCCAAGCGTTCCGTTGCGCGATTCCAACGCGCCGCGTCCTTCGCGCCGTCGGCAGCGCTCAGCTCGGGCAGGATGGCGCGGATCGAATCGCGGTGCACGGCGAGCATGGCGTGCACGTCGGGCCGCGATTCGAGATTTCCAAAGATGGCGGTCGTGTCGGCGATCTCGGCGAGGGCGAGACTCGCGCGGCGGACGCGCGAGCTGAACGCGGCATCGTGCATGCGCGCTGAGTCCGGCGCGGCGAGGCCGAGCGCCCAGAACGGAAGATTGGGGTTGGTGCCGGCGAACGGGCCATCGGGCGACGGCACGAACCAGACATGGAGCATGACGAGCGTCTCGCCCGGCGGCGCGAGGTCGGGATGCTCGTGCCAGGGCGGATTTCCGTCGAACAGAATCGGTCGCGTGGAATCGGCAACCGGAACGAAGTAGCCGTAGGCGGCACCGACCAATGAATCGCGGCCGGCGATCTTGGAAAACATGAGCTGGCTCGGCGCCGTGCGGACGAGCTGCGCGTCCTTGTTCATTCGCTGCCGGTCGATCCAGTGTACGCCCATCGTCGGGATCCAGCCGAAGACCGGGTGAAAGCCGGCCGCCGCGGCGGCAGCGGATTCGTGATAGCGCGCGGCGGCCTGGCGAACGCTGTCGATCTCGCGGCGCGCGGTCGCCGAGACGGGGCCGGCCGCGCGGTGCATGCCGGGCATCTCGCCCATCGACTGGGCGACGAGCACGGGAGGACCAACGACGAGGGCGAGGCCCGCGGCGAGGATGGCCGAACGGCTCGCCGTTCGGCGACGAGAGGTCGGCAAGCGGGGACTGAGCATGGCGGTCGGGGTTCCGGAGGCTGGACGGTCCACATGATAACCCCGAGAATCCGCCCGGGTCCACTTCGACGCGGGCGGCGGCGGCTGGCGCAGCAGACGGTCCGCTTCGCACCCCGCCGCACACGTCCCATCACCGCGAGGTTGTACATAGACAGTCTATCCCCTAGACTCCCCGTGTCCTTGCCACGCCCGCACCCAAATGCCAAAACGCGACCTCCTCCCCGGCACCCTCGACATGCTCGTCCTCAAGGTGCTCACCGCCGGCCCGCTGCACGGCTACGGCATCGCGCTGCATCTCAAGGACGAATCGAACGACGTCATCCAGGTCGACGAAGGATCGCTCTACCCGTCGCTCCAGCGCATGCGCCAGCGCGGGTGGGTCAAGGCCGAATGGAAGCAGACGCGCAACAACCAGCGCGCGCGCTACTACACCATCAC
>DATNAT010000038.1:0-3554 GCA_035572355.1 Gemmatimonadaceae bacterium
AGCCCGACCGCGAAGACGTAGACGCCGATCGTCGACAACATGTTCAATGGACCGAGGCCGCTCGACGCGCTGTAGGTGTAGACACGCCGCGGCATGCCGAGCAGTCCGCTCAGGTGCATCGGGAAGAAACCGACGTTGAAACCGACGAACATCAGCCAGAAGCTCGCCTTGCCGATCGACTCGCTCAGCATCCGGCCGTACATCTTCGGATACCAGTAGTAGATCGCCGCCATCACACCGAACAGCGTGCCCCCGGCGAGCACGTAGTGGATGTGGGCGACGACGAAGTAGGTGTCCGTCACCTGCCAGTCGAACGGCACGGCGGCCGTCATCACGCCCGAGATGCCGCCGATCACGAACTGCACGATGAAGGCGATCGCGAACAGCATCGGCGTGGCGAGCACGACGCGTCCGTGCCACATCGTCGCCAGCCAGGCGAAGATCGTGATCGCGCTCGGGATCGATACCGTCATGCTCGCCGCGCTGAAGAAGCTGATCGAGAGCTGCGGCAGCCCGGTCGCGAACATGTGGTGCACCCAGACGCCGAATCCCACCAGACCGGTCACCACCGTGGCGAGCGCGACGAAGGTGTGCCCGATCATCGGCCGCCGGCAGAACGTCGGGATCACCATCGACAGCATTCCCGTCGCTGGCAGGAACACGATGTACACCCACGGATGCCCGAACACCCAGAAGAGATGCTGCCAGAGGAGCGGGCTCCCGCCGCGAGATGGATCGAAAAACACGAAGTGCCACTGTCGCTCGAGCTCGAGGAAGCCGAGTCCGACGGTGAGCGGCGGCATCGCGAAGATCACCGCCACCGAGATCGTGAGGGAGCTCCAGAGGAAGAGCGGCATCCGATCGATCGACATTCCCGGCGCGCGGAGCTTGAGAATCGTCACCACCGAGTTGATCGAGCCGGCCGTGGTGGCAATGCCGAGGAAGATCAGGCCGATCGCGTAATAGTCGATGTTGAGGCCCGAGCTGAACAACGAGCTCGAGAGCGGCGTGTAGTTGAACCATCCCGCATCGGGCGCCGAGCCGGTGAGGAAGCTCGCGTACATCAGGCACCCGGCGAGCAGGAACACGAAGTAGCTGAACGAATTGAGGCGCGGAAAGGCGAGCTCGCGCGCCCCGATCATCAGCGGCGTCAGATAGAAGCTGAATCCCGACAGCACCGGCTGGACGAAGAGGAACATCATCGTCACGCCGTGCATCGTCATCAGCTGGTTGAACACCTCGGGGCCGACGAGGTGATTCTCGGGCCGCGCCAGCTGCGCGCGCATGATGGCCGCTTCGACGCCGCCGGCCAGAAAGAAGACAAACGCGGTGTAGATGTACCGCTTGCCGAGCGCCTTGTGGTCGACCGTCGACAGCCGCGCGAGCCAGGTATGCGGCGTCTCCCACAGGTCGGTGAGACGCTGTGTGAGCTCGAGCTCGTTCTCGCGATCGACTGTTGAGGCCACGCCGGTCTGCTTTCACTGAGTGGCCGACGGACGCCAGCTCTCGCGGCTGCCGTCGGGAAACTCGGGTGCCCAAGCAGTTGCATTCCGCGTGCCTTGCGGACTCGAGAGCGTCGAAAGCCGAGCGCAGACGACAGGTATGCTAGAACTATAATGAACAATGACTTATGCGATGCCCCACGAGGCTCGCCGCGGCGTTGCGGTCGCCGGCGACGATCCGACGCTGCTCCGGCGCACGGCCGGGCTCGCCGCCATTGGCCGGGGGTCGTACCATATAGGATGGAATCGACCGTCCTGCCAAACGCCCCCGCCCAGCCCGGCGAGCTCCCTCGCCGACTCGGGCTCTGGAGCGCCATCGCCGTCGTCGCCGGCATTACCATCGGCTCCGGCATCTTCCGAACGCCGGCCAGCGTCACCAATCGGCTGCCCGGCCCGTTGCCGCTGTTCATCGTCTGGACGGCCGGTGGAATCGTCGCGCTCTGCGGCGCGGTCACGCTCGCCGAAGTCGCCGCGGCATTTCCCGACACCGGCGGCATCTTCGTCTTCATCCGCCGCAGCTGGGGGCGACTCCCGGCATTTCTGTTCGGGTGGGCCGAGCTCGCCATCATCCGCGCCGCCGCCGTCGGCGCGATCGCCACGACCTTTGCCGAATATCTGCTGCGCGTGCTCGGCTACGATCCGACCATCGCGCCGTACGATGGCTGGGTGCACTACGTCGCCGCGGCGGCGATCGCCGTGATCGCGGGCCTCAACTACATCGGCGTGCGGTGGGGATCGCTCGTCCAGAACGTGACGACGCTCGCCAAGTTCGTCGGTCTCCTGTTCATCGTCGTGGCGGCGATCGTGATCGGTCTGCCGCGCACGGGCGGACACTTCACTCCCGCCGCACCGCCGGGGAGCTTCTCGATCGCGCCGTTCGGCCTCGCCCTCGTCTCGGTGCTGTGGGCCTACGACGGCTGGGCAGACCTCGCGTTCATCTCGGGCGAAGTGAAGGATCCAGCGCGCAATCTGCCGCGCGCTCTGATCCTCGGCACGCTCGCCGTGATCGTGGTCTATCTGCTGGCCAACGTCGCCTATCTGGGCACGATGTCGGTCGGCGAGATCCGCCACTCCAAGCTCGTCGCGGCGGACGTCGCCCTCCGCCTCGTCGGGCCGGCCGGCGTCACGCTCGTCGCCGTGACGGTGATGCTGTCGACACTTGGCACCCTCAACGGATCGATCCTCACCAACCCGCGCGTGTTCTTCGCCATGGCGGCCGACGGGCTGCTCTTCCGCAAGATCGCCGCGGTGCACCCGAAGTACGAGACGCCGTACGTCGCGATCGCGCTGACGGCGGTGCTCGGCATCATCTTCGTGCTGCTGCGCACCTTCGAGCAGCTCGCCGACACCTTCGTCACGGCGATCCTGCCGTTCTACGCGCTGGGGGTCGCGTCGATCTTCGTTTTCCGCCGCCGGCCGAGCACGGAATATCAGCCGCCCTTCCGCGCGCCGTTCTATCCGATCGCTCCCATCTTGTTCGTAGTTGCCGCACTCTATCTGCTCGTCAACGCGCTCATCGACCCGAGCAGCCGCTGGCCCACGCTGGCGATCTTCGTGGTGATTCTGGCAGGCATTCCCGTGTACTACGCCACGGTCGGGCGCGCGGTGCGGAGCGTGGAGCGCTGATTTGCGCGTGGATCGTGGATCGTGGATCGTGCGACACCTGCGCAGCGACGCGCTGTAAACCGTTCAATGATCTAGCCCCGCGATCCAACAAGCCGTTGGGCTCCGCGTCGTCGCGCTCGAGCGCCGGTACGCACGATCCGATTGATCCGTGCTGCTATCCGTCGAATCCGTATCCCACTGTTGTCGATGGAGCGTCCCGAGCGGTAGTTCTTCACGAATACCCCTACCGAGCGCGAATCGACGCGTCGCACCGGGGCCAAAGTCGAACGGACCAATCCCTCTTACCAGGACCGGCCCGCCGCGGTGTAGGCTTTGAACAATTCAAGTACGGACACTAACGGGCACTAACCGACAACAACGGAGAGAACTTTGATGGGCGCGGCGCTAGCTCACGCGATCCACGCCCTAAAAGATTCTCACGTTGAT
>DATNAT010000039.1:0-3147 GCA_035572355.1 Gemmatimonadaceae bacterium
TCGATCTACGATCCGGGCGAAGAGCTGTTCGGAGCGTCCGACCTGGATGAGCTCCGATCGCAGGCGCTCGCCATGTCGGCTCAGGCGCCGTTCAGTCTCAACATGCACACGCTTCCTCCACCGACCTTCGCCTACGGCCCCGGTTTGATGCGCTACAATCGCGTCGAGGGCTTCTCAGTCGGCGGATCGGTCGACCAGCAGTTCGGCGGCGGCTACAGCGGCACCGCGCTGGCGCGTCTTGGGTTCGCCGATCTCGAGCCGAACGCCGAGTTGACGCTGACGCGCACGAACCTCACGAGGTCGATTCACCTGGCGGGATACAACCATCTCGTTTCGGCGAGCGACTGGGGACGCCCGCTCAGCTTCAGCAGCTCGTTCTCGGCGCTGATGTTCGGGCGCGACGAAGGCTTCTACTACAAGGCGAGCGGCGCCGAGATCGGCGGCGACCGACCGCCGTCGTTCGGCGGCGGCTTCGGCGTGAGCTGGCGCGCGTTCGTCGAGAACGAGCGCACCGCCGCCGTACACACCAACTTCGCGGTCAATGGCAGCGACTTTCCGGCCAACATCGTTGCCGAACGCGGCGTGTATTCCGGAGCCGGCATGCGCGTGACGCGCGACTACGGCCTCGATCCGAACGGCTTCCGGCTGTTCACGGACGCACGCTTCGAAGCGGCGATGGGCGATTCGGCATATGGACGCGGCGCGCTCGAGCTCACCGGCTCGCACGGACTCGGCCCGATCGCTGCCGCGCTGACGCTTTCAGGCGGGAGCTCGATCGGCGCGCTGCCATCGCAACGCCGCTGGTATCTCGGCGGTTCGCAGACCGTGCGCGGCCAGAGTCCGGATACCGCGCAGAGCGGCAACGCGTTCTGGATGGCGCGCGCCGAGCTGGGCTCGAACGACGTCGGTGCGCGGCCGACGATCTTCGGCGACCTGGGCTGGGTTGGCGACCGAAGCAGAATGAGCCAGGTCGGACGGCCGATGAGCGGCGTCGGGGCCGGCGTGTCCTTCCTCGACGGGCTGTTCCGGTTCGACGTGGCGCGCGGCCTGTACCCGAGGAAACAGTTCCGAGTCGACCTGTACCTCGAGTCCAAGTTCTGAGACTGTGTTGAGTAACTGTGACTGATCGACCTCCGATGTGCGCGCATCGCGTAAAGACTTCGCGATGCCATTGACCGTCGTCGTCCCGCCATTACCTTCATTGGCATGACCGCCCAGCCCATGATGTGTTGCTGCATGTGTATGTGTCTCATGTGTCAACCGACACCGGAGGCTCTGGGCGTGCACATGTAGTCGCCGCGTACATTCGCGACTCGCGCTCCGATCCTCACACGGATCGGGGCGTTTTTGTTTCTGGACGACGAGCTTGCCCCCCCGATCCGAGTGAGACGACGCGCCGAGTCGTCACCGCTCTTTCACCCGGATCCGCCATGCGACCGATCGCCGTCTATCACGAACATCCCGACTGGTTCAAGCCGCTCTTCGCCGAGCTCGATCGGCGCGAGCTGCCGTACGTCCGGCTCGACGCCTCCGCCCATTCGTTCGATCCCGCGGAGCGCGAGTCGCCGTACTCGCTGGTCTTCAACCGCGCCAGCCCGTCCGCCTACCTACGCGGCCACCGCCAGTCGACCTTCCACACGCTCCACTGGCTTCGCCACCTCGACCGCCTCGGCGTGCCGGTGGTCAACGGCGCCCAGGTATACTCATTCGAGCTCTCGAAAGCGTCGCAGCTCGACCTGCTCGCCGAGCTCGGACTGCCCTTTCCCGCGGCGCGGGCGATCAACCATCCCGGGCTCGCCGTCGATGCGGCGCGAACCCTCCGCTATCCCGTGCTCGTCAAGGCGAACATCGGCGGATCGGGTGCCGGGATCGTCCGCTACGAGAACGAAGCGGCGCTCGCCGGCTCGGTGGCGCGCGGCGAGGTGGAGCTCGGCGTGGACGGCGTGTCGCTGGTGCAGGAATCGGCGCCGCTGCGCGACGGCCACATCGTGCGCGTCGAAACGCTCGGCGGCGACTACCTGTACGCGATCAAGGTTTATCCCGCCGTCGGCTCGTTCGATCTCTGCCCGGCCGACGCCTGCCAGACGGCGAGCGGCATCGAGCTCGTCCGCGGCGCCTGCGCCGTGGACGCGCCGAAGACCGGGCTTCGCGTGGAAGGCTACACGCCGCCGCGCGACATCATCGAACAGGTCGAGCTCATCTCGCGGCGCGCCGGCCTCGACGTCGGCGGCATCGAATATCTCGTCGACGACCGCGACGGCCGCCACTACTTCTACGACGTCAACGCCCTCTCCAACTTCGTCGCCGATCCGCTGAACGTCGTCGGCTTCGATCCGTGGACGAGGTTGGTGGACTATCTGGAACAACGTGGATCGTGGATCGTGGATCGTGGAACGGACGACCTCGAGGATGCATCGAACCGTCGAGCGATGTTCGGACCGAGATCTGGAAGCGACAGCGCGATCCACGATCCACGTTCCACGATCCACGCGTTATGAAATACGGCTACTGGCTCCCGGTGTTCGGCGGTTGGCTGCGCAACGTCGAACAGGAGGGAATGACGGCGTCGTGGGATTACGTGCGACGCCTGGCGCAGCGGAGCGAGGAGATCGGCTACGACATCACGCTCGTCGCCGAGCTGCTGCTCAACGACATCAAGGGCATCAACGCGCCGTCGCTCGACGCGTGGTCGACGGCGGCGGCCCTCGCCGCGGTCACCGAGCGGCTCGAGATCATGGTTGCGGTGCGGCCGTCGTTCCATCCGCCGGCGATTCTCGCCAAGCAGGCGGCGAACATCGATCGCATCTCGAACGGGCGGCTCGCGCTCAACGTCGTCTCGGCGTGGTGGAAGGACGAGGCGCGCCGCTTCGGCGCGGCGTTCGACGAGCACGACGACCGCTACGCGCGGACGACGGAATGGCTCGACGTCGTCGACGGTGCGTGGAGCAAACCGAGCCTGACGTATCACGGCCGCTTCTACGATCACGACGATCTCGTGCTCGAGCCGAAGCCGGTGTCGCGGCCGGAGCGCCCGCGGCCGACGATCTACGCCGGCGGAGAATCTGAGGCGGCGAAGACGATGATCGCGCGGCAGTGCGACGCGTACGTCATGCACGGCGATCCGCCCGAGCGCATCGCGCCGAAGAT
>DATNAT010000040.1:0-2923 GCA_035572355.1 Gemmatimonadaceae bacterium
GGGTTGACGAAATCGATGATGCCGTCGCGCTGGACCATGATGCCGTCGGGCGAGAGCTCGACGAGTTGGCGGTAGCGCGTCTCACTCTCACGCAGCTCCGCGATCGCCGTCTCGAGCGAGCGCTGGTGCTGCTCGCGTTCATGAACCGACGACTCCACTCGTGCGGCCATCGCATTGAACGCGGCGGCCATGCTCCCGAGCTCGTCGGCGCGTTGAATCGAGATCCGCCTACCATAGTCTCCCGACGCGAAGTGTTCGGCGGCTGTCGTGAATTCGGTCAGCGGTTCGGTGACCTGGCGACTGAGCAGCCATGCGGCGAGGGCGCCGACCAGGAAGAGGAGCAGGGCGATGCCGAGCACGGTGAAGAGGAACGACCTGGCCGGCTGCATCGCGCGGGCGTGCGACGTGCGCACGAGCACCGACCAGGGAGCGCCGGAGAGATGAATCTCCGTCGCGACGTACTCCTTGCCGCCGGCGTCGCTGTATTGGACGACGCGATCGCTGTCGAGCGCCACGTCGGGACCGGCGATGGAGCGGCGGGTGTCGGTCCAGAGTAGGCCGGACGTGTTTCCCAGCAGCAACTCGGCGCCGGAGCCGATGAGGCCGTTGATCCGCTGCGCTCCGGCGCTGTCGGCAACCGTCGCTTCGAGGACTGCGTAACCGAGGGTGTCGTCCTTGGGGCCGATGAGCGGATCCACGGCGCGGTACTCGACGGCTCCGCCGTTCAGGAACAGCGGCGTAACGCCCGGCTTGACTGGCTGCGCCGGCGCGGCTTGCGATTCGAGCGGTAGGGACAGACCCGACGCGCCGAGCGAAGCGCCGGCGCGGTCGGCGTGGGCGAGCACGCGGCCGCGACGATCGAGGATGGAAATCTCGCGGAGCCGGGATGTCGCCGCGGCGGCCGTGTTGAAGTAGTGCTCCTGGAGCTGAACCGCCGACGCTTCCGTCGGCTTCGCGAGCACGGCGGCGACCTCGGGGACGGCCGCGATCTGGCGGCCCTCGGTGCGAATTCGCCAGACTTGGCCGTCGAACATGTTGGCGATCTGGCGGCTCGCGGCGAGGACGTGGTCGCCGGCGCTTTGCGTGAGTTGTCGTCTCAGCTGGACGTAGGCGCCGAAGCAGACACCGACCAGTGCGACACAAAGCACCGCAGACAGCAAGAGCGGCAAGCGTCGCTTCAGCGACGACCGGGGGTTCAGCATGCTGATTGTTCCGTGTGGAGCGTTCCGAGTTCTTCGGCACCCCCCGTCGTCGGGAAGCTCCAGCAGCATGGCGACGTGACCGTAGTCCGTGCGTAGCGCCTCGTACACTCGACGGTTACCAGGTATGTGGGGTCACAATTGAAATGCTCGCCCCGTCGAGGGTTCTGGTGACAATGCTCCGGGGTGGGTCGTGTTGTAAGGGCGCCTCCTGTTGGCGCGCAGCGCAAACGTGAACCCTGTGGCTGCCTAGCCACCCACGCCCAATCGTCTCACCCCTCGCCGAGTTGCCAGTGCCATCCGCGACCGACATCGACCGGATCGGTCGCACAGGTCGTCGCCGCCTCGGGCTTTCGATCCGCTTCAGGCTCGCGCTCGTCATCGGTGGCCTGCTCGCGGTCGTGACCCTAGGATATTCCGTCGCGGCATATCGGCAAATGCGGTCGTCCGCTACGGCCGCGCTATCGTCACGATTGGCCTCGATTGGGAGCGAGTGGGCCAAGTACCTGGCGCGTGGCGTCCCAAGTCAATTACAGATGTTGCATGCAGTCGCCGACTCCGGCGCAGTGCAGCAGTTCGTCACTCGCCCAACCGCTGCGACGCAAGCGGCGGCGGCCCGTGTGCTCGCCGCCGCGCTCCCGCTCGGCGGGCAGCGCATGCTCGTCTCCGTGTTCTCGGCGGACTTTCGCGAGCTCGCGCACATCGGGAACGCGCGTCCGTGGGCCGATTCCGCGGCCCTTCGCGTGGCTCGTGCGCGAGCTCACGCGCCCAACGAAGACTTGATCGGCGAGCTACGGCCGGTCGCGGATTCGGTCGTCTACCCCGTGACGAGTCCGATCGTCGCGAATGGCCGCGTACAGGGCTACGTCGTCGAATGGATCCGGCTAACGATTCAACCGTCACCGGACCAGCTGAATCGCCTGTTCGGCGGGTCGGCGATTCACGTGCGCTTGGCGAACCAATCTGGTTCTGTCTGGTCCGACCTCCAGCAGCCGATCCAGCCGCCGCCGATTGCGCCGGGCCGTGGGGGGCGGCTCCTCTCATTCGAGACGCCGGGCGGTCAACAGTCGTGGGCGGTCGCAACGCCGATCGCGCTCACCCCGTGGTCGATGGTTGTAGAAAGCTCGAATGAGGAGCAGTTGACGCTCGAGAGGCGTTTTCTCGAGGGGCTTGCCGTCGTCGGCTTGCTCGCGCTGTTCATCGGGCTCATCGGAGCGGTCGTGTTGAGTGTCTCGCTGACCGATCCGCTCAATAAGCTCATGGAAAGCGCCGAGGCCGTCGCGGGCGGCGATTACGAGCGCCGCACGGGTTTGGCACACCAGCGCGACGAAGTGGGTCGGCTCGCGCAGGCCTTCGACGCAATGGTCGACCGGTTGCAATCGGCCTTCACGGCGCATCGCGCCTCCGAAGCAAAGCATCGTCACCTCTTTCAGGCGCTGCCGTTGCCCTGTTGGGTGTTCGACTGTGATTCGCTCCGCGTGCTTGCGGTGAATGATGCGGCGATTCGGCACTACGGATATTCGCGGGCTGAATTCCTGGCGATGACGATCGCCGATCTTCGGCCACCCGAAGATGAGGCACGGCTGCGCGAGCTCGTCGGCATCAACCGAGACGAGAACCGGGTGAGCGTGACGGAATGGCGGCACATCACCAAGAGCGGGTCGCTGATCAATGTCGAAACGAGCTCGCATTCGATCGTCGTCGACGGCCACGTGGCGCGGATC
>DATNAT010000041.1:0-2848 GCA_035572355.1 Gemmatimonadaceae bacterium
CGTGTATCGGCCGTGCAGCTTGGTGTGCGATAGAAATACGTCACCGCCCGCATTTACCGCGTGCATGATCGCCTCGTTCATCTCGTCGCGCTCGGCATCCGTCGTTCCTCGCGGCGCGTAACGAAAGCAGACGAGCGAGAAGGGCACCGGGGCCATCAGCTCCCAGTCGCCGCTCGCCCGCACCCACTCCGCGAACTCGCGCGCCAACGCACAGTGCGCTCGCAATCGTTCGGCGAGCCCGTCCGCGCCGAATGCGCGGATGATCATCCACAGCTTGAGCGCGCGAAACCGACGGCCGAGCTGTACGCCGTAGTCCATGTAGTTCACGACGTCGGCCTGTTCGCGCGTCACGAGATACTCCGGCACGAGCGAGAAGGCGCGCTTCAGTACGTCGGGCTGCCTGATGAACAGCACCGAGCAATCGAACGGTGTGAACAACCACTTATGGGGATTCACGACGAGCGAATCGGCCTGCTCGACGCCGTCGAGAATTCCGCGAAGCTCGGGCACGATCGCCAACGTGCCGCCATACGCGCCGTCGACGTGCAGCCACACGCTCTCGCGCCGGCAGATCGCCGCGATCGCCGGCACCGGGTCGATGCTCGACGTGCTCGTCGTGCCGACCGTGGCAACGCAGGCGATCGGACGAAACCCCGCGGCGCGATCGGCCTCGATAGCGGCGGCGAGCGCCGCCGGCCGCATTCGATAATCCTCATCGACCTCCACGCGCACGACGTTCTCGAGGCCGAAGCCGAGTGCCAGCGCTCCCTTGTCGACCGACGAATGCGCCTGCTCCGACGCATATACGCGCATCCGCGGCAGATCGGCGCGCCCGGCGAGCCCGCGCTCGCGCACGGCGAGCTCCGGCTTCGCCTCGCGCGCCGCGGCGAGCGCGAGCATCGTCGACATCGATGCGGTGTCGGTCGTGATGCCGAACCAACCGTCGCCAAGACCGAGCATCTGCCGCAGCCAGTCGGTCGCCACCTGCTCCAGCTCCGTGGCGGCGGGCGACGTCCTCCACAGCATGGCCTTCACGTCGAGCGCCGCGATCAGGAGCTCCGCGATGATCCCCGGCACCGACGACGATGTGGCGAAATACCCGAAGAACGCGGGATTATTCCAGTGTGTGATCCCTGGAACGATCGTGCGCTCGAAATCGGCGAGGATGTGCGCCAGCGGTTCGGCCTCGCGCGGCGGCGACGCCGGCAGCGCGGCGCGAATGTCGCCAGGCTCCGCCTGCGACAGCACCGGATACCGCTCCGGGTGGTCGAGGTAGCTCGCGATCCAGTCGAGCACTTCGCGCCCGCGCTCGGTCAGCTCGCGGGTCGGCAGGTCGCCGCTCATCGCCAACGAAAGACGCGGAGTGCAATCGCAAAACAGAGCACTGTCCACGCCGCCAAGATCCCGAGCTCCGGCAGCAGGTTCGGAAGCTCGATGCCGCGCAGCATGTTGGCCCGCAGCGCGTCGTTCGCCGCCGTGAGCGGCAGTGCCTTGATGAACGGCTGGACGGCGTGCGGGAAATTCTCCGACGAGAAGAACACGCCCGACAGCACCCACATCGGCAACATCGAGAGGTTCATCAAGCCCGACACGCCTTCGATCGTCTTCGACCGCGACGCGATCAGCAGTCCGAGGCCGCCGAACGCCAGCGCGCTCAGTACGATGATCCCCGCCATCGAGAACAGGGAGCCGCGCATCGGTACGCCGAAAAACAACACCGCAAAGCCGAGCAGAACGCCGGCTTCGATCGTCAACATCACCAACCGCGAGATGACGTACGACGCCAGATACTCGGCCCGCGACATCGGCGTGGCGACGAGCCGCTTGAGCAGATTCTTGCGGCGCTGATCGACGATCGAGTAGCCGAGGCCCCAGATGCCGCCGCCCATGATCGTCATACCGAGCAGCCCCGGTACGACGAAATCGATGTATCGCGAGCCGCGCTCGCGAATGTGCTGATCGGAGGCACCGAGCACGTCGGCCCGGCCGGCGCCGCGCTGCACGGCGTCGTTGGCGAGCAGGCGAGCCGTGCGCGCATCGGGTCGGGTGTCGTCATAGTCGTAGCGGACGCCATTCGCCCCATCGGGCGCGACGACGAGTGCCACCCGCCCGGTTCGGAGCTCGGCCGCCGCGCTGTCGGCCGACAGTGTCACCACGTCCAGCCCGTTGTCGCTCGTCAGCGCGGCGGCCAGAGCGGCGGCGCGCGGACCGGTGTTCGCCACGGCTACGTGCACCACATCCGCTGGCTTGCTCCTGAACGCTATGCCGAGTCCGATCGCGAGCAGGATCGGGAAGCCGAACGACCAGAAGAGCGCTTCCGGCTCTCGGGTGTATTCCTTGAAGCGCACGGTGACGAGCTGCCAGAGCGAGCTCGCCGCGAGCCCCGTCGCCTTGGCGGTGCGATCGTTCTGCGTCGCAGCGCTACTCATCGCGCAGCTGCCGTCCCGTCAGCGACACGAAAACGTCTTCGAGCGTGGCCGAGTGCGTGTTGAGGTCCGCGAGGCTCAGTTGTTCGCGCGCGAGGAGCGCGAGCAGCGCCGGCACGGTCCGGTGCAGCGCGCTCACCTGGAGCTCGTAACCGCCGGCCAGCGCGCGCACCGACTGCACGCCGTCGAGCGCGCGGAGCTGTTCCTCGCCTACCGCGTCCGCCGATGCGCCCTCGGCGAGACTGAACGCCACGACGTGCTCGGCGCCGAGCGCGCCGATCAGCTCGGCCGGCGTGCCGAGCGCGATCACCTTGCCGTGGTCGACGATCGCCACGCGGTCGCACAGGATCTCGGCTTCGTCCATGTAATGCGTCGTGAGCATGATCGTGCGGCCGAGCGATTTGAATTCCGTGATGAGGTCC
>DATNAT010000042.1:0-3083 GCA_035572355.1 Gemmatimonadaceae bacterium
TCCGATCTCGACGCCTGGTCTCGCCTAACGGGACACTCGATCGTCTCACGATCCAGCGGTGACGGCGGCACGCGCTGGGTCATTCGTCATGGCGCCGCGGCCGCCGACGGCGGCGACGCACGCCCACTCGGCGAACGGTTATGGCTCTACGTCAACTTTCATTGCAACATCCATTGCGACTACTGCTGCGTGCGTTCGTCGCCGACGGCGCGGCGGCGCGAGCTCGGCCTCGATCGCGTTCGCCGCATCGCGCGCGAAGCGCCGCCACTCGGCGTGCGCGAGCTCTTCGTGACCGGCGGCGAGCCGTTTCTGCTGGACGACATCGACGACATCGTGATCGCACTGGCCGAAGCGGCGCCGGTCACCCTGCTCACCAACGCGATGCTGTTTCGCGGGCCGCGGCTGGCCGCTCTCATCCGCCTTCCGCGCGCCCGCGTGACGCTGCAGATCAGCCTCGACAGTCCCGATCCCGCTCTGCACGATGCGCATCGCGGCAACGGTGCTTGGCGGCGAGCCGTCGAAGGAATCGATGTGGCGCGCGCCGAGGGATTTCGCGTCCGTCTGGCCGCAACGGTCGCGACCGACGAGGACGAAGCGCGTTTCAGGGCTTTTCTCGATGCCCGGCAGATCGCTCCGGAGGATCGCGTCATCCGGCGGGTGGCGCTGAGAGGTGCCGCGGCGAGCGGCCTCGCGTTGTCACGCGCCGACCTGGTACCGGAGATCACGATCACCGCCGAGGGCGTCTACTGGCATCCAGTCGGAGCCGACGACGACGATCTGTTCGTCACGCGTGACATCTTTCCGTTGGCCGGCGCGTTCGAGGTCGTTCGCGAGCACGTGGCCCGTGAGCGCGCGCATGGTGATCGCCTCGCCACTGTGTTCCACTGCGCTTAGGCCGACTGAACGGCGGCGTGGTCGAAGAAGCCTTGTGCGCGGCACGCGTCCTCGAGTGCTGCGTATCCGTCCAGGTCGGCGGCGATCCACCGCTCGAGTCCCTCGGCCTCCAGAATGGGCCTGTGCAGCGGATTATCGATGCTCATTTTCAGCAGCGCTTCGGTGAACCGTCGCTCGATCTCCGGCTCGAGATCGGCCCGACCCGTGAACATGCAATGGGAATACGGCGGCGACGACCACACGACCCCGAGCGCGCCTGCCGGGGCAATCCGCTGGTCCTGAGCGGCCGCCCAGAATGGACTGCCAACCGCACCGGCATCGGCGCGTCCGTCGAGCACGGCTCTGAGCACATCGATCTCGCTCGTCCCCGTGTCGCCGTGCTTGCCGAGGTCGGTATTGATGCGCAGGGTTCGGTAGTCGAGCCCCTCCTCCAGATGCTGCCGGGCGAGAAAGTGGACCGGCAGGATCGCGGCGTGGCCGCTGTCGCGGCTGCCTAACGCGAGTGTGCGCCCGCGGAGGTCGGCGACCGATGCCACAGCGCCGCCTGCCGGCGCGATGATTACTGTGCTCCAGCCGAGATCGGTGTTTCGCATGGCAAGCGGCCGGCACGCCTGCGCGCTCCACTCGCGCGCCTGGAGGTACGCCAGATTCGTGTTCCACGCGATGTCGATCTGCGGTGTGGCGTCGCCGCGTTGGGCGAGCAACGCGCGCACCTGCGCTTCGTAGGTCTGAAACAAGACGACTTCGACATCGAGCCGCGCCTCGTCGCGAAAGTACCGGCGCATGCCTTCCCAGATGGAAACGACCTTGGGATCGTACGCCACGGCGCCCAGCCAGATGGTCCGAAGATTCACGTGCCGCTCCTCTTCCACGCTGCGCAGGGCGGGTCGCCCGCGATGCCCTCTAGAACAATGGCAGGCCTAACAACGCCTTGCCGATGAATTCGCGCAGGACGTCGTTCGTCGGCGCCATGACCGCGCCCGCATGGGCGTCGCGGAAAAACCGCTCGATGCCCGTGTGACGAGAGAACGCCGCGCCGCCGCACGCACGCATCGCGAGCGACGTCACCGCGATCGCGGTCTCGCCCGCCGCGGCTTTCACCTCGAGTACCCGCAGCATCGTCAATTCTCCCGGCTGCTCCTGGTGGCCGATCGCGTCGTCGAGCCGAGCCAGGAGTCCGTCGGTTTCGATCTGCATCGTGGCGAGCTGCGCGCGCAGAGTCGGAAGCGCTTCGCCGAGCGACGTCGAACCAAGGTGTTCGAATCTCGCGCTCTTGAGGTGCCCAATCGTGGCCGCCACGGCAGCGCGGCACAGCCCGAGAGAAACGGCGGCCTGTCCCAGGTTGAACAGCGGCAGGACGATGTCGAGCATCGTCTGAAAGCCGCCGCCGTCCGCCGTTAGGCATCTGTCGGCCGGTACGACGCAGCGCTCGAGGACCATCGGCGAGGATGCGTTGGCGCGCAAGCCGAGACCGTCCCACGCGCCCGCCACAGTCACCCCTTCGGATCCCGCCAGCACCAGGTAGAGCGTCGAATCGGTTAGGCCGGAGCCCGTGTGTGAGAGCGCCGAGGTGACGTAGCTCTGGGCATGACCGGCGCTGGTCACGAATGACTTGCGCGCGGACAGGCGGGCGCCGTTTCCGTCGAGCGACTCGGCTCGGGAGATCGGCGCCCAGAAGTGGCTGCGTGAGCCTGTTTCGCTGAAGGCGAGCGTCGACAGGTGTCGGCCGCCGGCCATAGCCCGCAACACGTCCTCGAGCGCGGCGGTCCGCGGCGCAGCAGCGATCGTCACCGACGCAACCGTGTGCATGAGAAACACCATTGCGACCGAGGCGTCGACCTCCGCGAGCGCCGCGACGACGCCGGCGAACGCACGCGGCCCAAGCGACGCTCCACCGACATCGACGGGCAGCATCAAGCCGAGCAATCCAGCACGGCCGAGCTCCTCAACGGCTTCGGTCGAAAACCGCCCCTGCTTGTCGCTGTCGGCTGCGGACGGCGCCAACACAGTTCGCGCGATGGCACTTGCGGCACTTGCCGCGCTCTCCACATTCATACGCACTTCCTAGCCGGCGAACGATGTTGCGCTGTCGGATGCGATCGGTGGCCGAATATTCAGCATGGCGCACCTGGCGTCAAATGCGCTACCCGAGTCATCCGTGAAGCTGTCGGTCATCGTCCCCACGCTCA
>DATNAT010000043.1:0-3116 GCA_035572355.1 Gemmatimonadaceae bacterium
GGCGATCGCGCCGATCGACGCCACCGACTGCGAATCGAACACGGGCTTCCAGACGCGGCCGCCGTCGACCGTCTTCCAGACGCCACCGTTCACGTGACCGAAATAGAACTCGTTGGGCCGGCCGGGTACGCCGGTCACCGCATCGGTGCGTCCGCCGCGGAACGGCCCGAGCATGCGCCAGCGAAAGCCTTCGCGAAGCGCGGCGAGCTGTTGTTGCCTCGCATCCAGCGCCAGGGCCGGCGCTTCTAGATCGCGCAGCCAGGCGCGGTTGAAGCCAGGTGCGGCGATCGACAGCGCGGCCCCGATCTGGCCAGTCCGCACGACGAAGTCGCGGCGAGAGAAGAACGCGTCGCCGGCGTCAACCGGCGTCGAAGGTGTGAGGGGTTCGGTCACGGCATGCTCCGATCGGTCTGAGAATGACGCAGGTGAGGTAATCGCGCATGGAAAGCGATGTCAAGCCGAGCGGCGCCCTCAGCGTGGCAACGAGTCGAGCAGGGCGCGAATGGGCGGGTCCGCGTTCTTCCACGCCGCGCGAACGTATCCGCTGTAGACCAGCGCGCTGTCGCGCTGCCCCAATGCGCTGAATGCACGGGCCATCCACTAATCCAGCTCGCTGTGCATCACGTAACGCCCCATCGCATCGATCGGCCCCATGTAGGCGTCGCGGAGCGTGGCGATGGCGTCGGTCGGGCGCTGCTCGGCGAGCTGCGTCCGCGCGAGCTCCACGTTCGTGCGCGTCCAACCGCCCGCCGCCCACTCGGCCGAACGAAACTCGCGCTCGGTATCGGCGTAACGGCGTTCGGCGAAGAGCAGCAGTCCCCGCACGTGGTGATGCACAATCCAGTCGCGCCCGTAGTAGCTCTGCTTTCCCGCCTTCTCGAGCGAATCGACGAGCACACGCGCTCCGGTATGGTGTCGCCTGGGATCTCCACGGCGACGATCCACCGATCGATGTGAGCGATCCCGACGGCGCGCCGCTCGTGCAAATCAACCCGGCGTTCTTCGATCGAAATGTGACGCCCTTGTGACCGGTTAGTTTGAGAATACGTGGGTCGTCACCACGTCATTGTAGAGGATGCGTGTCCACACGAGATCGACTGTACCCGCGCGCCAAGCAGCGATGAGCGCGCCCTGCCCTGTGTTCGGATTCGAGGCGCGTGCAGAAACCCGCCCGATCGACGACGAGGACCGGCGCGAGCTATGGCGCGCGCTCGAGGCCGAATTCCTCGAGCCGCGCGGCCTCACCGCGCGATCGCTGGCCTTCGGCCGGGTTGTTTCCTTCGCCGTCACGAGCGAGGCGTCACAAGCGACCGACGCCGATCGGACGGCGCTCGAGGCGTGGGCCCGGGGTCGCCCCGAGATCATCGCCTTTGACATCGGTCCCCTCCTGGACTTCGCCGCCGTAGCTTAGGCGGCATGGCCATTCGCGTCGTTCGACTCGGCTCGCCGCGCGCTGCGGGCGAGGGACTGCGGCTCGGCACTGTGCGTCGACCGCCGCGCGGCGTGCGGAAGACGGACTTCGCGCGACTCGACTACTACGACCTCTGGCTCCCCGACCTCGCTCCGACCGCCGCGCTCGTCTCAGAGGCGATGGGTGCCGATTGGACTCCCGCCCGCTGGGCAAAGTTCGAACGTCGCTACCGCGCCGAAATGCGGGCGCCGGAGAAGCAACGGCTGATCGCGTTGCTCGCCGCGATGTCGGCGCAGACGAGCTTTTCCGTCGGTTGCTACTGCGAGAACGAGTCGCGCTGCCACCGGGCGATCCTCCGTGAGCTGCTCGTCGCGGCCGGCGCGGATGTCCGTTAGCGCGCGTCGGACGACGTAGATTCTTGGGGATGACGACTCTTCGAATCGCGAGCGCCAGCGCGGCCGCTCTGTGGCTGTTCGCCTCGATCGCCGGCAGGCTCGGCGCGCAGACCTATCGCCCCGATCCCGCCGAACGCGCCGCGATCGCCGCCGTCGACGCGCACAACGCCGAAGCGCTCGCGTTGCTCGAGCGCATCGTCGACATCAACAGCGGCACGATGAACTTTGCCGGGGTGCGGCAGGTTGCCGACGTGCTGCGGCCGCAGCTCGATGCGCTCGGCTTCAAGACGATGTGGGTGGATGGCGCGTCGTTCCATCGGGCGGGGCATCTCGTCGCCGAGCATCCGGGGCCGGGACCGAAGGTCGTGCTGATCGGACATCTCGACACCGTGTTCGAGCCGTCGAGTCCCTTCCAGCGCCTGGTCAAGCTCGACGATTCGACGGCTCGCGGCCCGGGCGTGATCGACATGAAGGGCGGCGACGTGATCGCGCTCTTCGCACTGCGCGCACTGGCCGACGCGGGCGCACTCGAGAAGATGAACGTGACGGTCGTGTTCGACGGCGACGAGGAGGCGGCGGGCGCTCCACTCGCCGAGGCTCGCCGCGCGCTCACCGACGCGGCCAAAGGCGCCGCCGCGGCGATCGGGTTCGAGGACGGCGCGGCCGACCCGCGCACTGCGGTGATTTCGCGCCGCAGCGCCGGCGCCTGGACGCTGCGGACATCGGGAATCACGGCACACTCATCACAGATCTTCAAACCCGAGTACGGCGCGGGCGCCGTATACGAAGCGTCGCGCATCCTCGATGCGTTCTACACGCGGCTCTCCAAGGAGCCGTATCTCACGTTGAGCCCCGGGCTCGCCCTCGGCGGCACGAGCGTGAACGTCGACAGCACGAGCGCGCGGGGAACGGCGGCGGGCAAGGACAACGTCGTCGCCGACAGCATGACGGTGATCGGCGACCTGCGCGCCCTCTCGCCCGAGCAGCTGGCGAAGGCCAAACGCACGATGACGGAGATCGTATCGCACCATCTGCCGAGGACGACAGCCGAGATCACGTTTCAGGACAGCTATCCGCCGCTTGCACCAACCGACGGCAACCGCCGATTGCTCGCGATGTACGATCGGGTGAGCCGCGATCTGGGGTTCGGCCCGGTCGCGGCCGTCGATCCGTCGCGCGCCGGCGCGGCCGACGTGTCGTTCGTCGCCGGCGAGGTGCCGATGATTCTCGACGGAATCGGACTCTCCGGCCACGACGACCATTCCGAGCAGGAGACGGCGAACCTCAACATGCTCGCCCCGCTCACCAAG
>DATNAT010000044.1:0-16544 GCA_035572355.1 Gemmatimonadaceae bacterium
CGGTAGCGCCCGAGCATGTGCAGCGCCTCGGTCATGCTGCCCCAATACGCGAAATGCGTGGTATCCGTGCTCCACGCGAGGTCCACGGCGGGGTTCACCTGTCCGAGTAGCTCGAGTACCTTCGCGGGCCGGTTGGCCCAGCTCGCGGCCGCCGCCGCCGACATCTGCGCACCAGCATCGCCCGGCTCGAGGTCGGCGCGCTCGAGCGTGAGGCGCAACATCTCGTCGTTACGCCCGCGGCAGCGCGCGTCGGCGATGCGCATCGTCAGCTCGTCGACGCGATCGACGGACTGGCGGCGAGCGGTTTGTGTGCGCGCCAGCACGCGCGCGAGCGAGTCGACGGTCGCGCAGCCATTCGAATTTGCGGCCGGAACCGCGGCGGCGACGATCGCGGGAATGAATTCAGTGTCGAGCCGCGCCGCGCGGACGAACAGCGATTCGCTCGCCACGCCGTCGCCGTGCCAATAGGCGTCCCAGCCGTCGACGTACGCCTGATACGCTTCGAAGCGCGGCATTTCCGTCGCGTGTCCCAGGTCGTGCGTGGCGCGCACGTCGACGATCGACGCGAGCGCCGTCGCGACGCGAGAGCCGAGCGCATCGATGCCGGGCACGGGATCGCGGTCGTCGGCGACGATCGGTCCAACGGCGCGCAGGACGTCGCTCGTGCGCGCATCCACGACCGTCGCTTGCACGAGCAGTGAGTCGCCCGAACGGTCGTACGCGCCGGAGACGATGAGCGACGCGCCGGTGCGTCGCGCGAGCTCGATGGGATTCGTCGTCGGCGCCGCGGCTTCGTGGACCTGCGTGAAGACGCTTCGCTGGTCGACGACGTCGACCAGGTGCGCACGTACGATCCGGCGCACCAGCCAATCCTGGGTCATGCGGCCGAGCGAGCGCAGGCGCGCATCGCCGGTGCGATCGTCGAACACGGTGACGAGCACGCGAACGCGAGGCGGATCGGCGTGGACGCGCCGGGCATTCGCGGCGGCGCCGATCAGCGCGATGGCGAGCGCCGCTCCGATCGCGCTCACCCAGACGAGCGTGCGCTTCGAGCGGCGTGCGCGAAGTGGGTTGGTCGGCGACGGCGGCGGAGCTGTCGCCCGAGGCGGCGGCTGAATCGCCGGCACGTCCGCCGCCGGCGAGCTCCGCGCGACGGCGTGCGCGATGCCGTGCGCGATGGCAGGCGCTGCTCCCACGCGCAAGCGCGACGCCAGCTCGCGCGTCTCGGCGCTCGGCGCGGCGTCGAATTCGGCGGACAGACGCTGGGCGTAGCGCTCGTACATCCGGAGCGCGTCGCCGGTATCGCTGCCGCGCTCGAGCAGCGCCATGGTGCGGCGCAGCCAACCTTCGTCGTCGGGCGCGAGCTCGCATGCGCGGCGCGCCCATCGCGCCGCCGACGCCTGATCGCCCGCAGACTCGTCGCGGTCGACGAGCGAGCGAAGGGCGCGTAGCACCAGCTCGACCGTCCGCCGGCGCTCGAGCGACAGCCACTCCTCGAACGCTTCGCCGGCGTTCGGCACATGAAGGCCGGCGAGCAGCTCGCCCCGGAAGCACTCGACCGCTTCTTCGAACCGGCCGGCGGCCACCGCGGCGGCGAGGCGCGTCGCATCGCAGGTCAGTACGTCCGGGTCGATCGCGATCGCGTCTCCGCCGCTGACCACGATGACCTCGTCGCCGAGTGCTTCACGCAGGTGGTAGAGCGTGTTCCTGAGCGCCCGGCGCGCCGCAAACTGGTCGAGCTCCGGCCAGAACAGAGCGGCCAGACTGTCGCGCCGGTGATAGCCGGCACCGGCGCCCAGCGCGAGGTAAGCCAACAGCGCGAACCGCTTGGGTTGCGCCGGGAGCGACGTGAGCTCTCGTCCATCCGAAGTCCGGAGGACGTGCGGGCCGAGCAGAGTGAGCTCGATCATGAGCGGTCGAAGGTACGGGCGGTGACGCGACGCGGCAACAAACGGTGGAGAGACGGCCAGGCGACGCTCGGATCATAGGATGCCCCCGACCTCACACCGGATTCGCCGTCATGCGTCTGATTTTCAGCGCCGCCGTCATCACTTCCCTGTTCACGGCCGGGCCGGGCGCCCGTCCGACACCCCCCCGCACTGTCCGACCGGCGACCTCAGAGCCCCCTGCGCCCCGTACTCGGACCTACTACATCGCCGCCGACCCCGTCACGTGGAACTACGTGCCCACCGGCCGTGACGAGATCGAGGGGAAGCCGTATGTCGACAGCGCGTTCTTTTCCAACGCCAAGGCACGGCCGACGAGCAGTGCGTACAAGAAGGTGCTCTACCGAGAGTACACGGATGGCACGTTCCACACGCTCAAGCCGCGCCCGCCGGAGTGGGAGCATCTTGGCTTCATCGGCCCGGTGATTCGCGGCGTGGTGGGCGACACGATCCGAGTGGTGTTCAAGAACAACGGCTCACGCCCGTACAGCGTGCATCCGCATGGCGTGTTCTACGAGAAGAGCTCGGAAGGGGCGCCGTACAACGACGGCGCCGGCGCCGGGCGCACGGGGAACGGCGTTCCGCCCGGATCGACGTTCACGTACGTGTGGCCGGTCCCGGCGCGCGCCGGACCCGGCCCGATGGACGGCAGCTCGGTGATGTGGATGTATCACTCCCACGTCGACGAGGTGCGCGACATCAATACCGGGCTGCTCGGCGTCATGATCATCACGGCGCGGGCCAAAGCGCGGGCCGATGGCTCGCCGAACGACGTCGATCGCGAGCTCGTCGCGACCTTTGCCCAGGTGCACGAAGAGGACAGCTGGCTGGCCAAGGAGAATCTGCCGCTCGCCGCCTTCGCGAAGGAGAAGCCCAGCCCGAATCCGTCGGAAGTGCAGGCCGGGTATCCGTGGTTCGTGAAATTCACGATCAATGGTTTCATTCATGGCGGGATGCCGCTCGCCGCGTACACGGTGAAGCGCGGGCAACGCGTGCGGTGGTACGTGATGACGTCGACGAACGACTTCGACGTCCACTCGCCGCACTGGCACGGCAACACCGTCACCGTCAACGGCATGCGCACGGACGTGCTGCCGCTCTCGTTCATGTCGATGGCGATTGCCGACATGACGCCGGACAACGTCGGCACCTGGCTGCTCCACTGCCACGTCTCGTTCCACAACGCCGCCGGCATGGCGGTGCGATATCGCGTGGTGCCGTGATGTTGCGCGCGGCAGCGTGCATCACAACCGCGGAACTAGCGCTTCTTGGCGAGGATCGTCCCACGACAGTTCTTCGCGCCGCAGCTGCACGGAAACCTCCGCTTGGCCGCCGGCGAGTGCCGCTCCTCGAGCACGTAGGCGTAGTCGTATGCGAGCTCCTCGCCGGCGGCGACGTCGCGGATGGTCTCGATCCAGATCTTTCCGTGTTCGATCACGGCGTCGCAGTTCGGGTCGCACGAATGGTTGATGAACCGCGCGTCGTTGCCGTTCACCGCGGCATCGATCACGATGTCGTCGTCGATCGCGAACAGAAACGTGTGATGTCGTTCGCCGGGCACGTCGGGGTAGCGCGCATCCGCGGCGGCGGGGGTGAGGCGTTCGCCGGCATACTCGATCAACCGCGTGCCCTTGGGAATGCGGCGCGTCGCGAAGGCGCCCAAACCCTGCATTGGTGACGGCCGGATCTCGAACGGCGGCCGACGGCCGCGGGTCACGTCGGCGTGCGCCGCGACTCCACCTCGGTCACGCCGCCGGAGATGATGAACGCCATCACGTGCGCCGCGTCGGCCTCGATGCGCTGCACGCGGCTCGCCGGCACGACGAGAATGTGCCCCGCCAGTCCGTATGATTGCGGCATGTACACCGACACGTGATCCGAGATGCCGAGCTGCGTCAGCGAATCCGACGTGAGAAAAGCCAGCACCTTCACCGCGCCATCTTCCGACAGCGACACGATCACCGGCTTGTCGAACCGGCGCTTCTCACCGACGAACGCATTGAGCATGTCCTTGGCCGACGTGTAGAGCAGCCGCACGAAGGGCAGCCGTTCGAACAGCCGGTCGAGCGTCGAGATCATGCTTCGCGTGACGAGGCTCGACGCCGTGAAGCCGACGAGCGTGATCAGCACGATGGCGAGCAGAAACCCGACGCCGCGGATCGGCAGGCCGAGCCAGCTGTCGATCGTGATGAAGATGAGCGCGCACACGTACACGGTGAGCGCCAGCGGCACGACGACGACGAGCCCGCGCAGAAAGTAGTTGAGAAGCCGCGACATGACGGCAGTAACGTAGAGCCGGCGGCGCGGCGCTGAAAGACCGACCCTGACGCGTGCTATCTCGAGGCGCGCTCCGGCCGCAGGCGAACGTACAGGTCGAAGCCTGCCGGATGCCGCGTGCGATAGGTCAGCTCGAGCGTGGCCGGCAGCAGCTCGACCGACGCACGCGCGCCGGCGTCGAGCGACAGGCCGCGCGCACTCGCGAGCTCGTGCGTCGCGCCGCCGGCGATCTCGCGAATCGTGAAAAGCTGCGTCAGGTTGTCGGCGAGAAAACCCAGATCGTCGCCATTCTTCTGCACCTGCTCTAATCGCACGAACACGGCGTTGCGCCGCCCGAGTTCGAGCTTCGACTCGACGAGACCGCTCGCGCCGAGGTGGTGGGTCGGAATGGGCGCATTCGGATCGTGGACGTGCTCACGATCGCCGTGATGGTGGATGTTGAGCCCCCAGACGATGCTGTTCGACCACGAGCCCCCGCCCAAGCCCGCCGTCGACGTGAGCACCGATGCGCCGTAGCGCTGCATGCCGAGCCCGCGCTCGAGCGGATCGTGGTCGAACAGATAGCCGCCCCAGGCCGACAGACTCACCGCTCCAACCGGATTCACCGTCACGCGGCCCGCGTACGAGTCGAGCCGCGCGCCGGCATAGTCGAGATTGAAGTGGTAGGCGTCGGGTTCGCGCGCGTTGAATGCCGAGCCTTCGACCTTGACGGCGTGCGTGTATAACCCGGCCGTCACGACTCCGAACGCCTCGTGGCTGGCGTCCTGCCAGTGGTGGCCGATCGGCGCGAACGGGTCGCCGGCCGCCGACGGACGGTGCTCGTAGTACACCGGTCCGAGCGCCGGCTCGCCGACCGCACCGCCGTACACCGACCATGCGAGATTACTCGTTAACGGACGATCATAGGCGCCGGCCAGCGCCATCAGGAGGTCGTTCGGGTGCTCGTGGTCGACGATCCTGAATCCGCGATACGCGCCGCCCGTCTCCAGCAGCTCGGGATAGCCGCGCGGCCCGTCGGCCAGCGCCTCGAAGCTCGTCATCAGCTCGACGCGCGCCGTGCCGCCGGCCAAGGCGTGCATGGCCATCGCCATCTCCCAGTCGACGTCGCCCCACTGCGTCCCGCCGTGCAGGCCCGCCTGCCGATCGTACTGGCCGAACGCGCTCCCGCCCACCATCACGTTCCAGCCGTGCAGGTCGAATGTCGCGTTTGGCTCGCGCGCCGAGTCCGGCAGCCACGACGTGCCCGGCCCGACCCGCGACATTGGAACGCCGAGCGGCAGCGCTGCGGCACCGGTCATCGGCATCGGTCCCAAGCTCGAGCGCGGCGCGCCCTGCGCGGCGGCGATGTGCCAGTCGAGCGAGATCGCCGCGGCCAGCAGGAGCGTTGTCGGTCGCATTGATATGTCGCCCTGGTTCGTCGCGCCGTGACCGCCGTTGCCCCGTGTGGCCCCGCCCTTGCCCGATCTCTATCCGGACCGCCGCGCGGCGGTTCCGGTCGGTTCCATCGACCGTTCTTCAGCGCGAGCGAGGGCGACATGGGAAAGCGCGACGGTCAGCAGCAAGGCGCTCAGCCGCACGACGAAACGGGACACGGCGACAAGACGCACGCCGCGTTCATCGAAGGGCTGCATGGCAAGCATGGCGGCAGCGAAGAATCCGAAGGCTCGCCCCAGGGCAGCGACAGCGTCGACGCGTACGGCCGCCCGATTCCCGGACGTCACCGCCTGGAGGAAGACCGTGAGCAGCACGACGAAGCCGAAAAGAATAGCGAAGCCAACCGGCTCGGCCGCTGACTTCATTCCGCCGCACGCATCGCTCTCGGCGCTGCGCGCGGCGTCGAAAGGCTGCCGCGGCTGCGGCCTGTTCAAGCTCGGCACGCAGACGGTGTTCGGCGAAGGACCGTCGCGCTCGCGCGTGATCGTCGTCGGCGAGCAGCCGGGCGATGCCGAGGACAAAGCGGGCCGGCCATTCGTCGGACCGTCGGGCACGCTCCTCGATCGCGCATTCGACGCGGCCGGGATCGACCGCGACGACGTGTACGTCACGAACGCCGTGAAGCACTTCAAGTGGGCGCGCGACGCGCAGTCGACGCGCCGCATTCACAAGACGCCGAGCGCCGGCGAGGTTCGCGCCTGTTTCCCCTGGCTCGAGCACGAGATCGAGCTCGTGCGCCCGCAGGTCATCGTCGCGCTCGGCGCCACAGCGGCCAAGGCGCTGCTCGGCCCGAAGTTCAGCGTCATGAAATCGCGTGGAGTCGCCCAGGAGTCGAAGTGGGCCGAGGTCGTCTTCGCGACTGTCCATCCGTCCGCCGTGTTGCGGGCGCCGCACGACCAGCGGGTCCGAGCGGAGCGAATGTTTTTTGCCGACCTCGGGGTCGTCGGCCGGTACCTGGCGAAAGCGGACTCGGCGCGGAAGCGGTCCGGGCGGTCGGCGCGTAGATTGACGCCATGGCCGACTACCGTTCATCCGTCCGGTATCTCAAGGCAGCCGACCCGGTCCTCGCGAAGGTAATCAGCGCCGTCGGCCCCTGTCGCATTCAGATACGCGCCGAAGGATCGCACTTTCAGGCGCTGGCGCGGTCGATCGTCTTCCAGCAGCTCTCCGGCAAGGCCGCGTCGACGATCCACGCCCGGTTCAACGCGCTCTGCCCCGGCGGCGAAGCGACCCCCGAAGCCGTGTTGGCGGCGAGCGATGCCGAGCTGCGCAGCGCCGGGCTGTCGCGCCAGAAGATCGGCTACTTGCGAGATCTCTCACGCAAGGTGGCGGACGGGACCCTGCCGCTCGACCATGTTCATTCGCTTGCCGACGACGAGCTCATCGCGCATCTCGTGCAGGTAAAGGGCATCGGGCGCTGGACGGCGCAGATGTTCCTCATGTTCCGACTCGGCCGGCGCGACGTGCTGCCGGAGCTCGACCTCGGCGTCCAGAACGCGATCCGACGGGCATATCGGATGCGCAAACGGCCGACCCCGAAACAGGTGAAGAAGATCGGCGCCAGGTGGAGCCCGCACAGCACGGTGGCCTGCTGGTACCTCTGGCGTTCGCTCGACGGCGACGCGCAGCTTGCCGAATAGACGATCGAGGCGATGAGCGAACGTCCACGTTCTCTTCCCCTCGAGCGGAAGCTGCCGCTGCTGATCCTGGCGCTGCTGGGAGTCGTCGTCGTCGCCTCGCTCGGCATCTCGTACTACGAAGTACGGCGCACCGCGGAGCTCACGTCGGCCGATCGATTGGCGAGCCTGACGAGCGTGCTGGCGCAGATGAGCGAGCAGACGACGAATGCGCGCATGAGCCAGATGCGGCGCGTGGCCAAGGATACGGCGATCGCCGCGGCGCTGGCCAACCCGGCGCACCCGCTCTCGCCGGCGGCGCATCAGGCGCTTGCAAGCTTGGCGCAGTCGCTCGGCGACACGGCGTTCCCGGTCCGGCTGCTCACGCGGCAGGGGGCGGTTGCCGGTGACACGCAAGCCGCATCGGGGCTCGAGCTTCCGAGCGACGACCGGGCGATGCGCGATGCCATCCTGGCTCCGGCGGCCCCGAACGACAGCGGCCACGTGACGCGTCTCTTTGCCCGCGGGACCGAGAGCTCGACCTGGGTCATGGTACCCGTCGGTCGCAGCGGTTCGCCGATCGGTTGGATCGTTCAGGAGCGCCGCATTCGGGTGAATCCGCAGGCGCTGCGGCCGGTGCGAGGGTTGATCGGAACCGACATAGAACTCTATTTACGAAACCTGGATGACAGCACGTGGGTGTCGATCACAGGCCGGGTCGCGCCGACGCCGGTGCGGGCCGTGCCGTTCGCCGACAGCCTCCAACTCCTCTCGTTCGCCGACAAGCCGCCCGTCATCGCGTCGACGACGCCGGTCACTGGAACGCCGTACGCGATCATCGCCGCCCGGCCGGTGGGCGCGATTCTCGAACGCCCCCTCGCGACCTTTCGCGGCCTGAGTGCGCTCGGGGTCATCCTCGTCGTGCTCGGCGGCCTGCTCGGCTGGGCGATGAGCCGCCGGCTGACGCGGCCCCTCGTCGAGCTCACGGGCGCCGCCGAGGCGCTGGCCCAGGGCGAGTACACGAAGCGCGTGCAGATTGGCGGCACCGACGAGATCGGGCGCCTCGCCGCCGCGTTCAACCGCATGGCCGGCCAGGTCCAGGAGTCGTCGGACGCGTCGTCGCGCGCGCTGGCGCGCCTGACGCAAGCAATGGACACGCAGAGCTTTCTCGCCGACGCCAGCCGGACGCTCGCCGGCTCCTTCTCCGACGAGAAGCTGCTGCCCGAGCTCGCGCGACTCTGCGTACCGCGCCTCGCCGACTATTGCACGATCCACATTGCCGGCGACGATGGGCGCATTCGCCGCGCCGAAACCGTGCACTATGATCCGTCGAAGACCGATGGGGTGCGGGCGCTCGTCGCACAGTACGAGTATCGCGTCGACGGCCCGGGCGAGGTGGCGCAGGTGATCCGCACGCAGCAGCCAGTCATAATTCCGCGCCTCCAGATCGACGCCGTGCGCAAGACGGCCCCGAGCTCCGAAGCCGCGCGGCTGCTCGCCGAGATTCACCCGACGGCGTTTCTCTGCGTGCCGCTCGTCGCGCGCGGCCGCGCCTTCGGCGCCATCTCGTTCACGATGACGGACTCCGGCCGAAGCTTCACCGATGACGACGTGTCGCTCGCCCTGGAGCTGGCCCGGCGCTCGGCGGTGGCGATCGACAACGCGCTCATCTACCAACGCTCGATCGCGCTGCGCCAGGAAGCGGAAGCGGCGAGCACCGCGAAAACGGATTTCATGGCGAAGATGAGCCACGAGATCCGCACGCCGATCAACGCGATGATGGGCTACGCCGAGTTGCTCGAGATGGGCATCTCCGGCGACGTGACCGAGACGCAGGCCAAACAGCTCGCGCGCATCCGGGCCAGCGGCGAGCACCTCACGGCCCTGGTCAACGAGATTCTCGATCTGGCGAAAATCGAAGCCGGCAGCATGACAGTCGAGCCGTCCGTCGCCTCGGCCGGCGAGGCCGCCGAAGCCGCGCTCGCGCTCATCCGGCCGCAGGCGTCGACGAAGGGCGTCGAGCTCGCGCCGACGGTCGAGGGGGACGCGACGAGCCGCTACCTGGGCGACCCGCAACGCGTTCAACAAATCCTCACGAACCTGCTCTCCAACGCCGTGAAGTTCACGGCCGCGGGTGGAACCGTTTCCGTCCGCTGCGGACGCGGCGCGCCTCCGTCGCAGCTCGGCGGCAATGGGCACCACGCGTGGACCTGGATCACCGTCGCCGACAGCGGCGTCGGCATCGCGCGCGACGATCTCGAGCGAATCTTCCAGCCGTTCGTGCAGGTCGATCAGGGATACACGCGCGCCCATGGCGGCACGGGACTCGGCCTCACGATCAGCCGGAACCTCGCGCAGATGATGGGCGGTGAGATCACCGTCGAGAGTACTCCGGGCCGCGGTTCGAGCTTCAGCCTGTGGCTGCCCGCGCCGGACGGGGTTGGCGAGCCCGCGCGGACGACCTGACACGCGGGACGCCCTGCCGGCGCCGGGCACCGCCAACGTCGCCGAGAACAGCCACGCAGCCGATCGCGATCGCCGCGCCGCAAAGCCAACCGCCGAGCACATCGGTCGCCCAGTGCTCGTCCGCGATGACGCGGTACGCCCCCATCACAGCCGGCGCGCCGACGGCAAGTCGCCGCGCAGCCCGGTGCGAGATGACGCGTCGTCGCGCCAGCACCGCGGCGGTCGTGAGTGCGACCGCTGTGATGCCGGTCGTGTGTCCACTCGGATAGCTGTCCGTTCGACGGCGCACACCACGGCGAGCCGGCCGCTCGCGGTGGTAGACGAGCTTCACCCCGCGCTGTCCGAGCCAGCCGAACCAGGCGGCGGTGACGATCGCCGGGCCGCCGGCAAGTCCCCGGCGCTGCAGGCGGCGAGCGACGAGGTGCGCAGCGGGAATGAACGCGCCCGGCAAACCGAATGGAAAGAGCGGCGAGAGCAGCTCGCGTGTGCGCTCCGCAGCCGGCGTCTGCATCGCGCGTCGAATGCGCAGGTCGATGGAAGGCGGCCGACGTTCGTCGATGCAAGCCGCGAGCAGCGCGGCGGCGCCCGCCGCCGCTGCCGCGGACACGGCACCCGCGATGTGTGGAGTTGCTGAGCGATCGGGCATGCGAGAGGCGCATGCAGGCCGCGAGCCAGCGAGCGGCCCGCGCGCGCGCTAACTTCGAGGGTAGATCATTCTCACCCTGCCGTCCCAATGCTCGACACCGCCGTTCCCACCGAAACCACCGATCCGACCAACGCGCGCATCCTCGCCGTATCGGAGGATCGGATTGCCGGCTTCCTGCTCGACCCGTTCACCGAGATCGCGCGCCTCTCCGGCCTCGATGTGGACACGGTGCACGAGCGCCTTCGCGCGATGCTCGCCGCCGGCACGATTCGCCGGATTCGGCAAACGCTCATGGCGACCAATCTCGCGCCGGGCGCGCTGGTCGCCTGGCAGGTTCCGCCCGAGCAACTCGACGCGGCGTTCGAGTTCATGTGGAAGGACGATCCCTTCTCCGGCCACATCGTCATTCGGTCGACGGACGCCGAGACCACGGGCTCGGTGTATCGCCTGTGGACCACGCTCAAAGTTCCGCAGGGACATTCGATCGAACGGCATTGCGAGCTGCTCGCCAAGCGCGTCGGCGCTCTGTCGTACCGCATCATGCCGGCGAAGTGTCTATTCACCTTGGGCGTCGGGCACGTGCGACGCCGCGGCATGGAGCCGGGGAGCAAGAGCGACGCACCCGGCGCGGTGCTCGACACGAACATCGTCGAGCTCACGCCGCTCGAGTGGCGCGTGCTCGACGCTCTCAAGCGCGAGTTCGCGGTCGAGGAGATCGGGCCCGATCCATGGGTGGCGCGCGCCGCCGCGGCGGGTGTGTCGCTCGACGAATTCGCCCGCGTGGCGAGCTCGCTCAACGCGCGCGGCGTGATCGGCCGCTTCTCGACCTTTCTCGAGCACGTCAAACCGTCGGCGGTCGGCACCCGCGTGACGCGGTACAACGCGCTCTTCCACTGGCGCGTGCCGCCGGGCCGCGAGCTCGAGGCCGGGCGCGAAGTGGGCCGTCACCACATCCTCACGCACGCGTACTGGCGCGAAGGCGGCCCCGAGTTCGCGCACGTGAACATCATGGCCGTCGCACACGGCACGGACAAAGCGCTCGTGCTCGCCCACAAGGCGGCGATCGATGCGCATCTCGACGCCGTCGGCATTCCGGTGTCGTACACGAACGTGTTCTGGGGCGGCCGAAGCGAGATCAAGCCGTCGGAGATCACGCCGAGTGCGTACGATCGGTGGCTGGAGCGGATGAATGCGACAGAGTTGGACGTTGGACGTGGGACGTTGGACGAAGCGGCTCAACGCTGAGCCCTCGGCACGAAGCAGTTCCGTCCAACGTCCAACGCTTAACGTTTAACGATTAATGTTCAACGCACGTTCTTGTACACCTTGCCGCCCTTCATCACGAACAGCACGCGGCGGAGCGCGGTGATGTCGGTCGTCGGGTCGCCCTCGACGGCGATGATGTCGGCCTGCATGCCGGGCGCGATCGTTCCGATCTGATCGCCGAGGCGCATCGACTCAGCGGTCAGCGAGGTGGCGGAAGTGATCGCGTCCATCGGCGACTGACCGCCCGCCTGCACGCGGCAGACCAACTCCTCGACGTTGCGGCCGTGCGCGCCGGCCACGGCGTCGGTGCCGAAGATCACCTTGAGCCCCGGCGTGTGGATGGCGCGCTTGAACATCGCCGTCGCGATCGGAATCGCCTTCTCCATCGACGAGAAGCCAAGCTCGTTGTAGTTGCCGATTCCTTCGTACTTGGGCCGGTTGTCGAGATAGTTGCGGAAGACGAGGCAGACCTGCGGATCGAAGTAGACGCCCCGGTCGGCCATCAGCTTCAGCGTTTCGTCATCGGCGAATACGCCGTGCTCGATCTGCTTGCAGCCGGCGGCTACCGACGCCTTGATGCTCTGCACGCTGTGCGCGTGGACCATCGTGCGCATGCCGAGCGCGTTCGCCTCGCCGCAAATCGCCGCCAGCTGTTCGTCGGACAGCGTCTGTGCGCCGCCTTCGCGAATGCTCGCCGAGGCGAAGATCTTGATCACGTCGGCGCCCTGTTCTTTGCGTTGGCGCACCAGCGCCCGGAGCGAGTCCGGAGTCGGTCGAGTGCTGCTGAACGGATTGAGCGACGTGAGCACGCGGGGGCCGGGAATCTGTCCGAGCGCAATCCAGTCCCGAAGATCCTTGTCCGCCGGATCGCCCGGGCTCTGGATGGTCGTGACGCCGGCCATGAGCGTGGCGTACGCGTTCCCCGCCATCGAGAGCATCGACTCGACTGGCGTATCGCCGTCGCCCCGCTGATGGAGGCGGCCCTGACGATTGAAGTACCAGGACAAATGCGAGTGCGCGTCGATCAAACCGGGGAGCAGCGTCATCCCCTCGAGATCGTACGTCGCGGCGGCGCCGCCGGAATTGTCGACGCGGCTGATCTTGTCGCCCGAGACGACGATGCTGCCGCCCTTGATCACGTGTCCGTGCCCGTCGACGATGCGGTCGGCGTGGAGGATGATCGGAGCGGACGAGGGCATGGCGGGCGTTTGGGCGAGAGCCGCAGCGGGAGCGGCTGCAGCGGCGAGAGCGGTGACGGCGAAGCGGAACCAACGCATTGAAGGGCTCGAAGTGAGCGACGCGAGAGGATATCGTCACAGGGTGAGGATCGCCAGGTCGTTCACCGCCCGCCCCGGACAACCCTCGCAGTCGCGACGGTGTCCAACACCTATCCTCTACCGGTCCGCGGAGATCACGCCATGCTCGACACCTTCCGTCACGATCTCCGCTACACGGCCCGGGGGCTTCGCGCCAAGCCGGCCTTCACCACCGCCGTCGTCGTCACCCTGGCGCTGGGCATCGGCGCCAACGCGGCAATGTTCGGCATCGTCGATCGGATGCTCTTTCGCCCGCCGCCGATGATGCGCGATCCGGCCACCGCGCACCGCCTCTACTACTACTCGACCTTCCGCGGGAAGGAGACGGCATCCGGCGGCGGCCAGTACGCGCGCTACCTCGATTTCGCCACGGCGAGCAAGAGCTTCTCGTCGTTCGCCGGGTACGCACGCCGCGATCTTGCCGTCGGTGTCGGCGAAAATGCGCGCGAGATGTCGGTGGGCGCCGTGAGCGCGAGCTTCTTTGGCTTCTTCGACGCACCGCCGGTCCTTGGGCGGTATTTCAACGCGGCCGAAGATTCAGTCCCGGCCGGCCAGCCCGTCGCGGTCGTGAGCCATGCCTTCTGGAGCGCTAAGTTCGGCGAGCGAAAGGACGTGCTCGGAAGCAAGGTGCAGATCGGCCCGACGATCTACACGATCGTCGGCGTGGCGCCGGCCGGGTTCGTCGGGCTGTGGCCCGATCAGCCGCCCGTCGCGTATATCCCGATCGTCAACTACGGCGCCGTCCAGGCGGCGTCGATGCGTTTCCTCTCCACCGGCGAAAGCTGGTGGCGCACCTATCACTGGGGCTGGATGTCGACGATCGCGCGCCGTCGCCCCGGCGTGAGCCTCGCGGCGGCGAACGCCGAGCTCTCCAACGCTGCACGCCGCAGCTACCAATCGCAGATCGGCGAGAACAAGGGGGGACACGGCACGCCGATGGCGCTGGTGAAGCCACACGCCATTGCCGCGTCGATCCTCTCCGAGCGCGGCCCGAACGAGTCGAGTGTCGCCAAGGTCGCGACGTGGGTGGGCGGGGTCGCGCTCATCGTGCTGCTCATTGCCTGCGCGAACGTCGCAAACCTGCTCCTGGCGCGCGCACTCAAGCGGCGGCGCGAAGTGGCAGTGCGCCTCGCCCTCGGCGTGAGCCGCGCACGACTGCTGTCGCAGCTGTTGACCGAAAGCGTGGTGCTGGCGATGCTCGGCGCCGCGGCGGGTATCCTCGTCGCACAGTGGGGCGGCGCGGCGCTGCGATCGGTGCTGCTGACGAAATCCGAGCCGACGGTGACGTTTCGCGATCCGCGCACCATCCTGTTCGCTGGACTCGCGGCGATCGTCGTCGGTCTGCTGAGCGGCCTCGCCCCGATGGTGCAGGCGTCGCGTGCCGGCACGACGCTGGTCGACGATCTCAAAGCGGGCGCGCGTGAGGGAATGCTGCATCGGTCGCGGCTGCGCACCGTGCTCCTCGTCGCGCAGGCCGCGCTCTCGGTGATCCTGCTCGTCGGCGCGGGGCTGTTCGTGCGCAGCTTGCAGAACGTTCGCTCGACACGGCTCGGCTACGACGTCGATCCGGTGATGCTCGTCGATCTCAACATGCGCGGCGAGAAGCTCGACAGTGTCGGAACCTACCAGCTTCGTCATCGGCTGCTCGACGCCGCCAAGACGATCCCCGGCGTGACTCGTGCGAGCCTCACCGTCGCCGTGCCGTTCTGGAGCTCGTGGAGCACCTCGCTGTTCGTGGCGGGCATCGACACCGTCGACCGACTGGGCCAATTCAATCTCAACGCCGTGAGCCCCGACTATTTCGCGACGATGGGGACGCGGGTCGTTCGCGGGCGCGGGTTCACCGATCAGGACACGCGCACGTCCCAGAAAGTGGCGGTGGTGAGTCAGGGAATGGCGCGCGTGCTCTGGCCTGGAAAGGACCCGATCGGCCAGTGCATCCGGATGAACGCCGATACCATGCCGTGCACGACGGTGGTCGGCATCGCCGAAGACATTCGGCAGCGAAGCATCAGCGCCGATTCCGGACTGTACTCGTACTATCTGGCCGCCGAGCAGCAAGGAAGCCAGAACGGCGGATTGATGCTTCGCGTCGCCGGTAATGCGCCCGACTACGCGGAACGCGTTCGCCGCGGCCTTCAGCGCCAGATGCCCGGCGCGTCCTACGTCACGATCACACCGTTCAGCGAGATCGTGGGTTCGCAGACCAAAGCGTGGGAGCTCGGCGCGACGATGTTCGTGGCGTTCGGACTGCTCGCCCTCGTCCTCGCCGCGATCGGATTGTACAGCGTGATCGCCTACAACGTGGCGCAGCGCACGCACGAGATGGGCGTCCGCGTCGCGCTCGGCGCGCAGACGCGCGACGTCGTGCAGCTGGTCGTGCGCCAGGGCGTTCTGCTCGGCGCCGTCGGCCTGGCGATCGGCGCGGCCGTGGCGCTCGGCGCGTCACGATGGGTCAAGCCGCTGTTGTTCAACGAATCGGCGAGCGATCCGCTGGTGTTCGCGTTCGTGACGCTCGTGCTGCTCGCCGTCGCGCTGGCGGCGAGCTGGATACCGGCCCGCCGCGCCGCGCGCGTCGATCCTCAGGTGGCGTTGCGGAGCGAGTAAAGTCTCCCTCCCCCCGCCGTCAGCCGATCGGCGTGCCTGGAGGCAGGGGAATCACGTTCGTCGGGCGGGGCGGCGCGATGCGGCGGTCGAGCCAGTTCCGCACGTCGCGTACGACTTCGGCGTTCGCCGCGCGATCGTCGGCGTCGCCGCCGGCGGCCGCCGCGGACAGACGCGCCGCCAGGTTGTTCAGCTGATCGTCGGCCACCGCCCGCACGTCGGCCGTCGACTGCGGATCGGTGGCCAGCGCGAACAGCGCATCCGTCACGGCCCGTCTCGCCTGTCGACGGACGCCCCGTTCGTAGGCCGTCGTCGCTTGCGCGCCCGCATACACGCCGGCGACGAGCTGTCCGATCACCTCGTCGGCGGACGGCGACGCCGCATCTCGAGCATGAAACGAGATCACGCGCTCGATGCGGTCGGGCTGCAGAATGCCATCCGCCACGTTCCCCGCCAGCGACCGCGCAATGGCCAGCGGGTCGTAGACGATACCGGCCGGGGTCGTCGCGAATCCCCATCCGCCGCTGAAGCCGTAGGGCGACGGTGGAATCATTTTCACGATTCGCTCCGGCACGGCGAGCTCCTTGGGCTGGATCACCGCGATGAGCTCGCGCAACGCCTCGCGCTGCTTCGCCGGCGCAAGCACGGTGGCGGGCGTCTGTCCGTCGCCGCGAAGCGCAAAGGTGTACTCCATGCCGCCGATCGCTTTCGTCGCCGCCTCGATCGCGTAGCGGTGATGCAGATACACCGGCACGAAGCGCTCGTTGAGCGTCCACATCGGATCGCCCGGCCGGATCACGGATTCATTGAACTTTGATATGAGTACGTCGCGCACGGCACTCTCCCGTGCGAGCTCCTTCACCGCGTCGTCGCCATTCAACCAGCGCGTCACCTCGGGGATCACGCCGGCCGACGCGTCGCGATCGGTGAGAAAGCGCGCGCCGCCCGCGATCGCCTGATGCACCAGCGCTTC
>DATNAT010000045.1:0-7453 GCA_035572355.1 Gemmatimonadaceae bacterium
TTGGTGTAGCCGTACCCGCCGAACAGCTCGAGCGAGATCGACGTCACCCGCTCGGCAACCTGCGACGAGAAGAGCTTGGCCATCGCCCCTTCCATGGCGATGTCCTTGCCCGCGTCCTTGAGCCGCGCCGCGTTGTAGACCATCAGACGCGCCGCCTCGAGCTCGGTGCGTGCTTGAGCGAGCTGAAATTGTATTCCTTGAAACTCGGCGAGGTGCTTGCCGAACTGGGTGCGTTCTTTCACGTAGTCGGTCGCCGCCCGGAGCGCGCCGGCGGCGACGCCGATCATCTGCGCGCCGATGCCGATCCGCCCCTCGTTCAACGTCTCGATCGCGATCTTGTAGCCCTGGCCGACGGGGCCGAGCACGTTCTGATCGGGGACTTCGACATCGTCGAGGATGAGCTCCGTCGTGCTCGACGCACGAATACCGAGCTTGTCCTCCTTCTTGCCGACGGAAAAGCCCTTGAACCCGCGCTCGACGACGAACGCGGTGATCCCCTTGTAGCCCGCCGACGGGTTCGCGTTGGCGAACACGACGTAAATCTCCGCCTCGGCGCCGTTGGTGATCCACATCTTGCGGCCATTGAGCAGCCAGCGATCGCCCTTCTTCTCGGCGCGCGTCTGCATGCCAAAGGCGTCGGAGCCCGAGCTCGGCTCAGACAGCGCGTAGGCGCCGACTTTGCTGCCGGTGAGCTGCGGCAGATAGGTCGACTTGATGTGATCGCTGCCGTAGGTGCGGATCGGATAGTTGGTGAGCGTGTTCTGGACGTCCATCAGGATCGCCGCCGACGCGTCGACCTTGCTCAGCTCTTCCACACCCAGCGCGACCATGAACAGCGAGCCGCCGGCGCCGCCGTGCTCTTCGCCGACCTCGATGCCCATCAAGCCCATCTCGAAAAACTTCGCGATGAGCGTTTTGTCAATCTTCCCGTCGCGCTCCATCTGCGCGGTGCGCGGACGCACTTCGTCGGTGGCGAAGCCGGCGACGGCGTCGCGGAACAGCTGTTCGTCGTCGGACAACAGGGTGAGCGGCGCGTGTGCGCTCGGCGCTTCGGTCGTCATATGATTGTCCGGGTGGGGACGATCGCGCTCAGGTTGCGCGGGCCATGCGCTCGGCGCCGTGCGCCGAGCAGGCGACGCCGCACGAGTCGGTACGCTGCGCGGAATCCCAGCAGCGCGAGCCGTCGGTCAAACCGCACGACGCCACGACCTCGATGCCGGCGCGTTGGGCGATGACCTCGGCCAGCTGCTCGGTGACGCCGAATGCGTCGCTCACGCGGTACGTCACGTCCGGGAAGGACTTGGCCGCTTCGCCGACGAGGCGCGGAATATCGCGCGTCGTGTGCTTGCCGGGGGAGAGCATGTATGGAAAAGCGAAGACGTCGGTCGCGCCCGCCCGGACACAATCGCCGAACCCTTCGGCGATCGACGGCTCGGCGAGCTCCATGTGGGCATGCCGAACGAGGACCGAATCGCCGACCATGTGCTGAAGCAGGTTCGCCACGCAGGTCAGCATGTGGTTGGCCTCGGGCTTCACCGAGCCGTGGTCGATGATGAGGATCGCGCGCATGGTCGGAATATACCGGCCGGGGGTCGTTCGCGGACGGTGCAGCGCGCACCGGGCACCGCGCGCAACGTCCTCTTGACAACGGCCGGCGACTGTCCTAGTGTACCAGTCACACTAGTACACAGACATGCCTCTCGCCGTCTCCATCGTCACCGGCAGCAACGTCACGATCTATCGACAGATCGTGGAGCAAGTCTGCGCCGCGGTGCTCGCCGGCAAGATCGCCGACGACGAGCCGCTGCCGAGCGTTCGCGCGCTGGCCGAGGAGCTGGTCGTCAATCCCAACACCGTGGTTCGCGCGTACAGCGAGCTGGCGCGCGAAGGCGTGATCGAGTCGCATCCCGGTCGGGGCATGTTCGTGTCTCGCCGCCGGCAGATCTACAGCAGCGCCGAGCGACGCCGGCGCATGGACCAGGCTGTGAATTCGCTGGTCGCCGAGGGCTTCATGCTCGGCTTCGGCGCCGACGAGATCCTTGAAGCCGTTGCGGTAAAGACGCGCGACAACGCCGCGGCCGCGGCCAGCGCGCCGCCCGCGTCCAAGCACCCCGCACGAGGAGGTACGCGCTGATGTCCGGCCCACCCACGATGCTTGCACCCGACCTGCTCGACACGGGCCGCTGGCGCGACAGGCGCGACGCAGTCATCGACGCGCGAGGGCTCACGGCCTACTTCGGCAAGCGCCCGGTCGTCGATCAGCTCACGATGCAGGTGCCGCGCGGCTCGGTGTTCGCCTTTCTTGGGCGCAACGGGTCCGGCAAGACGACGACGATTCGCATGCTCCTCGGCATGTTGCCTCCCACGCGCGGCTCGGCGACGGTGCTTGGCTGCGATTGCCGGCATCTCACGCCGGAGATCCGTGCGCGCATCGGGTACATGTCCGAGTCGCACGCCGTTTACGAGTGGATGACGGTGAAGCAGTCGGGCGAGTTCGCGTCGAAGTTCTATCCGCGCTGGAACCAGCGCGTGTTCGACGCGATCGTCGACCACTTCCGCCTCGACCCGCGAGCGCGCTCGGGCCACCTGTCGCGCGGCGAGCGTGCCGGTCTGTCGCTCGCGATCACGCTCGCACCGGAGCCGGAGCTCTTGATCCTCGACGATCCGGCGATCGGGCTCGACCCGGTCGCGCGTCGTTCGCTGCTCGAGTCGATGGTCTTCGCGACGCGCGGCGCTGATCGGACGATCCTGTTCTCATCGCATCTGCTCGACGACGTCGAGCGCGTCGCCGACTACATCGCGGTGCTCGATCGCAGCGTGCTGCGCGCCTGCGGCCCGATCGACGCCATTCGCAGTCGGGTGCGGCAGTTCGAGCTGCTGTTCGATCCGCAGCACGCTCCACCGCGCGACGTTCCGGCGATTCGCGGCCTGCTCCACGCGCGCCGCTCACCGTCGACGCTCTCGCTGATCGTCGCCGCGCCCGACGATGACACGCAGCGCGCCATTCGCGCACTCGGCGCCTCGACGGTGGACGAGACGTCGGTGGGCTTCAGCGACGCCATGATGGGCTACCTCGGCGAGCGCGGAGAATCGCGCTCGTTCCTCGACGCGGCGGCGTTCGAGTCCGCGGCGGGTTCCAACTCCTGAGGATGAAAGCGATGTCTCAGCCTTCGACGAAAGCGTGGCGCGCGCTCCTCTGGAAAGAGCTGCGCGAGGCCGCGATGCCCGGAATCGCCGCGCTGGCGATCGTTGCCGTGGCGCAGGCATACGGCCTGACCCGCGATCAACAGTTCGCGGCACTGGAGGGCAGCGCGTGGAGCCCGAGCGACGGGGCGTCGCTGTTCACGCTCGTCAGCGCCGGCGTGGCTCTGCTCATCGCCGGCGCGCAGCTGTTTCGCGAGCGTCGCGGCGACATGGCGGCGTTTCTCATACACCGGCCAGTTCCGCGCACGACGATCTTCTGGTGCAAGGCGCTCGCCGGCATCGCCTGGTATGTGATCGCGGCCGGGCTGCCGCTGATGGCGTCCTATGTCTGGCTCACGCTGCCCGGCAGGAGTGTGGGACCCTTCGTTCCGTCGATGATGCTGCCGGCGATCGCCGATCTGCTGTGCGGATTCGTCTACTACTTCGCCGCCATGGTCGTCGTCATGCGGTTCGCGCGCTGGTATGCGTCCGCGATGCTGCCGATCGGCGCGGCGATCGCCTGCTCGATGCTCGAGATGAACGCAGGGACTTTCGGTGGCGCGGCGGTTCGAATCGCCGCGTGTCTCGTCGTCATGGCGGTCGCCGCGCGATCGGTGTTCGTCGCCGGCGGGCGACTCGAGCCGCAGCGTCGGCTCGGGCGGTCGGCCCTTGGTCTGTCGGTTGGAGCCGGTGTCGTTCTCGCGAGCGTCATCCCGCTGGCCGCGCTGCTCGTCGGCGTGGTGCGCAAGCCCGCGCCGGCGAAGCATGGTGACGCGAGCTCGGCGTACAGTGAGACGTCCCTTGCCGCCGACGGCCAGCTCGTTCGTGCGACATGGAAGTCGGATATCGACGGGCGAACGCTCGTCGACGTTCGCGGGCTCGACGGGCGGCCGCTGGACGCGCTTGCCGACTCGGTGCGCCTCTGGAAGCGCACCGACGTCGGCGTCATATCGACGGACGACATTCCTCTTCAGCTCGACGGCGATTATCCGGAGGTTCACCGCCGCGGCTACCGCGGCGTGGAGGACGTCTTCGCGCTTCTCCGGTACCCGAGGGCCGGTTTGACCTCGTGGTATTACATGCGCCGTGTCCGCCTGATCGACGTACGCAAGAATTATGATCCCGGTGCGGGGCACACCGGGTGGCTGGGTCCGGATGGGTACTCTCCGGGACCCCGCATGCCGGCCCATCGATTCGCTGGAGATCTCGTGCCGCGCCTCGGCGACCAGCGGCTGCTTGCGTTTCCGAACGCGGTGTATCGACTCGACTTCGACTCGCGGTCGATTGTCAAAGTCTTCACGGCACCGCCGGGGGAGCAGGTGGTCGGCGCTGCGTCGTCGGGCGACAGCACCGCCACGATTCTCGATGGTCCGCGTGCGCAGTTCGACGCGATCGCGACGACGCGCCGGATCTACGTCCAGGCACGCGACGGCACGCGACAGCTCGTCGTCCCGCGCGAAGCGGCGGCGTCGGGATACGGCAGAGTCATCGTGTCGCGCGCGATGCTGGCTTGCGGGCGCGATACGTATCTGACCTATTTCACGCGAGGCGGGACGCTCCCCGCCGAAGTGGCCGACACGGCGAGCACCCGCTACGTCGGCTATCGGGACGACGGATCCATCGTGGCGCGCGCGACTCCGCTCAAGACACCGCTGGCCGTGCAAGTCGAACCAATCCAGTGGGCGCAGATCGTCATCGGCGCAGTGATCGAGCCGGCCGTCTGGCGCGCCAACGTCTCGTTCACGCAGAACGACAACCCGGCGAAGCGGGCGCGTCGTGAAGAGCCGGCCCCGAGGATCGTCGGCTGGGTCGTGGCGGTCGCCGGCTCGATCGGCTGGGTATGCGTCGTTTTGTTCGCCGGCCGCCGATATGCGTTCTCGAAAGGACGTACCATCACCTGGTCCGTTCTGGCGATCGCGTTCGGACCATTCGCCGTCGCGCTGATGTACTCGCTGCTCGATCTTCCGGCTCGGCAACTCTGTCCGGCGTGCCGGAAAAAACGCGTGGTGACGCGCGAGCGCTGCGAGCATTGCGGAGCGCCCTTCGCTCCGCCGCCGCGCGACGGCACGGAGTTGATCGAGATGGAGCTGGAACTGGTGGGGTAACCTCCGCGCCGCGATAGCGGCGCATAGTCGGCGATTTACCCGAACACCTGCAGCGCCAACTCCACCTTCCCGAATGGCGCCGAGACCTGTGCGCCCTGCACGAGCGGTTTCACCCGCTCGAGCATCTCGCGCGCCACGGCAATGCCTTCTGCCACGGCATGCTCTTTCGATCTCTCGTTGGCGCGCCGCATCCGACCTATGATCTCGTCCGGCACCGAGACGCCAGGCACCTCGTTGGCGAGAAATTCTGCGTTGCGAACCGAGACGAGCGGCCAAATGCCGGCAATGATCGGGATGTGCGAGGCCCCGAGCTTTTCGACGAAACGCTCGAGCTGCGCCGGATCGAACACCGGCTGCGTGATCGCGAACTCGGCGCCGGCGTCGACCTTCCATTCGAAGCGGCGAAGCTCGAGCGCCGGATCGATCGCCACCGGATTCACGCCGACGCCGATCGCGAAGCGCGTCGGCTGACCGATCGCATTGCCGCCGGGGTCCATTCCCTTGTTCAGGTGGTGGACGAGATTCGTGAGACCGATCGAGTCGACGTCGAACACCGCCGTCGCATCGGGATACGGTCCCATCTTCGGCGGGTCGCCGGTGATGATGAGCAGATTGCGGAGCCCAACGGCCGACGCTCCCAACAAATCGCTCAGCATGCCGAGCAGGTTGCGATCGCGGCAGGCGTAGTGCGTCACCGTCTCGATGCCGACCTGTTGCTCGATCAACACGCTCGTCATCAGCGCGCCCATCCGGCTCTGCGCGCGGGGGCCGTCGGGCACGTTCACGGCGTCGACGCCGGCCGTCTTGAGGCGTGTGACGTCGCTGAGCATCCGCGTTGCGTCGACGCCGCGAGGCGGCACGATCTCGACGGACGTCACGAACTGGTTGCGCGCGAGCTTGGCCGCCCAGCCGGACCGTTCCGGGAAGGGGACGGGCTCGGTAAGGGTTGGACGTGGGACGTTGGACGTTGGACGTGACGGCGGAGCCATCGTACCGGTCGACGACTGGCGCGCGGCGAGTCGCGGAGCAAGTGGGCGGATGCCCTCGACCATCGCATGGATGTGGTCGGGGGTCGTGCCGCAGCAGCCGCCGACGATCTTGGCGCCGGCTTGGACGAGATGGCGCGCGTAGGTCGCCATGTACTCGGGGCTCGCCATGTACATGCTGCGGCCGCCGACGTCGCGCGGCATGCCGGCGTTGGGCTGCGCGCTCAGCTTACGGCGCGTGTGCGGCGCCATCTTCTCGATGCATTCGAGAATCGTCTGCGGACCGACCGAGCAGTTGACGCCGATCACGTCGGCGCCCCAGGCGTCGAGCGCGCGCGCGACCGCATCCGGTGAAGCGCCGTACGGCGTGAGGCAGTCAGCGCCGATCGTCATCTGCGCGATGAGGGGCTTGCCCGGATCGGCGTCGCGCGCCGCGAGAATCGCCTGCTCGATCTCATCGAGGTCGGAAAAGGTCTCGAGGATGAACAGATCGACGCCGCCGTCGACGAGGCCGGCCATCTGCTCGCGAAAGATCGCGCGCGCTTCATCCTTGCTGGTCGGCCCGAATGGCTCGAGGCGGACACCGAGCGGGCCGATCGCACCGGCGACGAGGGCGCGGTCGCCGGCGGCGGAGCGGGCCACCGCGGCGGCCGCGCGATTGAGCTGGTGCACCTGATCCTGCAATCCGTACTGCGTGAGCTTCACGTGGTTGGCGCCGAAGCTGTTCGTCTCGATCACGTCGGCGCCGGCGTCGACGTACTGCGCGTGCACCTCGCGCACGAGCTCGGGCGCGCGGACGTTGAGCTCGTCGTAACACTGATTGATGAATACGCCCTTGCTGTAGAGCATCGTGCCCATCGCGCCGTCGAAGACGACGATCGCGTTGGGATCGAGCACGCGCTCCAACTTGGACGCGGCGGGACTCATCGCTGCGCCTCGCCGCGGACGGCGTAGTACTTGGCCTGCGGATGGTGCACGAGGATCGCCGCCGTGCTCTGTTCGGGCACGAGCTGGAACGCGCTGGTGAGCTGCATGCCCAGCTCCTCCGCGGCGGGCAGAATCTTGAACAGCTGCGCGTGATCCTCGAGGTCGGGGCAGGCGCCGTACCCCCACGAGTAGCGTTTGCCCTGGCCGGGCGGAATCGCCAGCTCGCGTCTGAGCGTGCGGTGCATCCACTCG
>DATNAT010000046.1:0-17233 GCA_035572355.1 Gemmatimonadaceae bacterium
TGAATGCGGCTGAGGTGCTCGGTCTGGTCGGGCGTGAGCGGACCCGGTATCTGCATCTGGAGCAACTGGGTGTACCCGCCGATGGCGTTGAGCGGAGTACGAAGCTCGTGCGACATCGCGGCGAGGAATTCACTCTTCGCCCGATTGGCGGCGAGCGCCTCCTTGTTTCGGATCTCGAGCTCCTGCGCGACGCGGCGCTCCGTGAGGTCGCGCGTGACTTTGGCGAAGCCTGCCAGCTCGCCGCGGGCGCCGCGCAACGCCGTGATGACGACGCTCGCCCAGAACTTCGTGCCGTCCTTTCGAACGCGCCACCCCTCCTCGGCGTACTGCCCGGTTTTCGTCGCGATGTCGAGCTCGCGCTCGAGCTTTCCCGACGCGATGTCTTCCGGCGGATAGAAGATCGAGAAGTGCTTTCCGATGATCTCATCTTCGGTGTAGCCCTTGATGCGCTGGGCGCCCTCGTTCCAGGTGGCGATGTGACCGGTAGGATCGAGCATGAAGATCGCGTAATCCTTGACGCTCTGGACGAGCAGGCGGAATCGCTCATCGCTTTGCCGCAGCTCCTCTTCGGCCGCACGTCGCGCGGTGAGATCACGCGTGACCTTGGCGAATCCCAGGATCTCGCCGTCGTCGCCGCGGAGCGTCGTGATCAGCACGTCGGCCCAGAAGCGCGTGCCGTCCTTTCGCACCCGCCATCCCTCGTCCTCGGTCCGGCCATTCGCGATCGCCGCGGCAAGGTTGCGTTCGGGAATCCCGGCGGCACGCGCCTCCGGCGGATAGAAGATCGAGAAATGCTTGCCGATGATCTCGTCCGGGGTATAGCCCTTGAGGCGCTCGGCCCCGGCATTCCAGCTCAGGACGTACCCGTGCGGATCGAGCGCGAAGATCGCGTAGTCGAGCACGCGATCCACGAGGAGCTTGTGCAGCGCACCGGTCTCTACATTGATTGACCCGGCTACGGTGTCGGCCATTCAGAAAAATGAAGCAGGTTTAGCCCTCGACGCTACCCGGCCAAGCTCAGTTCGTGAGCGCGATTCCCCATGGACGCTGCCCAACCGGGATCCGCCCAATGACCCGATTGGTTGAAGCGTCCACGACCGTAACGTCGTTCGACAACCCGTTCGCGGTATAGATGAAGCGGCCGTCGTGTGATACCGCGACTCCCCAAGGCCGCTTTCCCACGGGCACGACGGCCACAATGTGATTGGTCGCCGCGTCGATTACCGACAAGGTGCCCGTGCGGCCGCTCACTACATGGATGCGGCGCCCGTCCGGTGAGAGCGCTACACCGACGGGCTTGCCATTGCCCTTGTCGATCGGGACGGTAGCCAGGAGCGCGTGCGACTTGCCGTCGATGACCGACAGCGTGCCGCCGATCTCTGCCGTCACGTACAATCGCGAACCGTCGGGCGAGAAGGCGGCGGCGCGCGGCCGCAGGTCGACGAGAAGGTTGTCGACCACCTTGTGGCGAGCGGCGTCGATGATCGATACGCTGTTGCTCGTCTCGCTGGTCACGGCGATCCAGCGACCGTCGGCGCTCACCGCGACACCCTCGGGCTCGATGCCGACGACAAGGGACGCGAGGCGCTTGCCCGTTCGCAAGTCGATTGCCGTGGCCGTGCCGCCGTCTTCGTTCGACGCGTAGATGTAGCGGCCATCCGGTGTGACGGCGAACTGCTCGGGATCGGAGCCGATATGGTGCGTCGCGACGACGCGGCGCGACGCAATGTCGATCACGGCGATCGCATCGGCCGAGCTCTCGCCGGCCGGTCGGTCGTCGCTCGTTGCAACATACACGAACCGGTTGTCCGGACTGACATGAATGCCGCGCGCTCGCCCATCGAGACGGATGGTCGCCACGACGGCGCGCTTGGCGAGATCGATCACGCTCACATCGTGCGAGCCTTCGTTGCTCACGAATGCGAGGTTCTTGGCCTGTGCGCCGGCGGTGTGCGCCGCGGCGACGAGCAGCAATCCGAGCAGCGCGGGCGTCGGCCCAGTGGACCTTGCCGAGACGCTCATGACGGCATCCGGCAAGCGGTCGGCGACGCTGATTCGCCGGCTGCGCTCGAAGCGGGGGAGGCCTCGACCCAGCCGGCGGCAGTGTGCGCGTATACCGGCTGCCGCAGCTGATGATCCGAGATACGGAAGCTCAGCGGCTGTCCCTTGTGGCCGTCGAAGCGGGTGGTGTCGCGCGTCAGGTAGTCGGCGATCTTGTCCGGATCGGCGCTCTTCATTCTGAGCGCCGACTCCCAGAGCACTTTGACGGCAAACCAGGCGGTCCACGCCGTGGGCGTCATCGGATCACCGAATCGGCGCCGGAAGCGTTGATTGAGTGTATCCGCGCCGAAACGCGTGAGCGAGCTGTTCCAGACGACGACGTCGGTCGCGCCGCGCGCCGAGGTTCGCGCGTCGCGGAGCATCGCGTCGCTCGGCGCAACATGAAAGGCGCGGCGGCTGCACGCCGCTCCGCGGAGCACGTCGCTCGCGCAGGCGACGTTCATCAGCAGCGGCGCATGCGGCCGGTGCGCCGCGAGGATGCTTCGGCAGTGCCCTTCATCGTCGTCGCCGATGATCGCCGCAGCCGACGTCGCCGCAGCGTCTGCGTGGTCGATCACCTCGAGCGCGACCGAGCCGCCGAACAACTCCGCGGCGTGCCGAGCCTCTTCGACGCCGAGCAACACGCCTTGATGGCGCGATCGGGCGGTGGGGCCGGTGTTGAGCAGAGCGATACGCAGCGTCACGGCGGCGGCGACGCGCCTGGGCCAACGGGGGCGACCCATGGCGGGCACGATAGCGCCCAAACAGAGAGCGGCCGCGCGACCAAGAAAGCGGCGGCGGGCTAGGGGTTGTTCCATGGAGATACCCATCGCGACGCAAGTCGCACGCCCCTCCAGGGAAACCCTCGGGCCGTTGCTCATCCCGACGGTGATGATCGGAACGGATCATGCTAATCGATCGCCCGACTCACGACGCCTGCATGAGACGCCACGGAGATCACCGGCCCAACGCCGCGCTGCACGGCGAAGTCATTCGCACAGCGAGCCTCGGCGTGCTCGCCCTAGGCGCAGGCCTAGCGGTGGCATCCTGCCATCCCGAGCCTTCCCGTCCCGCGCGGAGCGTGAACGCGACACGTGGCAGCGCGCCCGCCGCCGGGACTGCGCCGCTGGCGGCGGACGACGGCCAATGGGTTCGACCGGCCAAGGATTTTGCCTCGACGCGCTTCAGCGCCTTGGACGAGATCAACACTGCGAACGTGTCGCGTCTGCGCGTCGTCTCCACCTTCTCGACGGGCGTCGAGCGCGGGCACGAGGCGGCGCCCATTGTCGTCGGCGGTACGATGTACGTCGTCACGCCCTTTCCGAACTTCGTCTACGCGCTCGATCTGACGAAGCCCGGGCTGCCGATCAAATGGAAGTACAACCCGAAGCCCGAAGCGGCGTCGCAAGGGGTCGCCTGCTGCGACGTCGTCAACCGCGGCGCGGTCTACGACGACGGCAAGATCTTCTTCAATACCCTCGACGATCACACCATCGCGCTCGACGCCGCGACCGGCAAGCCGGTCTGGGATACCAAAGTCGGCGACATTCAGATCGGCGAGACGATCACGATGGCGCCGCTCGTCGTCAAAGGGCGCGTCCTGGTCGGGGATTCGGGCGGTGAGATGGGCGTTCGCGGCTGGCTCAAAGGGCTCGATGAGAGTTCTGGAAAGGTCGTCTGGACGGCGTACCACACCGGCCCGGACAAGGACGTCCTGATCGGCCCGTCGTTCAAAGCCTTCTACGCCAAGGATCGGGGGAAGGACCTCGGCGTCTCGACCTGGCCGCCGGACATGTGGAAGATCGGCGGCGGAACGATGTGGGGCTGGATCTCCTACGACCCGGCGCTCGACCTGATCTACTACGGGTCCGGCAATCCCGGCCCGTGGAATCCGGACGTCCGCCCCGGCGACAACAAATGGTCGACGACGATCTTCGCGCGCCGGCCCGAGACGGGCGAGGCGGTCTGGGGCTACCAGCTCACGCCACACGACGTCCACGACTACGACGGCATCAATGAGCAGATCCTCATCGATCTGCCGATCGGCGGACGCACTCGCCACGTGCTCGTCCGGCCGGAGCGCAACGGCTACGTCTATGTGATCGACCGGACGACCGGCGAGGTCATCTCGGCGCAGCCGTACGGCTACGTCAATTCGTCGAGCGGTGTCGACATCAAGACCGGCCTCCTCGCGGCGAATCCCGAGAAGGCGCCCGCCGTCGGCAAGGTCGTCCGCGACATCTGCCCGGCCGCGCCGGGAACGAAGGACTGGCAGCCGAGCGCGTACTCGCCGCGCACCGGCCTGGTCTACATTCCTCATCAGAACTTGTGTATGGACGAGGAGGGCGTCGCCGCGAACTACATCGCCGGCACGCCCTACGTCGGCATGAACGTGAAGATCTTCGCCGGGCCGGGCGGAAATCGGGGCGTGTTCGAGGCCTGGAACCCCGCTACGGGCCGCGAGGTCTGGTCGATCAAGGAAGACCTGCCGGTGTGGAGCGGCACGGTCGTCACGGCGGGCGACCTCGCCTTCTACGGCACCATGGACGGCTGGTTCAAGGCGGTCGACGCACGCACCGGTGCACTCCTCTGGCAGTTCAAGACGGGATCCGGCATCATCGGCCAGCCGATCACCTATCGAGGGCCGGACGGCCATCAGTACGTCGCAGTCCTCTCCGGCATCGGCGGATGGGCCGGCGCGATCGTCGCCGGCGGCCTCGATTCGCGCGATTCGTCTGCCGCGGCGGGGTTCGTCAACGCCGTCCGCGACTTGCCGTCGCGCACGACGAAAGGCGGCATGCTCTACCTGTTCGCCCTATGACGCAGCGCGGCCTGCTCGGAGCGTTCGGTGTGTGCGCGCTGGCGTTGCTCGCCGGGTCAGCCGCGCGGGCTCACGAACGCGCGACCCCGCTGCGCATCTGCGCCGACCCGAACAATCTGCCCTTCTCCGATAGCGCACAGCGCGGATTCGAGAACCGCATCGCGTCCCTGGTCGGCAACGAGCTCGGACGGCCCGTCACCTACACCTGGTGGGCACAGCGGCGCGGCTTCGCCCGCAACACCCTCAATGCCGGCGCCTGCGATCTCATCGTCGGTACTGCGTCGGGCGCCGAGCTGATGGCGACGACGCGGCCCTACTACAAATCGAGTTACATGTTCGTGTCGCGGCGCGATCGCAGGCTCGGAGTGCGCTCGTTCGACGACCCGGCCCTGCGCCATCTCAAGATCGGCGTGCAGCTCGTCGGCGACGACTTCGCCAACACGCCTCCAGTCCACGCACTGGCCAATCGCGGCATCACGAAAAACGTCGTCGGCTACATGATCTACGGCGACTACGCGCACGCCGCACCGGAGCGCCGCGTCGTCGACGCGGTGGAGCGCGGCGACGTCGACATCGCCGTGGTCTGGGGCCCGCTCGCCGGCTATCTCGCGCAACGCTCGCCGGTGCCGCTCGACCTCGTGCCGGTGAGCCCGCGCCTCGATCTCCCGTATCTCCCGTTCGTGTTCGACATCGCCATGGGCGTACGACGCCGTGATACCACTTTTCGCAATCAGCTCGATAGCATCATCCAGCGGCGCCAGCCGTCGATCGACAGCATCCTCACCGTGTACGGCGTTCCGCTCCTGTCGCTCGGCGGCGTGAGGGAAGCGCAATGAGCCGCCGCCTGCATCCGCTCGTCTTCTCGCTCGCCGCTCTGGTGGGTGTCGCAGCCTGCGAACGTGAAGCGCGGCGCATCGATACACCGCCGCCCGGCGCACCCGGAAAGACGATCACCGTGGGAAGTCTGCAGCCCGGACCGGCGCTCATTGTCGACACCGCGGAAGGCGCCTTCGACGATAACGCGTACGGCACGTCGGAGGGACAGGCGCTGTTCGAGCAGATGAACTGCAGCGGCTGTCACTCGAACGGCGGCGGCGGCATGGGGCCGCCGTTGATGGACGACGAGTGGATCTACGGCAGTCGACCGGATCAGATCTTCGCCAGCATCGCCGAAGGGCGGCCGAACGGTATGCCGACCTGGAAGAACAAGTTGACGACCGGGCAGATCTGGAAGCTCGTCGCCTACGTCCGTTCGCTGAGCGGTCTCACGCCGAAGGGTGCTCGCCCATCGCGCGAAGATCACATGATGGTCAAACCGGCGCCGGCGCAAACACCGAACGCCAAGCCGAAGAATTCCGCGGTCTCTCTTCCCTGACCGATGCACTCGATCTTCGCGCCGGTTTCGCCCCAGGCGATCGCGGTCACCCACCTGTGGTGGTGGATGTTCGGCGTCGGAGCGTTCATCTGGGTGCTCGTCACCGTGCTCGCACTCTGGGCGGTGCGTGCGCGGTCCGGTGCGCGCGAAGTGGATGCGCTGATGCACGTCGCGCCCGCCGCTCACCATCGCGCCGAGCGAGTCGTGTCGGGCAGCATCTTCGTGACGGTGCTCATTCTCGCCGGGTTTCTTGCCTACGACTTCTCCGTCGGCCGCGCCCTCGCCACGCACCCGGCGCAGGCGCTGACGATTCAGGTGACAGGCCACCAGTGGTGGTGGGACGCGATCTACGAAGATTCCAATCCGAGCAAGCAGGTGGAGACGGCGAACGAGATCCACGTGCCCGTCGGCGAGCCGGTGCAGCTCAAGCTCGTGGCCGCCGATGTGATCCACAGCTTCTGGGCGCCGAATCTCAACGGCAAGCGCGATCTCATTCCCGGCTACGCGTCGACGCTCTGGTTTCGCGCCGACACAGCGGGCATCTACCGCGGGCAGTGCGCCGAATTCTGCGGACTGCAGCACGCGAAGATGGCGTTCTACATCATCGCCGAGCCGCGGGCGAAGTTCATGGCCTGGCTCGCCGCCGCCTCGACGCCGCCCGCACCGCCGACCGATTCCGGGCTCATGGCCGGCCGCCGCGTGTTCATGAGCAGCGGCTGCGCGCTCTGCCACACGATCGGCGGCACCGATGCACGCGCGACCATCGGGCCGGGGCTCACGCATTTCAAGAGCCGCGCGACGCTCGCCGCCGGAACGCTCGCCAACACCCGCGCGAACCTCACACGCTGGATCCGTGACCCGAACGCGATCAAGCCCGGCGTCCACATGCCGGCGATCCCGCTGAGCGACGCGCAGCTCAACTCACTGGTCTCGTATCTGGAGACGCTCAAGTGACGCCAGACCGTGCAGATCGCGCGGACGGCGCGCCGCTTCCGGTGGTCTTGACGCTGAGCGAGTCGGAGCTGGCGGGGGACGCGGCGGCGCTCGACGCGGCGTGGCGGGATCGGCCGGGACTCTGGGGATGGCTCACCGCCGTCGATCACAAGTCGATCGGGCGGCGGTACATCATTACCGCTTTTCTCATGTTTCTCGCCGGTGGGATCGAGGCGGCGTTGATGCGCGCCCAGCTCGCTCGCCCCGAGAACACCCTGCTCGGCCCCGATCGCTACAACCAGATCTTCACCACGCACGGCACGACGATGATGTTCCTGTTCGCCGTGCCGATGATGACGGCGATGGGTCTGTACTTCGTGCCGTTGATGGTCGGCGCGCGAACCGTCGCCTTTCCCCGGCTCAACGCCTTTGGCTACTGGACGTACGTCGTCGGCGTGGTCTTTCTCTACGTGTCGTTGTTCGCCAACACGGGGCCCGATGCGGGCTGGTTCGCCTACGTTCCGCTCTCGGGACCGCAGTACTCGCCGGGACACCGCGTCGACGTCTGGGCGCAGGTGGTGACGTTCACCGAGATCGCGGCGCTGTGCGCGGCCGTGAACGTGATCGTCACCGTGTTCAAGATGCGAGCGCCGGGCATGTCGCTCAATCGCATTCCGCTGTTCGTCTGGGCGCAGCTCGTCGTCGCGTTCATGATCGTGTTCGCGATGCCGGCGGTCGCCACGGGCAGCACGTTGATGTTGGCGACGGACCGCGCCGTCAACATGCACTGGTTCAATCCGGCGGAAGGCGGCGACGCGCTCCTCTGGCAACACATGTTCTGGTTCTTCGGCCACCCCGAGGTCTACATCATCTTCCTGCCGGCACTGGGGATGATCACGCCGATCGTCGAGACCTTCTGCCGGCGGCCGGTGTTCGGGTACACGGCGATCGTGATGGCCAACATCACGACGGCCTTCTTCGCCTTTGGGCTGTGGGTACACCACATGTTCGCGACGCCGATCCCCGAGCTCGGCGAGAGTTTGTTCACGGCGGCGAGCATGGTGATCGCCATCCCGACTGGCGTTCAGATCTTCTGCTGGATCGCCACGATGTGGCTCGGGCGAGCACGACTCACCGTGCCGATGCTGTTCGTGCTCGGCTTCATCTTCACCTTCGTGAACGGCGGGATCACCGGCGTCATGCTCGCTTCGGTGGCGTTCGACAAGCAGGCCCACGACACGTTCTTCGTCGTTGCGCACCTGCACTACGTGCTACTCGGCGGCGGCGTGATGCCGCTGTTTGGAGCGTTCTACTTCTGGTTCCCGAAAGTCACCGGCCGCATTCTGAATGCGACGCTGGGCAAGGTCCATTTCTGGCTGTTCCTGATCGGAGTCAACGTCACGTTCTTCCCGATGCACATTCTCGGGCTGGAGGGGATGCCGCGCCGGGTCTATACCTACCTCGCCCCGACCGGCTGGGGACCGCTCAATCTCGTGGCGTCGATCGGCGCCGTGACGATCGCGCTTTCGGTGCTCGTGTTCCTGATCAACGCGATCCGGAGCTGGACGCACGGCGAGCCGGCGGGCGAGAACCCTTGGGACTCGTCGGGCCTCGAGTGGGCCGTTCCGTCGCCGCCGCCGAGCTACAACTTCCTGCATTCCCCGGTCGTGCGGAGCCGCCACCCGCTCTGGGACACGGACGTCGAGCTGCCCGTCGTCACCGGCCTGCGGACTGACCGCAAGGAAGTGCTCATCACGTCGACATTCGACGCGATGCCCGACTCGCGTCACTCGTCCCCAGAGCCGTCGATCTGGCCGGCCTATCTCGCGTTGTGCATGGGCGTCGTGTTCATCGGCTCGATCTTCTCACCCTACTATGTGCTCGGCGGGCTCGGGCTGTCGATGATCGGGCTGTTTGGCTGGGGATGGCAGAGCTCCAAGCGCATCGAGTCCGAGCTCGTCGCTGTCCCGAACGGTGCAATGGTCGAACGCGCATGAAGCCGCTCCGCCCAACCGCCGACGCGGCCGCGCTGCCGAGCGTCACGTTCGGTCAGCGCAGCATGATGTGGTGGGGCACGCTCGGCTTCATGACGATCGAAGGGTGGACGATCGCTCTGCTCGTCGCGGCGTATCTGTACCTGCGACAGAACTACGTTGCGTGGCCGCCGCTGCGGACGCCGAATCCGTCGCTGCTCATTCCGACGATCAATCTCGCGTTGATGCTCGTGAGCATCGTTCCGGTGTGGATCACGGCGCGAGCGGCGGCGCGGCTCGACACCGCCGCCGTCAAACGATGGCTGGTGCTCACCTGCATCATCGAGCTGCCGATCCTCGTGCTTCGTTGGTGGGAGCTTTGGGCGCTCAACACGCGGTGGGACACCACCGCCTACGGCAGCGCCGCGTGGACGATCGTTGGATTTCACACGTCGCTGCTCCTCTTCGACGTGCTCGACACTTACGGGCTCACGCTCTTCTACTTTTTGCGGCGGCAGCCGGTAAAGACGTTCAGCGACACGGCCGACAATTCATTCTATTGGTATTTCACGATCGGTATCTGGATTCCGATCTACCTCATCGTCTATGTCGGTCCCCGCATCGCCTGACGCCGGACGCCCCCAACGGCGAGACGACCTGACGCGGCCGCGCACCCTCGTGACGCTCGCGCTCGGCGTTCTGGTCGGCCCGGTCGTCGCGCTCGCCAACCAACAGGTGATCTACGCGTCGGACAGCTGGGCCTGCGGGCACAACGCGCATGCCGTGCTGCACGTCATACCGATCGTCGCGCTGGCGATCATCATCGCGGCCGGGCTGATGCCGGTCGCCGGGTGGCGCGCCGCCGGACGCGGCGTCGAGGACGAGCGAGGCGGCGTGGACTCGCGCACGCGCTTTCTTGCCCTCATGGGCATCGGGATCAGCACGATCTCCGCGCTCGTCGTCGTCGCGCAGTGGGCGTCGATCTTCACCTTCGGATCATGCATGCGCGCCTGATGCGCCGCACGCAGCAGATGATCCCCTTCGGCGCGGGCTGTATCGCGCTCGCCGCGGCGCTCCTGCCCCCGCTGCACGAAGTGTCTGAGCGATCGTTCACCGCGCACATGATTCAACACGAGCTGCTGATGGCCGTCGCCGCGCCGCTGCTCGTGATCGGCGCTCCCGGCGCGGCGCTGCTGCGCGCACTTCCGCTCGGTGCTCGGCGCGCCGTCGTTCGTGCGATCAGATGGCGGCCGGCGCGTGGCGCGTGGCGCGTCGCGACGCGACCGTTCGATGCCTGGCTCATTCACGCGGCTGCGATCTGGCTCTGGCACGTGCCGGCGCTGTTCGAGCGCGCCCTCGAGAACGACGCGATGCATGTGTGGCAGCACGCATCGTTTCTCGGAAGCGGCGTTCTCTTCTGGTGGTCCGTGTTTCATCCGCGCCGCAAAGCGGCGCTCGGCGCGTCGATCATCTATCTCTTCACTACCGCGGTGCACACCGCGGCGCTTGGCGCATTGATGACGATGGCGCGCACGCCCTGGTACCCGGGATATGCGCTCGGCCCAGGCGCGTGGGGGCTCAGCCCGATGCAAGATCAGCAGCTCGCCGGACTCGTGATGTGGATACCGGCGAGCGGCGTGTACCTCGTCGCCGCGCTCTACACGGTGCGACGGTGGCTTCGCGCGTCGGAGTGGAGCGTCGCGCAGCGGGAACGCGCGAGCTTCGCCTGACGCGCGTCCGGCGCCGGAACGCTACTCGATTGGTTCGAGTGGGGACTCCGCCGGCCCGCCGATCACCGACCCGTCCGGCTTGAATCTCGAGCCGTGGCATGGGCAGTCCCACGTTCGTTCGGCGTCGTTCCAGCGCACGATGCAGCCCATGTGCGTGCACACGGCGCTCACCTTCAATACCTCGCCATCATCGGTCCGGTGCACTGCGGCGCGCTTGTCGCCGACTACGATCACGCGGCCCTGGCCGCGCGGAACGTTCTCGATGCCGGCCTTGTCGTTGATTCGCAGGCGATCGGCGATGAAGTGCAATGGATAGTCGATGTTCTCGGTGACGATCGTCGTGAGCGCGCTGATCGAATGCGGCTTTCGATCCGGGTCGAGCAGCTCGCGCCAGGGATTCGGCCGGCCAAGAACGGCGTCGTGCACCATCAGACCGCCGAGCGTGCCGAAGGTCATGCCGTTGCCGGCATAGCCGGTCGAGATGTACTGATGGTCGGCGACGCGGCCGATGAATGGCAGGCCATCGCTGGTCTCGATCACCTGGCCCGTCCATCGCCGTTCGATCGACGCCGACGGCAGGAGCTGCTGCAAACAGTCCGTGAGCCGAGCGAACCGCGATTCGGTGTCGGTTTCCTGCCCCGTCTTGTGGTCCTCGCCGCCGAAGATCGCATACCGCCCGTCGGAGCGATCGTGCACGCGCAGATAGTAGTAAGGGTTGGTCGTGTCCCAGTACAACCCCGGTGCGACGGAGTCGTCGGGGAGCCGCGCGCCGAGCACATACGACGAGTACGGATAGATCTTGGTCTGGAACATCGTCGCGCCCGAGATGCTGCGGTTGCCGACGATCGGCACGTGCGTCGCGATGACGAGATCGTAACAGGCGATCGTTTCGCCGTCGACGATTACCGCGAGGGGATCGTCGTTCACGGCGCCGACCTCGCACTGCTCGCGCACGTAGCAGCCGTCGCCATCCACGGCCAGCGCGAGTGCGCCGATGTACTCGAGCGGATCGAACAGCGCCTGATCGGCCAGGGCCAACGCCGCCCTTCCGGTGACGGGCCCCGACTCGACGAAGCGCGCCGGAAAGCCGAGCCGCGCGGCGAGCGTCGCATCGTCACGCAGCGCGTCTCGCTCGCTGGCCGGCTCGTGCTGGAAAAACGGCGCGCACAGAAATCCCGGCACGCGCTGAAAGCCGCACGCGATGCCACGCTCGGCGACGTTGGACTCGATCAGGTCGATCGCCGTGGCGCCCGCGCGCCAAGCGAGGCGCGCGGCCGACTCGCCGAATTGCTTGGCGAGCTCGGTGACGCGGGTGTCGGTCTGTACGGTGAGATGCGCCGTCGTGTTGCCCGTGTCGCCCGAGCCGATTCGGTCGCGCTCGAATACCGCCACCCGCTTGCCGGCGCGCTTGAGAAGATACGCCGCCGTGATTCCGGTGATGCCGCCGCCGACGATCGCGACGTCCAGCTCTCGGGGCAGCGGTGTTCGTGGGAACTGCGGGCGGTCGTGCGACCGCCAGAGCGACTCTGTCTTCATGACCCGTCCGGCGTGTTCGTGATGCGCAGCAACTCGACCGTCGAGCCTGCCGCCAGCTTTTCGAGAAACAGTGCGAGACTCGTTCCCTTGCCAGTGGCCGACGGCCACTGAACCCCTTCCCACCCGCGCTCGATCGCGGAGCGCGCGATCTGCTGACACGATGTCTGGTCGTCGGACGTCAGCTGATCGCGATCGAGACCCCACGCGGCGAGATTCGACTGATATGTGAGATCGAGCAGATTGCGCACGCTGAAGCGAACGACGGCGATCACGCAGCCGCCGGCATCACGACCATCTTCCGTCGCCTGGAATTCCTCGACGGCGGTCGGCGCTTCGCGACACAGGTACAACGCACCGAACTCGCTCGTATTGAAGCGGCCGGGTTTGCGGCGGCTCGCGGCGACGGAGCCGTCCAGGTCGGCATGCTCAGGTCGGGTGGCGCGGTAGCCGATGCCGCGCGTGCTCGAACGAGACGACATGCCGCGCTCGAATTGCAAACACAATTCCTTCGCCGAGCGCGCGATCGCCGAGCGCGCGATCAATCTCAAGGCAGCGGGAAGAGCCGACTAGACGTCAGAGCGACTCGAGGCGAAATCGTCGCGCTCGGCGCAGGCGGGCAGCGTCAGTGTGAAGGCGGATCCCTCGCCTTCCACACTGGCCACCGTCAGATCGCCGCCCATGCCGCGCGCGAAGTCGCGGCTGATCGCCAGTCCGAGACCGACGCCATCGCGCGTGCGCGTGTAGTTCGCGTCGACCTGAACGAACGGATCGAAGATCACGTGAACCTTGTCCTGCGCGATCCCGATGCCCGTGTCGGCGATCGTGATGCGGACAGTGTCGCCATCGACCGCGGCGGACACGAGCACCCGGCCGCCGTGGTTCGTGAACTTCACGGCGTTGGTCAACAGATTGAGCGCGATCTGCTGCAGCTTTTCCGGATCGGCCCGAACACAGAGATCGGCCGGGCATCCGGAGAATTCATAGCTCAGTCCTCTCGCGCGGATCTGCGGCAGGATGAGCGCCTCGACCGAGCGCAGCGTCTCGTCGAGCGGAATGCGCGCCAGCTCGTAGCGCACGTTGCCCATCTCGACGCGCGCGTAGCTCAGCACCTGATTGATCAGGCCGAGGAGCATTCGCTGGCTGCGTTGAATGCGTTCGAGCGATTCACGCTGCTTGTCGGATACGGGCCCGTGAATACCCAGCTCCATCAGCTCGGCGTAGCCGCCGATCGCGTTGAGCGGCGTGCGCAGCTCGTGGCTCATCACGGCGAGGAACTCACTCTTGGCGCGGTTCGCCTGCTCGGCGACGATCTTCGCCTCGATGGCCTCCGACCGGGCGCGCTCCGCGTCGGCGCGCGCCGAACGTTCGGCCGCCAACAGCTGCTCGCGCTCCGCAGCCGCCGCGTGAATCGCGCTGATGTCCTGGCTGAAACAGCGCGTGTGCAGGAACTTGCCGTCGCGCCACCGTACGTTCGAGTTGAGCAGCAGATGCCGGATCGATCCGTCCTTGTGCCGCATCCGCACGTTCACGCCGCGCAGCGTCTCGCCCGCCGACAGCTGGCAAAGAATCCCGTCGATCACCGGCTGGTCGACGTGGAACTCGGAGATGTGATGGCCGACGTATTCGTCCGCCGTGTAGCCGAGCGTCTCGAGCTCGGCGTGGTTGGCCCATTCGATCATCCCGTCCGGCCCGACCAGGTGAATGCCCTCGACGGAATTCTCGAGGACGTCGCGCAGATCGTTCTCGCGCTCGTTCAGGCGGTGGACGGTCTCGCGAAGGCGCTGTTCGACCAGCTCGCGCTCGACGACCTCGGCCTCGTACACGCGGGCGCGATGCCGGAGCAGGCTCACTTCGCGTGCTCGGGCCTCCTCATCCAACGCGAGGAATGATTCGTCGGGAATCACATGCGAATGTGCCGCGCAGACGCGCGCGAAGGCCTCGGTGTCGCTCGCCCGACAGAAATTCGCCATCGAATAGGCGCAGAGCAGCGAGAAGTCGTACTCATGCGACAGGTCGTTCCACAACTTCTCGAGACGAATCGCGCCCTCGGTGTTCCCCGCCTTCCAGAGCACATCCACCATCTCGCCGTACGCGAACACCGACGATCCGGGGTGGTCGGCGAGCCCGCGCCGAATGATGGCGCCAATCGTCGCCTTGAATCGCCCTTCATCGGGCGACTCGCCATCCATGAACTTCCTGAGCGTCTCGCCCGCATCGATCGTCTGCAACTGCCCGGTGCGGCGGGCCGCGCTCGGATCAACCCCGGCGGCTCGAAGCTGCCGGCGAAACGCCTCGATGTGCGCGGCGGTCGCGACGATCACCGCCGGATGACCGCCTCGGAGCCCGCCGGCGATGAACTCGCTGACGACCGACGCCAGGAATCCTTCGTCGTCGTAGAACTGAACCGTGTGGGCGTGTGAGGCGTCGCCACGAAGGTGAGCGGCGGCGTGCGCCTGGGACGCGGCGTGTCCGTTCAGCTCGGCGGCCTGAGTCGACGCCATCATATCTCCTCGCGATCGGCCAGCGCGTGATCGCGTTGCAATGCATGTGGGCGGGCGGACTTACCGGCTAAAAGGTGGCCGGAAGCCAGGGTACTACGCGCCAATCGGTGACTGCGCAAGCGGTCTCGGCCGCAAGCGGGCGCACTGGTGGCGCTCCGGTCTCTTACCGCACGCTGCGTTCCACGTCTAGTCCGCCTGGAACCATTCGCCCCTTTCGGCGACCTTATTGCGACGCGTGACCGACAGACGACCGACAGACAATTGAATGATCAAACCGCTATCCGGGGGACGTATGCCCGCTCATTCGAAGTTCCAACGTGCAATGGCGGGGCTCGCGCTGTTGGCGACGTGGACCCTTCCCTGCGGAGCAGACGCGCAGCGGACTTCGAGCTCCAGCGCCGCTTCGGATTGGGGGGCCGTTGAAACAGCGCTCGGCCGAAAGGGCGCGATGCAGCCGGGAGGCGTGATCAAATTCGGCTTTCCGCGCAGCGATCTGACGGTGAAGGTCGGCGCCGTCACGCTCGCTCCGGCACTGGCCCTCGGCAGTTGGGTCGCGTTCGAGCGCACGGCAGATGGCAAGGCGATGGCGATGGGCGATCTCGTCCTCACCGACGCCGAAGTCGGCCCCGTCATGGCGACCCTGCAACAGAACGGCGTCGAGCAGTCTGCGCTGCACAATCATCTGCTCGAGGAATCTCCTCACCTGATGTACATGCACATCATGGCAAACGGAGATGCCGCGACGATCGCACGGGCCATCCGCGCCGCGCTCGCGAAGAGCGCGACACCTCTCGGCTCGCCGGGACCGGCTGCAGCGCCGTCGGCGGCCGGGCTGGATACTCAGGCGATCGGCGCTGCACTTGGCGTCCACGGGAAACTGAACGGACGGGTGTATCAGGTCGCCGTGCCACGCAGCGAGACGATCAACGAGATGGGCGTGACCGTGCCACCGTCGATGGGTGTCGCCACGTCGATCAATTTCCAGCCGACCACCGCCGGCAAAGCCGCGGTCACGGGAGATTTCGTGCTGCTCGGCAGCGAAGTGAATCCCGTGATCCGCGCGCTCCGCGACCACGGCATTCAAGTGACCGCCCTCCACAGCCACCTGATCGACGAGACGCCGCGACTCTACTTCATGCACTACTGGGCAAACGACGACGCTCTGTCGCTCGCCAAGGGTCTACGCGCGGCGCTCGATCAGACGGCGTCGAAGAAGGACTGACGCGCGGCGGTCAGCCGGCACTACATGTTCGGCCCTTTCAAATACGTGTCCATCCACTTGATGGTCCGGTCGCGGACGTCGCGCACGTGCACCGGATTCACGAAGTGGTGGCCCTCATCCGGGTAGACGACGAGCTGCGTCGTCACCCCCGCATGTTGCAGCCCGCGCCAGAACTCGAACGACTGGGGCGCCGGACATTCCGCGTCGCGCTCGCCGACGACGAGCAGTGTCGGCGTCTTGGCGTTGTCGATGTAGTTGATCGGGGAGCTCTTGTCGTAGACCGCCTTGTTCTCGTACGCGGTCGCGCCGAAGAACGGCACCATCCATTCGCTGATTCCGTTTTCGCCGGTGTAACTGAGCCAGTTCGAGAGCCCTGCCCCCGACACCGCCGCCTTGAACCGGTTGGTTTGTGTCACGGCCCACATCGTCATGAAGCCGCCGTAGCTCCAACCGCGAATGCCGAGGCGATTGCCGTCGACCGGATAGCGCCGCAGCACTTCGTCCACGCCGGCCATGATGTCCTTGAGGTCGCCGTGCCCGAAGTCTTGGACGTTCGCCCGCGTGAAGGCCTCGCCCTGCCCGTAGCTGCCGCGCGGGTTCGGCAGGAACACGAAGTAGCCATGCTCCGATTCCGCCGCCTCGTAGGAATCCGGCCCGAAGAAGCTCGGACGAACCGCCGACGACGGACCGCCGTGGACCTGCACGATCATCGGATACTTCTTCGAGGCATCGAAGTTCTTCGGGTAGATGAGAAATCCCTGAACGTTGAACGCTTCGCTCTTCCAGCGGACGCTCACGCCCTTTCCCGAGATCGGCGCGACGCCGTCGTTGACGTGCGTCACCTGCGTCCACTTGCCGGGCGCGCCGACCCAGATCTCGGGCGGCATGGCGAACGACTCCCGTACCACGGCGACCGTCGCGCCGTTGGCCGCCGCCGAGCCGCCGGTTACACCGGTGTTCGCGCCGCGCGACGTGTTCTCGTCACCTGACCAGATCGGCGCGTAGGCGCCGGTCTTTGCGTCGACGGTCGCGAACTGTGACTGGCCCTGCGCGTAGGCCGTGGCGAGGATCGCCGACGGACCCGTCCAGCTGTACGAGGCGA
>DATNAT010000047.1:0-11386 GCA_035572355.1 Gemmatimonadaceae bacterium
GCGCGCGCCGAGCAAGCTGCTGGTCGCGATCCACGCACGTCGTCTGTACAAGCGCGCGTTCGAATGTCCGGCCGCCGACCTCGCCCCCGACGCCGGCGAATGGATCGCCGACGATCGCGCGCTCACGATCGCCGTCGAGAACGCGCTCGCGCTCGAGGTGGGGCTCGCGCCGGGCGAGCTGCTGCTCGACTATCCCGTGAAGACGCAGATGCTCGGACTGGATCTGCTGGTGCAACGCCCCGATGGCGACGTTCGACGCGTCACCGCCGCCGGCTGGGAGGGCGCGATCAATCTCCCCAAGCTGTCGGAGGAGTTCTATCGCTCGGCGCGCTGGCTGCGAATCTACACCGCCGGCCGCCTGGCGATGAATCCGACGCGAGTGATCGAGCTGGCGCAGCTGCCGGCGGCCGAGGTGCGGGCGCGACTGGCGAGCGGAGCGACACTGCTCGCGTAGGCCAGTTCGCGACTTTCTCAGGCAGGCGATGATCGTCGGTCAAGCGCCCGGCGGGCGCGGCGGCGAAGAACAACACCGCCGCGGCCGCCGTTACTTCGACGCGAGCGCTATTTATCGTTGATCGCGGCGTTGCCCCGGTAGTAATCGCCGAGCAGGTGCTCGGAGAAGTACTCGAACATCAGGTGGTTGGTGTACGGCGTGTCGTCGCCATAGGCGTGCGGTTTGCCCGGCAGGAGCATGAAGTCGAAGCGCTTGTTGGCCTTGATCAGCGCGTTGACGAGGCGAATGGTGTTCGCCGGGTGGACGTTGTTGTCCATGTCGCCCGTCTCGAGCAGCAGGTTGCCCTTGAGGTTCGGCGCGAGGTCGACTGTGGTCGGGACGTGAATCTGGAACGTGTCCGTCGTGTCGTCGGCGCCGATCGAGCCGTCCACGAGGTTGGCCGGATTCGGCGCGTTGGAGCGGGCGCCCCGCCCGCGGGGCGGCGTGCTCGCCGCAGCGCCGGCCTCGGCCTCGCCGCCGTCCGATTGGCCGCCGGTCGGTCCCCCCGCCTGCACGACACTGCCCCGTCCACCGGCCTTGGCGATGACCTTCAGGCCGTGGTACTGCTCGCTCCAGTTCTGATTGTAGATATTGTTATCATGATTTCCTGATTCGCTCACGCCGACCTTGAAGAACTCGTTGTAAGGCGGCAGAAGCATCGCCGCGGCGGTGAGGAAACCGCCGCCCGAGTGGCCGTAGATGCCCACCTTGTCGATGTCGATCCACTTGTGCGCCGCGGCGAGCTGCTCGATCCCCGCCTTTTTGTCGGCCAGCGCGTAGTCGCGCAGGTTATAGTAGCCGTAGCCCTGGTACTCCTGCGAGCGCTGGGGGCTGCCGCCGCGGTTGCCGATCTGAATGACGATGAATCCGAGCTGCGCGAGCTGCTGCGGCACCGCCGTCGGCGAGAAGGTGTAGTTCACCGACTCCGTCTGCGGGCCCGGGTACACGTTGGCGATGATCGGATACTTCTTCGTCGAGTCGAAGTCGAACGGCTTCCACATGTTGCCGTAGATGTCCGTCACGCCGTCCGCCGCCTTGGTGTGGAAGGTTTCCGGCGGCTTCCAGCCAATCTCTTTGAGGCGCGACAGATCCATGGTCTCGAGGTTCATCACCGTCTTGCCCGTCGCGTCGCGCAGCACCGCCGTCGGCACCATGTCGACGCGCGACGAGTTGTCGACGATCCACCGTTTGTTCGGCGCGATGCGCGAGTCGTGCGTCGCGTCGCCCGCGTCGAGCAGCGCGAGGCCGGTGCCGTCGAGATTCACCTTGTACAGGTGCGAGTAGTACGGGTTCTCGGCCGGCTCGCGACCGACGGCGGTGAAATAGAGGATGCCCTTCGTGGAATCCAGCTCGACGATCCGCTCGGCACGCCAAGCGCCCGACGTGAGCGCGCGCTTGAAGTGGCCGGCATTGTCGTACAGGTAGTAATGGCCCCAGCCCGAGCGTTCGGACCACCAGATGAAGTCGCCGCCCGCCTTCACGTAGCGCACGTTCTGCCGCTCGCTCGAGTTGTTCTCGATGTCCTCCTCGAGCAGCTGGGTGGTCGTCTGGGCCGGCAGCGCGACGTCGATCAGCTCGAAGTGGCGCTGCGTGCGGTCGCGCCGAACCAGCCGCACATGATCGGAGCCGGTGCCGTTCCAGTGAATGTCGAACAGACGCTGGTCCTTCCACTTCTTGAGGTTGACCGGCGTGAGCTTGGTGTCGCCAACGTGATAGGCGTACAGCTCTTCCTGCCCCACGTTCGCTTCACCAGGCATCGCGTACGTATACGCCATGAGCTCGGGACGCGGCTGGTGCAGGTTGTTCACCAGGTACAGCTCGCCCACCTTGCGGTTGTCCATGCGCGTCACGACGAACGCCTTGGAGTCGGGCGACCAGGTGACGCTGGCGCGGACGCGCGGGTCGCGATTGACGCCGCCGCCCTGTCCTCCGCCCTGAGCGTCGTCCTGCTGCTGCGTCTGCTGCTGGGTGAGCTCCTGTTGCTGGCGCTCCTGCGTCGTGTCTCGCGCGCCGAAGCTGTAGTTCTTCACGCCGTCGTGCGTCAGCTGGATCGTGTCTTTGCTCGCCACGTCGACGACGTAGAGATTGTGATCACGCGCGAACGCGAAGCGGCTGCTGTCCGGCGAATAGTTGTGGAAGTCGCCGCCGCCGCGCCCGCCGAATCCACCGCCGCCTCCGCCACCGCCGGCACGACCGCCGCCGGCGTTGCCGCCGCAGGTGTTGATCGTGTCGGGCGGAGTTGGCGGCGCGCCGCCCGCTCCACCGCGCCCGCCCCGTCCACCGCGCCCGGCCGCACCATTGTTCGCCGGTCCCAGGCGCTTGAGCGACTCGGTCGCGACGTCCCACTCCCATTTCGAGCTGTCCGCGGTGAAGCTGAACGTCTTTCGATCCTTCGAGAACGTGATCGACGTGAATGGCAGATTTTGTGGATCGTGCGCGTGATGACTCAGCTCGGAGAGCTGCGCCGCCAGCTTGCCCTGATCGAACAGCGGCTTCTTCGTCTTCGTCGTCGGCACGACGAGGAAGAAGGTCGAGCCGCTATGGTCCTTCCAGTCGTAGCAGAGTGAGTCGCTCTGGCCGAGCCAGTGCGGGTTGACGGCGCTCGTGTAGATGAGCGGTCGGAGCGCCTGAGAGCCGAACTTGTCGGCGAGTTCCCAGTTCGCGCGGTTCGCGTGCGCCTGCTGCGCGACGAGCGACGTGAGCGGAAGCGCGGCGAGCACGAGGGCCGCGGCGGTGGCGCGAAGGGACGGCTTCGCAACGAACGTGGCGGACATGCGGAAATTCTCCCGACAGGAGACGGAGGGTGACGTGCGCGGGGTGGCCAGCGAGACTCTATATGCTGGGCGCGTCCCCCGCCAGACGTGCAACGCTCCGCCCCGGCCAAACGCTGCGCCGGTCGACTCCGCCGATCGTCAGCTGCTCAACGCGGCGACGGAAACTCCTGCGTGCGCGCGACCGCGCTGTCTTCGTCCGGCGCTACCTGGACCACGATCGCCGTGATGTTGTCGAGGCCTCCGCGGCCATTCGCTTCGGCAATCAACAGGTGAACTTTCCGCTCCGGTTCGGTGCGTGACATCAACAGCGCCTGGAGCCGGCGGTCGTCCACCATGCCGGTCAGTCCATCGCTGGCGACGAGGAAGAGGTCGCCCACGCGAACGTCGCCGCGGTAGATGTCGGGCTGCACGTCGGGACTCGCGCCGACGCAGCGCGTGATGACGTTGCTGTAGGGATGGTAGCGCGCCTGTTCGGGCGTCAAAAAGCCCGCGTCGACCTGCTCCTGGACGTACGAATGGTCCTTCGTCAACTGGTGCAGCGCCCCATCGCGCAGCAAGTACACCCGCGAATCGCCGACCTGACCGATGAGATATCCGGTCGGCGAAACGAGCAGCACCGAGGCGGTGGTGCCCATCCCCTGCTTGTCCACCTCGGTCATCGTGCGATCGTGGATGTTGCGATTCGCTTTCCGCAGCGCCGCGGAGACCTTTTCCGCCGACGCCTGGTTTTCCAGATCGGTCGCCGCCCCCTGCAGCTCGAGCTCGACGATCTGCACCGCCATCTCGCTCGCCACCTCGCCGGCGGCGTGGCCACCCATTCCGTCGGCGACGATGAACAGCCCGCGATCGGCCGTCGCGTTCACCGCGTAGTTGTCCTCGTTGCCCGAGCGGATCATGCCGACGTCGGTCCGAGCGGCGTAGAGCAGACGCACCATTAGCGATTTATCATGAAGAGAAGGACCGCCGCGGCGACGGCCAGCACCACCACGATCCACAACCAGGCGGGAATCCGCCGCGCCGGGTCGGCCGTGGCGGCGGGAATCCGCGACGCCGACGGCCCCGCGGTCTTGAGTTTCGATTTCTCGGCGTTCGCGATCGGCCGCGTACCTCGGCTCGCCGCCGCCGCGCCCTCGGCGTGAAAGATCAACTTCACGCCGCCGAACCGCACGTCCGGCGTATCGTCCAACCGCCGCTCGGCCGTCAGCCGATGCCCGCCGACGTAGGTTCCGTTCGTCGAGCCGAGATCGATCAGATACCAGCCGTCGTCTCGCCGCTGGAGCTTGGCATGCGTGTCCGATACGCTGTCGTCGCCGACCACGACGTCGTTGTGCGCGCCGCGCCCGACGTGCGCGAGCGGCACGTGGATGTCGAAGCGCCGCCCCTTGGCTGGCCCCTCGTTGATGACCTCGAGCCACGCCAGCACCGGCCGCGTCTCGGCCGGACGCGCCGGCTCCGTCGGAGCGGAAGCCCCTGCCGGCGCACTCGTTCCCACCGCGGCGCGCTCCGGCGCCGCCTCAGGCGCCGGCTCGGCGCCGGACGCAGGCGCGACGTTCGCGTAAAAGCGGAACTCCTCGCTCCCGACGCGGATCACGTCCGAACGGGCGAGCAGCTGCGATCGATCGACACGCGCGCCGTTGACGAACACGCCGTTGGCGCTCAGATCGCGAACGACGTACCCCGTCTCGACGGGAACGACTTCCGCGTGTTTGCGCGACACGTCGTTCTGGGCGACGACGACCTCAGCGCCGGGATCGCGGCCGATGAGCACCCCGCTCTCCGGAATGGCGTATTCCTTTCCGTCGACGAGCGAGACGAGACGGCCGCCCGTGGCCGTGGTCGCGCGCCCCGATCCGGGCCGTCGCTGGGCCATGGCCGCGATTGCCGCGGCCGACACGTACTGCGTGGCGCCCGCCTTGGCGTCCTCGGCGTAGAGCAGCTCCGTCCCGGCGATCTCCACCTTGTCGCCATGCATCAACGGCGTGGGGTCGACCAGCGGAATCCCGTTCACCCGGACGATCGGACGCCCCGCGCCCTGTCCCTCGCCGGCGCGGCGGATCACCGCCGCATCGTCGCTCGCGACCTCCACGATCGCTTGAACGCCAAGCGTGGCGTCGTCGTCGACGCAGACGTCCGCGTCGGCGCCCCCGCCAAGTCGGTTGGGACCCCGCCGCAACGAGAACTGCTGATCGTTGATCTTGATGACCGGCATGTCGATGCGCTCGGCGCAGCGTTCGAGCTCGGGGGACGCGGCGCAGGCGGGACCCACGGGGTGCTTTCTGCCGGCGTCGAAGGTTCGGAGCACTCCGGCAGAAACTACCCCAAGGGCCCCGCGGCTGGCAAGCGTCATGCGCCCGCGCGCAACGCCGCGTGCGCGTTGCCGTTCGACTCCGTGGTCAACGCGTCGCGCAGCGCGCCCGCCTGCAAGCGATACAGGCGATCGTAGAGCCCGCGCTTCGCCATCAGCTCGCGATGCGTGCCGCGCTCGCGCACCTGGCCGTGATGGAGCACCAGGATCTCGTCAGCGTCGACGATTGTACTCAATCGGTGCGCGATGGCGATCGTCGTCCGGCCGCGCATCAACTCGGAGAGCGCGCGCTGAATCTCCGCTTCGATCTCGCTATCCACGGCGCTCGTCGCCTCGTCGAGGATGAGCAGCGCCGGATCGGCGGCGATCGCCCGCGCAAAAGACAACAGCTGCCGCTCGCCGACGCTGATCGACGCGCCTCGTTCGCCGAGCACCTGGCCGTAGCCGTGCGGCAGCCGCCGCACGATCCGATCGGCGCCGACACGCGCCGCCGCCGCGGCGACCTCCGTCTCGGAGATCGGGTTGGACAGCCGAATGTTCGTCAACACGTCGCCGGCAAAGAGGAAGATGTCCTGCTGGACGTAACCGATCAGCGCGCGCAGATCGGCGAGCGCGATCTCACGGACGTCCACACCGTCCACGAGAATACTGCCTCGCTGCGGATCATAGAACCGAAGTAACAAATTGATGATCGTCGTCTTGCCGGCGCCCGTGTGGCCGACCAACGCCAGCGTTCGCCCGGGCTCGACTCTAAAGCTCACGCCCTTGAGCACCCACTCCGGCGACGCGGACTGGCCCTCGTCGCGTGCCACATGGCCCAGGTCGTACGCAAACCACACGTCGCGGAACTCGACCGTCACGCCGCGCGGGCGGTGCGCAGCCACGTGTCGAGCGGCCGCCGCACCGGTATCGGCCGCCTCGGTGTCGAGCAGCCGGAACACACGCTCCGACGCGGCCATCGCCTGCTGGAGCGTGTTGAACTTGTCCGAGAGATCCTGGAGGGGCTGGAAGAACCGCCGCACGAGCTGGAGAAACGCCGCGACGGTGCCCACCGTCAACGCTCCGATCTCGACCCGGTGTGCCGCGGCGACGATCAAGCTCGCCAGTGCGATCGTGGTCAGGATTTCGATCGCCGGAAAGTACAGGGCGTAGTAGGTGATCGACGCAAGATTGGCGTCGAGATGCGCGCGATTGAGCTCGTCGAAGCGCGTCGCTTCCGCCCTCTCGCGGCCGAACAGCTGCACGATGCGCATGCCGGTGATGCGCTCCTGCAGGTACGCATTGATGCGCGCGATCCGCGTCCGGATGTCGCGGTACGAGTCGCGCACCTTGGCCCGGAAGACGTACGACGCCCAATAGACGAACGGGATGACTCCGAACGACGCGAGCGCCAGCCGCCAGTCGATCCAGATCATCATCACGCTGATCGCGAGCAGCGTGAACAGGTCGCCCAGACCGGCCACCACACCCGCCGTGAACAGCTCGTTGAGCGCTTCGACGTCCGTCGTCACACGCGTCACGAGCCGGCCGACCGGGTTCCGGTCGAAGAACACCACCGGCAGCCGCTGCACATGGCCGAAGATGTCGCGGCGCAGGTCGCGCATGACGCGCTGGCCGAGCAGGCTGGTAAGGATCGTCTCGCCATACTGGCAGGCGAAGGCGATGACCAGCGACCCGGCGAAGAGCAGCGCGCTTTGCCACACCAGCGGCACGTCGTGCGCAGGCAGTGCCCGGTCGATCACCCGTTGGGTCATCAGCGGCCCGACGAGCTGCAGCAGGCCGTCGAGCATCAGACACGCGAGCGCCGCCAGAACGAGCCATCCGTACGGCCGAACGTAGACGAGCAGCCGGCGCACCAGCCGCGCGTCGTACACTTTGCCTACGACATCGTCCTCATTCATTCGACAAACCTATCATCGTCGACGGTCCAGCTCGACGAGCTCATCCAGGAACCGGCGGATTCTGCCGGGGCTGGTACATCGGTTGCGTTAGGAGAGCCGAACGTCTGACCCTCATCGGAGGCGATGTTATGGGTATAATCGCGTGGATCGTGCTGGGCTTGATCGCGGGTGCGATCGCCAAAGCGCTCATGCCAGGACCAGACCCGGGTGGAATCATCGTGACGATTCTGATTGGAATCGTCGGCGCCTTTCTCGGCGGATTCCTCGGAAACCTCGTCACCGGTTCCGGGCTGAACGGGTTCTCTCTGTGGAGCATTCTGCTGGCAATCGTGGGAGCGCTGGTACTGCTCTGGATCTATCGGGCCACGACCCGGTCGCGTCACACGACGACGACGCTGTAGCGCGGGGCGACGGATCGCGTCGCGGCGCCACCGCACCAGCACCTTCGTATCGGCCATAGCGGCTCCGACTATTCTTCTCGGATGCCGCTATGGCTTTTTTGGGTGGTGCTCGGCCTCATCGCCGGCTCGCTGGCCAAGTTCATCATGCCGGGGCGCGATCCGGCGGGGTGCATCTTCACGATTTTCCTGGGGATCGTCGGCGCCGTGATCGGCGGCTTGGTCGGAACGCGCGTCGGCTGGGGACGTGTCGCGGCGGGCGATCTCGATCTACGATCGATCGCCATTGCGACCTTTGGCGCGATCATCCTGCTCGCCGCGGGCCGCCTGATTCGCCGACGAAAGTGATCTCCCATGCCGGCGGCGCGCGGCGAGCGAGCTTCGCTATTTCTTCGGGGCGCGCCGGCCGCTAAATTCCGCCCGATGAAGGACTCCATCCTGGTCCGCGGCGCGAGGCAGCACAATCTCAAGGGGTTCGACCTCGAGATTCCGCGCCGCGCCTTCACGGTCATCACCGGACCGTCGGGATCGGGCAAGTCTTCTCTCGCCTTCGATACGATCTACGCCGAAGGCCAACGGCGATACGTCGAGTCGCTCTCGGCCTACGCCCGCCAGTTTCTCGAGCGGATGGAGAAGCCGGACGTCGACTCGATCGACGGGCTCTCGCCGGCCGTGGCGATCGAGCAGAAAAATCCGACCAAGACCTCGCGGTCCACCGTCGGCACCGCCACGGAGATCTACGACTATCTGCGGCTGCTCTGGGCGCGCGTCGGACGCACCTTCTGCCCGCTCTGCGGCCGCGAGATGCGCCCGGACACCGTGCAGTCGGTGACCGACGCGCTGCTTGCCTTCGCCGCCGGCACGCGCCTTTACGTCGGCTTCCCGCTCGTGCTTTCCGACCAGGTGACGCACGAAGTCGTGATCGAGAATCTGCGCGCCCAGGGGTTCGTGCGCGTCGCGGTCGACGGCGCAGTCATGCACCTCGAGGAGCTGGCGACGACGGCCAACGTCGACGTCACCTTCGCCAAGCAGCTCCTCGTCATCGTCGATCGGCTGGCGGTAGGCGACGATGGGCGCGGCCGACTCGCCGACGCCGTCGGCACGGCCTTCCGCGAAGGCGACGGCGATTGCGTGGCGCTGTTCACCGAACCGGTCCGCACGGCGCTCGCCCCCAAGCCGGTCACCCAGCTCCGCTTCACCGAACGGTACGAGTGTGCCAACGACGGCACGCGCGCGCCGCTCCCGACCCCGCAGCTCTTCTCGTTCAACAGCCCGCGCGGCGCCTGTCAGCGGTGCAACGGGTTCGGCGCCACGCTCGAGTATGATGAATCGCTCATCATACCCTATCCGACGCGCTCGCTCCGCGACGGCGCAATCGATCCGTGGACCAAACCGCGCTACGACAACAAGCGGCGCGCCCTCGCCGAGTTTGCGAAACGCGAGGGCATCTCCCTCGATACGCCGTGGGAGAAGCTGTCGGCGTCGGCCCGGCAGAAGCTGCTCAGCGCCAAGGCGCGCGGCTACAAAGGCATTCTCCCGTTTCTCGTCGATCTCGAGGAGAAGAAGTACAAGCAATACATCCGCGTCTTTCTGCGGCAGTATCAGATGGCGCGCGAGTGTCCCGAGTGCCGTGGAAGCAAGCTCCAATCGGAGGCGCTCAACGTGCGGGTCGGCGGACGCACGATCGCCGAAATCTGCGAGCTGCCGGCCGATCGACTGCTCGCCTGGCTCGATGCCCTCGATCTCGCGCCGTTCGAGCGGCAGGTTGCGGCGCACATTCTCAAAGAGACGCGCGACCGCGTGCAGTTCCTGTGCGACGTGGGCCTCAACTATCTCACGATGCACCGCGCCACGCGCACCCTCTCCGGCGGCGAAGCGCAGCGCATCGGACTTGCCAACTCGCTCGGATCGCAGCTCGTCGACACGCTCTACGTGCTCGACGAACCGTCGATCGGGCTGCACTCGCGCGACATGGAGCGGCTGCTCCGCCTGCTGCACCGGCTGCGCGACACGGGCAACACGGTGCTGGTCGTCGAGCACGACCCGGAGGCGATCCGCGCCGCCGACCACATGGTCGAGCTCGGGCCGGCGAGCGGCGAAAAGGGCGGGCAGCTCGTGTTCAATGGCCCGATCTCGCGCATCGCCGAGAGCCCGCTCACCGGGGCCTATCTCACCGGCCAACGCGAGATCCCGGTGCCGGCGGAGCGCCGGCGCCTCGGGCCGCGGTGGATCACGCTGACCGGCGGACGCGAGCACAACCTCAAGGGCGTCGACATCAAGATCCCGCTCGGCGCCGTCACGGCGGTCACCGGCGTTTCTGGTTCCGGAAAGAGTACTCTCATACACGACGTGCTCCTCCGCGCGCTCGAGACGCGCCTCCACGGCGAGCACGGCGCCAAGCAGCACCTCGGCGAAGCCGTCGGCGAGTTCGACACGCTCACCGGCGCCGACGCGATCGACGACGTCGTCGGCATCGACCAGAGCCCGATCGGCAAGTCGCCGCGCTCGAACCCCGTCACCTACGTCAAAGCGTTCGATGAAATCCGGCGCATCTTCGCCGATGCGCCCCTGGCCCGCGAACGCCGCTACACCGCCGGCACCTTCAGCTTCAACGTCGCCGGCGGACGCTGCGAGACCTGCGAGGGCGCCGGCTATCTCGAGGTCGAGATGGTGTTCATGGCCGACGTCTTCGTTCCCTGCGACGATTGCGGCGGCAAACGCTTCAAGCCCGCCGTGCTCGACGTCCGCGTCAACGGCAAGAACATCTACGACGTCCTCGAGCTCACGATCGACGAAGCCATCCGCTTTTTCCCGCGCGAGGAAAAGCTCGGCCAGGCCCTCTGGCAGCTGCAGCAGGTCGGCCTGGGCTACCTCCGGCTCGGACAGCCGGCCACGACGCTTTCCGGTGGCGAAGCGCAGCGGCTCAAGGTCGGGCGCGAACTGGTGTTCGGCGCCAAGAAGTCGGGCAAGAAGCTCTACGTGATGGACGAGCCGACGACCGGGCTGCACTTGGACGACATTCGCAAGCTCGCTCAAGTGTTCGACCGTCTGGTCGACGCGGGCCACACCCTCGTGTTGATCGAGCACAATCTCGACGTCATCAAGCTCGCCGACTGGGTGATCGACCTGGGACCCGAAGCCGGCGATCGCGGAGGCGAGATCGTCGCGACGGGCCGGCCCGAAGACGTAGCGCGCGTCGAAGCGTCGCACACCGGCCAATGGCTCCGCACGGTACTCCCCGGGTTCCCCGAGCATGATCGAGCGGCCCGCCCCAGACCGCGTCGCACGGAAGCTCTGGCCGCCGTTTAAGTCAGTCTGCTGCTTGAGCTTGAGGCGCTTCGCGCCTCGGTTGACTTGCACGCAGGCGCTACTAGCTTACAGCGACTGATCCCCGATAGCTCAGTTGGTAGAGCAGGCGACTGTTAATCGCCGGGTCGTAGGTTCGAGTCCTACTCGGGGAGCTCACAGACGCGCCAGCTGCGCACGACCGCTCGGGTCGCCGGCTGGCGCGTTTG
>DATNAT010000048.1:0-18384 GCA_035572355.1 Gemmatimonadaceae bacterium
GTGCGGCGGACGAGGGTGGCGCGCTCGACGCCGGTGCGGACCTGGACGGATGGTGCGTATGAGTAGCCCATGGTGCGGCCAAACTCCCGTTGTGATTGAGGATATCCTACTCTGAATTATACCCGCGCTCGGCGACCCTGTGCCAGCCGGCCCGGCTCAGTGAGGCGTGACCGGCGGCGAGGGCGCGGCCGGCGCGGGGCTCGCCGAGCCATGGGTGACGAGTGAGACCGTCCCGTTGACCGACCGCATCCGGAAATACCGCGTCGAGGCACCGAGCTGCCCCTGTAAATGACGACTGGCCCGCGCTCCCGTTAGCGCGGGGACGGGCAGGTCGCTGTGCACGCTGCCGTTGGTCACCGACAGGTCGAACATGCCCTCGAGGCCGGCCGGGACGTCCGCCCGGACGGAGCCGTTGGTGGTCGTGAGTCGCACCGAATCGGACGGCGCGAGCGAATCGGCGCGTAGGCGCACGCTGCCGTTGGTCGTCGCTAGCGCGACCGGCCCAGACACGTTCGTTGCCTCGACGATTCCGTTCACCGAACGCGCCGTGACGCCTGCCGTGACGCCGTCGACGCGCACGCTGCCGCTCGTCGTGCGCGCGTCGATGACGACGGCCGCCGGCACGTCGGCGACGAGACCCGCCGAGGCGTCGGTGCGATGGTGGAAGAGGTTGATCATCTCGAGCAGACCGCCGCCGGTCGCACCGTGATAGCCGGACGCGCCGCACTTGCCACTGTTTTCCCACATCGCACAGACGTAGTAGTCGTTCCCGCTCTGCGTCACGACGAATTGAACGTCCTTGGATCGGCCGCGCATCCAGCGGCGGCTGCCGATGACGCGCGCGTTACCGTCGTCGGCGCGGTGAACGGTGATGCTGCCCGTGCCGTCGCGCAGGTGAAGGACGGCGCCGGGAGGCAGGGGTGCGCTCCACTCGAACGCATGGTCCTCGGAGCCGCCGCGGTGACAGGCTACCGTGACGAGCGACATCGGCACGACGAGCAATGCGACGAGCGAGCGTCTCACACGCGGCCTCCCGGCGGTTGGCGCGCGGGATGAAACGTGCGCGCCGCCAGAAAATACGCGTCGCTGCCCGGAAAAGTTACCGGACGCGCCGCCGGCGAGGGCCGGCGGGCGGCGGCAGCGGCTACCGCCGGCGGAGGTCGACGCTTCCGTTCACGGTCTCGAGCTTGAGCTGCGGTCCGCCCGATTTCCCGATGTGCGCATGCAGATGCTTCGGATCGATTCGCCCGATCAGCGTCATCGCGAAGTTGGTGTTGAGCGAGCCGTTCACCGTCGAGAGGTCGACGTCGCCGCTGAAATCGGATGGGAACTCGACGCTGACACTCCCATTCACCGTGGTGAACTCCATGTCGGCGTTGGAATCGGCACGGCCCATTCGGGCGCGGACGCCCCCGTTCACATTGCTGGCGTTGACCGGTCCGCCGCTCGATGCCACGTCGACCTCGCCGTTGATCGTACCGGCATCGATCTCCGACGTTGCGCCGTCGACGGTGACGGCACCGTTGATCGTGTTCACGCCGACCTTGACGCCCCTGGGCACGAGCACGCGGAAATCGACGCGTACATCGTTGTTGCGCATGCCGCGGTCGCTATGCGTGTCGTAGCTGTGCTCGTCGCACCTCGAGCGGTCCCCCCAGAGGGCGCAGATCACGACGCTGGCATCGTTCGGGCCGAACTTGGCGGTGGTGAAGCGGACGTCGGCCGGATCGCCGCGCCGCCAGTGCTTGGTCGCCACGACCTCGACGTTGTCGCCCGTCGCGGGCGACACGGTGATCGGCCCGTTGAGGTTGCGAATGCGAATCCAGGCGCCGGCGGGAATCTTTCCGGACCAGTTGAAGGTGTCGCCGCTCTGCGACCCGGTGTTCTGAGCCCGCGCGGCGGGAAGGGCGAGACCGGCGGCCAGGACGGCGGCGCCGAGGGTGCGGAAGGCGGTGGTCATGAGACCCGAAGAATGAGAGTAGTTAAATGCGTTGCCCGTCAATCGCGATGGGCGTTGCCGTTCGGCGAGCGCAGACGCAGGTCGCCGCTCACGGTCCGAACGTCGAGGCGCCGGCCGCCCTTGCCGATGCGCGCGCTCATGCCGCGCCGGCTCATACGGCCATTGCCAAGCGTCAGCGGAAAGTCGCTGTCGATGTCGCCGCTCACCGTCGACATCGACAGGTCGGCGTCGAGGTTGGCCGGCAGGTTGAGCGTCACGTCGCCGCTCACAGTGTTGAACTCGAGGTCGCCGTGGTCGGAGAGCTCGTCGGCCGATACGGCGACATCGCCGCTCACCGAATGGGCGCGGATGCCGGCGGCATGGAGGTGGGTGAGATGCACGTCGCCGCTCACGCTCGACGCATCGACGTCGCCGTGCGCGCCGTCGATGTCGATGTCGCCGCTCACCGAGCCCGCGCTGACGACCACGTTCGCCGGCAGCGCGACTTCGAGATCCATGCGGCCGTTGTCCCAATCGCGGCCGTGACGGCGGCTGTGCACGTGTACCCCGTCTTCGTCGCAGTACGAGTCGGTATCGTCGTAGAGCACGCAGACCGAGATGCCATGCGCCGACTCATGTACCTCGGCCTTGATGTGATCGGTGTCGCGGCTCGATCCGCGCTTGATTCCGGTCACGATCACGTGTCCGTTGCTCGACGGTGTGACCTTGATGTCGCCATTGATGTTGTGGATCGACACCTCGCTGCCGGAGGCGAGCGTCTTGTCCCAGTGAAAGTCCTGGGCGAGCGCCGGTGCGGCGAGCAGCGGGATGGACAGCGTGGCCGCGAGCACGGTGGGGGAGAGGCGACGGGGCATGTGCGTATCCGTGGTGGGTGGAGGAGTGGGTCTAGCGGCGATCGCTGGCGCCGCGTCCGTTCTGCGAGATGGTGACGTCGCCGCTGAAGGTTTCGGCCGTGATGCGCGCTGCGCCGCCGCCCACCTGGAAGGTGAAGCGCTTGGATGTGGCGACGCCGATGCTGTGCTCGCCCGGCGTGAGGGTGATCGGGAACTGGCTGTCGATCGTGCCGCTCCAGGTCGAGACGGTGACCTGTGCGTTCGCATCGCGCGGAATGTGCAGCCCGATGTCGCCCGAGTTCGAGCTGAGCTCGTAGCGGCCCGTGGGGTCGATCGTGCCGTCGTAGGTCACGTCGCCGCTCGTCGTCTTGGCGCGGACCTGCTTGGCCGTGACGCCGCGCAATGCGATGTCGCCGCTCACCGATTGGATGTCGACGTCGCCTTTGAGGTCGTCGAGCTTGACGTCGCCGCTCAAGGTGTTGATCTCGACGTCGGCGGTCACCGATTCGGCGGTGATGTCCCCGGAGAACGTATTGACGTCGAGACGCGATACGATGTCGGCCAAGCGCACGTCGCCGCTCTGGGCCCGCACTTCGACGGGCCCGCGCGTGCCGCGGATCGAGATGTCGCCGGACCGCGTGTGCGCGATGACGTGCGCACCGTAGGGCACGCTCACCTCGTACCGCGAATCGCTGCCGCCGCGGAGGCCGAGCGTGACCTGCGATCCGGAGGCGTCGAAGCGGAGGTTGCTCTCGTCGCTCGTCGCGTGGACGTGGACCTGATTCGCGGATCCTCCGGTGACGACGATGTTCCCCTCGGTCGCCGTGAGGGAGACCGTGCCATTCTTGTCGAGCGCCACGGTCGTGTCGAGGCTCGAGCGGTCGTCGGAACGAAAGTGGCTTCGCTGCGCGGCCGCCGCGTGCGTGCCGGCGAGGCTCAACGCCCCGGCGGACAACGCCAACCCGAGTCGCGCCCTACGTACGATGTTCATATGAGTGTGCTCACGAGCGCGACGGCAGCATGGCCACCGTGCGCATCATTTGGACTTTGGTGTCGAGCGCATCGTCGAGCGACTGCATCAGGTACCCGCTGGCCGGATCCTTCTTGAGCGCCGTCCGGCACTGGGCGATGGCGTCGTCGATGATGCGCAGATTGTGAGTGATCACGACGACCGTGGAGGAGTCGAGATCCGACCGCCGCTGATCGACGATGACGCGAAGCTTCTCGATCTCGTGGTCGTAGGTCGCTTCGGGCGAGATCTTGGTCTCAGTATTCGAGGCGAGCGATACGGCAGCGCGCGGCGGGGCAGGAGTCGCGACCGCTTTCGCCCCGGACGACGATGTCGACGAGTTTGACGTGGTGGAATCGGCCAGCTGCGCGGCGACGTGCGAAACCGGCGACGGGCTCGCGGGCGTGGCCTGGAGCGGCGCCGCGCGCCGGCTCATCTCGCGCGTCACCGTGGCCGTCACCGTGACGAGCGCCGCCGCCGCCAACCCGAGCCACACGCGTCGACCGAACCGTGACCCGGGTTGCGCCGCCGTACCGCCGCGATTCAGATGGACGACCGGCGTCTCGATCCGCGCCGCGACGCCAGCCCACAGGTCGCGGCTCGGCGCCAGGACCGGGAGACTTCCCGCCGCCGCGCGCAGCTCGCGCAGGTCGGCGACGAGCGCGCCGCATTCGGCGCACGACAGAGCATGCCGCTCCATCGAGACGCGCGTCGAGTCGTCCAGCACTCGGCTGTCGCGCTCGAGGAAGTCGCTCAGCCGTTCGGCGAATTCGTCGCAGCTCATCAGTCTGGTCATCGGTTCAACGCCTCCCGTAAGAGGAGCCGCGCGCGGTGCAGCTGCGCCTTGGTGGCTCCCGAGGTCACGCCGAGCATCTCGGCGATCTCTTCATGTTTGTAGCCTTCCACGTCGTGCAGAACGAACACCCGTCGCGCGCCGGGTGGAAGCCGGGTGATCGCTTCCTCGAGGTCGAGCAGGTCGCCCGGCGCCAGCGGCATTCCGACCACGCCCGCGTGGGCGTCCATGCCACCGGCTTCCTCGTCGTTCTCTTCGAACCGAGCCCGGTTGCGCCCTTCGGTCTTTCGCGCGTTGAGCACGACATTGACCGTGAGGCGATGCAGCCAGGTCCCGAACGAGCTCTCTCCACGGAACAGGTGCAGCTTTTCCCACGCACGGACGAAGACGTCCTGGGTGAGCTCCTCGGCGCTCGCACGGTCGCTGACCATGCGCGCACAGAGCGAGAAGACCCGGTTCACGTGCTGCCGGTACAGTCGCTCGAATGCACCCCGGTCGCCGGCTGCCGCGCGCGCGACATCCGAATCGCCGTTACCGATATGACTCGAAGATGCTTCGATGATGGCCACAGCAGCCATTGATCGCGGTCCCTCCATCCATGCACCGAATTGGATGGCGCCACGCCCCTGAAGGTTTGAACGCCGGTCAGCCGCCGGCCCAACTTTCGAGCAGCGGTTCGAGCTCGGAAATATCTGTCAGCCAAGCGGTTGGTTGGCCGGGCTCCAGATCGCCGCGCGAGAAGGCGCCCCAAAGGGCGGCTACGGTGCGTACCCCGGCGGCGTTCCCGGCCATCACGTCGTGGATGGAGTCGCCAACGAAGACGGCGTCATCCGGGCGACAGTTGAGCCGTTGGAGTGCGATCCGTACGGGCTCGGGATCGGGTTTGTGTCGAGCTGATACATCGCAGCCGACCACCGTATCGACGTAGCGGGCCATACCAATCCGCGCCAAACCTCGGTAGGAGAGCGCCTCCGACTTGCTGGTGACGATCCCGATCTCGTGTCCCCGCCGGTGAAGGCGTTCGACCACCTCGCGCGCCGAGCCGTAGGTGCCGATCAGCCGATCGTGGTTGGGGATTTGGTACTCGCGATAGGCGGCAATCAGCGCGGAACAGTCCGCTTCGTCGCGCGCGTACCGGCCGAACATCGTGCGGAGCGGGATTCCAATTCCGCCGCGCCACTCACTATCTGGAGGACAGACGCGGCCGAGCTTCCGGAAGGCGTAGCGCGCCGACTCGAGAATGAGCTGGATCGAGTCGAGGAGGGTGCCGTCGAGGTCGAAGAGAATGGTGGGGGACCGACGCGACGCGCGGCGGGAAGACGCCGGGGCGGGCGCGCCTGGCGCGGCGGGCATGGCCATCAATGAAGATAGTGGCTACGATGGACTCGATGACCTCTCCCCTCGCCGCCGAGCTTCGGCGCCTGCTGCTCATCCTCGTCGTCACGATCGTCGCGCTCGACGGGTTGATCATCGGCGCATACTACGCGCTGCACGTCAACGTGCGCTCGGTGAAGACGCAGGAGACGTTCGTGGCGGTGTGGGTGGTGTTGACGCTGCTCGTCGTCGCGACGATGATGAAGAAGATCCGGCAGGCGCGCCGCCGGTAATCGAAGCGCTGCCGTTGGTGGCGGGATGGGGAAACGAAAACGCCGGACCGAGCAATCGGTCCGGCGTTTTTTCGTGAGGCTTGGAGCCGTTTAGCGTCCGAGCTTGACGACGTTCTCGGCCGCGGGCCCCTTGGCGCCCTGGACGATGTCGAACTCGACGCGCTCACCCTCGGCGAGGGTGCGGAATCCGTTGCCCTGGATGGCCGAGTGATGAACGAAGCAGTCCTTCTGGCCGCCTTCGGGGGTGATGAAACCAAAGCCCTTGGCGTCGTTGAACCACTTCACAGTGCCGGTCGTGCGTGCCATTGCCGTACTCCTAAGAATTGTTGTTGTGTTGTCGGAGTAGCGGAACGCGCCGTACAAACCGACCCACAGTAGCTCGTGAACTCCCTCACGACGGGTTACGTTCTCGGCGAACAACTTGCCTCGCCGGCGATTCGATACAAAAACGGGGACCTCGCCTTTGCGAAAGCCCCCGGATGTGCATCGGAACGTGGTTGCGCAATCCTGCGTGTATCGCTGGACCGAAGGTAAAGCCTCCCACCCGATTGCGCAAGACTCCGGAACCGGGTTTTTATTGTCGCGCTCTGTTGAGGTCGCCCCGAGACCAACACCTTGGCAGACCGGACCCGTCGCTTCAGTCCCCCCCCCGGCCCCCAAACGACGCCGCCATGCCCCCTCGATCTGCCGAGTTCGCCGCGGTCTTCCGGCGCCTTCGGGGCATCCTCGCCAGGTACGCGCCAAAGCTCAGCGTCGTGCGCGAGACGTCGAGTCAGTACAACCTCAACACCCGGACCATTGGGCCGAACCGGCGGCCGATCGCCTTCGGCGGCGTCAAAGTGGGAAAGGGATACGTCAGCTACTACCTGATGCCGATCTACTCGGCCGAAGTGAAGGTTGGAATGTCGCCTGCATTGAAGCAGCACATGCAGGGCAAGGCCTGCTTCAACTTCAAGCAGGTTGACGATGGGCTGTTCGCGGAATTGGAGCGAGTGACCCGACAGTGCTATGCGGCCTGGAAGAAAATCGGGTGGGTGGACTGAAGCGCGAGCTGGAGGAAAGCGTGTCGAGAGCATTCGTGAACGAGGACGCGGGCGCCGGTGCGCCTCTCAAGCGGTTCGTGCTTCCGGAGCGCGACGATCCGGCGTTCGACGCCGCGGCGGCCGATGTGCTGCTCGAGGCTGCGCGCGAGGGAGACACGGCTGCGGCCGAGCAGGCGACGGGCTACTATTGGGGCGAGCCGAAACTGCGGGACCACGTGCGGCGTATTCTCGCTCGTGCCGAGCAGTCGGGCGACGATCGACTGGAGCAGCTCGCGCGGCGATTCCTGCGCTGACCCTTCTCGTTCCTCCGCGCTCTCCGGAGCCCCATCGCAATGCCACAGGTCTACCACATCGCGGCCGCGAATCTCTCGCGCGCCTGGCTGTATGTGCCTATCGTGTTCACCGTCGTCCTGCTCGCCGGCGTCGCGTGGCTGCTCGTGGCGTCGTACTCGGGCTCGCGCAACGCGACTTTCGAGCTTTCGGCCGATGGACTGCGGCTCAAGGGTGACGTGTATGGCCGATTCATCCCGATCTCGGAGCTCGAGCCGGCGGAGGCGGCGCGCGTGGACGTGACGTCTGGCCGATACAAGCCGACGTCGCGCACTGCCGGCACGGCGGTACCGGGCTATCGCTCCGGCTGGTTCAGACTCGCCGACGGAAGCAAGGCGCTGTTGTACCTGACGGATCCCTCGCGCGCCGTGCGCGTGCCGACGACGGCTGGCTACTCGGTGCTGCTCAGCGTCACGGAAGCGGACCAATTCGTCGACGCGCTGCACCGGCTGGCGCCGCCGGCCGCGCCGCCGGCGGCGCCGTGATCGCGACGATCGCCGTGCTCGCCGAGCGTGCGCAGGTGCGCGCCGACGGCAAGCTCGACGTGACGGGAGTGTACAACTGCCGCTACGCGCCGGAGCTGCCGAGCAAGTTGGACGTGACGCTGGCGATGCGGTTCGACATCGAGCCGCTCGACTACGGCGTGCACCAGCACATCTCGGTGCACATCATGGATGAAGACGGGCAGGAGATGGTGAATCTGCGTGCGAGCCCGGTGAGCTTCGAGTCGCCGCGGGCGCCGGGCCTGCCGCTCGCCTACGATCTGATTCTTCCGTTGACCGTCGGCTTTCCGCGCGACGGCACGTGGACGTTCGATGTGCGGGTGAACGAAGTGGCGGTGGCCCGCGTGCCGCTTCGCGTGGAGCAGCGAGCGGGTTGACGGCGGCGGCCCCCCTAGACGTTCTAGGCTGATGCAAACCATCTTCGAGCCTAGACCGTCTAAGGGAGAACCATGCCGGCATCCGCGGTGGACCTGCTCCAGGGAACCCTCGACCTGATCGTCCTCAAGACACTGTCCTGGGGGCCGATGCACGGGTTCGGCATCGCGCGCTGGATTCAGCGCACGACCGAGGACGCGCTGCAGGTCGAGGAAGGCTCGCTCTATCCGGCGCTCTACCGGATGGAGAATCGCGGCTGGATCAAGGCGAGTTGGGCGCTGACGGAGAACGGCCGCCGCGCCAAATACTATCGTCTCACCGCGGCCGGCCGGCGGCAGCTCGCCGAAGCGCTCGAGAGCTGGAAGCGGTCGAGCGCGGCGATGGCGAAGATCGTCGCGGCGCGCGGGCAACCAGCCTAGCGATGCCTCCACCCGACGAGGACCGCGTCCCGCGATGGCGGCGCTATCTGCGCTTCTGGCGTCCGAACGCCGCCGGCGACGTGCGCGACGAGCTGGAATTTCATCTGCAATCGGCGGTCGACGAGCTGGAGATCCATGGCATGCCGCACGACGAGGCGCGTGCCGCGGCGCGGGCGCGCTTCGGCGACGTCGACGGCATCACGCGAACCCTGTACACGCTGAGCGATCAGCGGGAGCGGCACATGCAGCGAGCCGAATGGTGGCAGACGGTGAAGCAGGACCTCGTGTTCGGCCTGCGTCAGCTGCGCAAGTCGCCGGGATTCACGACCGTGGCGGTGCTGACGCTCGCCCTCGGGATCGGCGCGAACAGCGCGATTTTCAGCGTGGTATATAGCGTTCTCTTACGACCGCTGCCGTACGCGAACAGCGCGCGCATCGTGACGTTCTCGCAGCACAACGACAACGGCGGCATGTGCTGCGCGCCGTTTGGGAATTACTACACCTGGCGCGATCAGTCGCGGAGCTTCACGGCGCTCGCGGCCACGATGGGCCCCGGGCGAACGACGCTCACCGGGGCAGGCGAGCCGATGCCGCTGCCGGTTCTCTGGGCGTCGGCCGACTACTGGAGGGCGGAGTTCATTCCGCCGGTCATCGGCCGCTACTTCACCGCAGCCGAGGATCGGATCGACGCGCCCAAAGTCGTCGTGCTGTCGTACGCGCTCTGGCAGTCGCGGTTCAACGGCGACCGTGCGGTGCTCGGCCGGCAGATCACGCTCGACGGACAGCCGTACGAGGTGATTGGCGTCGCACCGTCCGACTACATCCTCGCGGGCCCGCAAGAACGTGCCTGGGCGCCGCTCGCACCGCCGCCGACGCGCCTTCGGGACTTCGGCGACCACGAGCTGCATGTCGTCGGGCTGCTGCGGCCGGGAGTGACGATGGCCGCCGCGGCCGCCGAGCTGACGCGGATCGACAGCCGGCTCGCGCAAGAGAATCCTCATAACGGCTATGATGGCATCGTCGTCGGCAGTTCGCTCGCCGACACGGTGCTCGGCTCGAGCCGGCTGCTCCTCTACACGCTGCTCGGCGCCGTGGCGCTCGTGCTGCTCATCGCCTGCGGCAACATCGCCAATCTGCTCGTGGCCCGCGCGACCGTGCGCCGCGGCGAGATCGCGATTCGCGGCGCGCTCGGCGCAACCCGCGGGCGCATCGTCGCGCAGCTGTTGGTCGAGAGCATCATTCTCGGTCTCGTCGGCGGCGGGGTGGGGCTTGCCGTCGGCGTGGCGGGTTTGCGCTTCCTGGTGACGAGTCCGGCGTCGATCCCGCGCCTCGCCGACGCGTCGCTCAACCTGCCGGTGCTGCTGTTCACGCTCGCGTTATCGGTGGCGTGCGCGTTGATCTTCGGCCTGGCGCCGGCGTTGCGCGCCGCGCGGCTCGATCTCCAACAAACGCTGCGCGACGGCGGACGCGAAGCGTCCGTGAGCGCGCGGTCGCGACTCCGGCAGGCGCTCATCATCGGCGAGTTGTGTCTTGCCTCGCTGCTGCTCGTCGGGGCGGGGCTGCTGATCAAGACGTCGCTCATCATGCAGGCCGTACCGTCCGGGTTCGACACACACAACCTGCTCGCGTTCTCGATCTCGCTGCCGGGCACGAAGTACAAGACCGGGCCGCAGATCGAAGCTGGGCTCGAGGAGCTGGAGGGCAGAATCGCGGCCATCCCCGGTGTGAAGGCCGTGGCGCGCTCGCAGGTCGCTCCGATCTACGGCGGCGGCTGGAACTGGACGGCGGCGCGCCCCGGAAGCAACGGGCACGACGAGGGATCGACGTCGGCCGACATGCGCGGCATCAATCCGGGCTTCTTCGCCGCGCTCGGCACGCCCTTGTTGCGCGGACGTGAATTCACGGTTGCTGACGGGCCGGAGGCCGCGCCGGTCGCGATCATCTCGCGCGGGCTGGCCGAACATCTGTACGGAAAAGCGGACCCGATCGGCCAACTCGTCTCGAACAACGTCACGGGGAAGGACCCGCACTGGCGCCAGGTCGTCGGCGTCGTCGAGGACATCCACGAATCGGGTCCGACGCAGGAACCGTATCCGGCGCTGTATATGCCGAGCGCGCAATGGGTGAACGGCGGCGCGACGTACATGGTGCGCGGTGCGGTGCCCGTGCTCACGCTCGTACCGTCGATTCGCCGCGCCGTGGCGAGCGTCGATCCGTCGTTGCCGCTCGCCGCCATCTCGACGATGGACAAAGCGCTCGCCAACACCACGGCGACGACGCGGTTCATGACATGGCTGCTCACATTGCTTGGCCTGACGGGCCTCGTGCTGGCGGCTGTGGGCGTGTACGGTGTGATCGCGTACTTCGTCACACAGCGCACGCATGAATTCGGCGTACGCATCGCGCTTGGCGCGAGCGGCGGCAGCGTGCGGTGGATGGTGGTGCGCGAAGGGCTCGTGATCGGCGCCCTCGGCGTCGGCGCGGGGCTCGTCGTCGCGCGCCTCGCCTCGCGGTTCGTGGACAGTCTCATGTTCGGCATGACGAGCCACGATCCGCAAACCTTCGCCACGGTTGGGATAGTGCTCGTGCTGGTCGGCGCGGCGGCGAGCTACATCCCGGCGCGGCGCGCGACGCGGGTCGATCCGCTGACGGCCTTGCGCGGGAGCTGAAGGCTGGCGGCGCAGGGCTGGGCGGCCGCAGCGCCAGTTACGGCACCGCGGCCCGGTCCGTCCTACTCGCATGCCCGCCCTCCTGACCTGCCCGAGCTGCGGTGCGTCGCCTCCGGACGACGCAACCCGATGCGAGTATTGCGGCGCGGCGCTGGCGCGGACCGCGTGTCCGAGCTGCTTCGCGGCCGTGCCGGCCGGCATGCAGTACTGCCCCAAGTGCGGCGCTCGATGCGACCACGCCGACGGCGCTTCGGGTCCGGCGTTGACATGTCCGGGATGCGACGGTGCGATGCACGTCGTGCGCGTCGGAACGACCTCGATGCACGAATGTCCTTCGTGCGCGTCGAACTGGATGGAGGCCGAAGCCTTCACGGCGCTCTGCTCGAGCCGTGAGGAGCGTGGAGCGGTCGTCAACCTGATCGGCGGCGCCGACACGACGCAGCCTTCGGCGCCGGCGAAGGTACGGTACGTCGCCTGCCCGGTTTGCAAGAAGATCATGAATCGATCGAACTTCGCGCACCGATCGGGCGTCGTGATCGACACCTGCAAGGGGCACGGCGTGTGGCTCGAGGCGGGCGAATTGGGCCGTGCGCTCGCGTTCATCGATTCGGGCGGTCTGGAGAAGCTGCGCGAGGAGCAGGCCCACGACATCGCCGAGGCGGCCGCGCGCCTCGAAAAGCTGACGAACGGCGTGGGGAGCGTGCGCATCTCGATTGCCGGGTCCGGGCTCAACGCCGCCGATGATACGCTAGTCCGCCGCGCTCTCGAGCATCTTCTCTTTTAAAAACTCATATATCGTCGACGTCTCACGCCGCGCGCCGCGCGGCGCCCACCCACAGCACGACGAGGGTTCGCCCATGAGCATGCGCGATTTCGCTGCCGGAGAGTTCATCGACATCATCGAATGGATCGATGAATCGAACGACACGCTCGTCTGGCGGTTCGAGCGGCCGCGCAACGAGATCAAGAACAGCGCGCAGCTCATCGTGCGGCCCGGCCAGGTGGCGGTGTTCGTGGAACAGGGCGAGATCGCCGACGTGTTCGTGCCCGGCCGGCACGCGCTGACGACGATGAACCTGCCCGTGCTGTCGCGGCTCCGGGGGTGGAAGTACGGGTTCGAGAGTCCGTTCAAGGCGGACATCGTGTTCGTGAGCACGAAGCAATTCGTCAATCGGAAGTGGGGCACGGCGAATCCGGTGATCGTGCGCGATCCGGAGCTGGGGCCGACGCGCGTCCGCGCCTACGGCACCTACGCCATGCGCGTGCACGACGCCGCGCAGCTCGTGCGCGAGATCGTCGGCACGAGCTCGGTGTTCCTCGTCGACGAGATCACCGACCAGCTGCGCGATCTCGTCATCGCGAAGGTGAGCGAGAGTCTGGCCTCGGCGCAGATTTCGGTGCTCGAGCTGGCTGCGAAGTACACGGAGATGAGCGGACGCGTGTTGCAACAGGCAGCGCCGCAGTTCCAGCAATACGGGCTCGAGCTGACGCAGCTGGTGATCGAGAACGTGTCGCTGCCGGAAGACGTGGAACAGGCGATCGACCAACGGGCACGGCTCAACGTGATCGGCGGCATGGATCGCTATGCGGCGCTGCAGAGTGCCGATGCACTGCGCGACGCGGCGCGCAACCCGAATGGCGCCGCGGCGTCGGGCGTTGGGCTCGGCATGGGCGCCACGATGGGGCAGCGCGCGATGGCCGGAGCGGCGGCGGCCGCCGCGGCAGTTCCAGCGGCGCCGAGCGGCGACGAACCGCCGCCGGTGCCGGCCGCCGAGTCGCCGTGGTACTACGCCGTGGGAGGCGAGCGGCGCGGTCCGGTCGATCTCGGGTCGCTGCGCGATCTGGCGCGGGCGGGCACCGTCACGGGCGAGATGCTCGTCTGGACGCGGGGCATGTCGCAGTGGGCGACGGCGTCCGGCGTGCCCGCGCTGGCGGGACTCTTTTCGACGGGCAAGGGCGCGCCGGCGAACTAAGCCGAAGTTCGCGGGCTCGTCGGCCGGGGTGTGGCGGGGATAATATCCAAGACCCCGCGCTCACCCCGACGTGACCGACATTCACACCGAGACCGAGTTCGACTACGACCGCGCCCGGCGCCAGGTGGAGCGCGCGGTCGGCGCGGCCAACGTTGCCGTCGGCCTGCTGCTCGTGGCCGGCGCGCTCGGTCTCGCCGTTCACTGGCGGCTTCGCTTCGGCGGATACGGCGGCCTGCGCGCGTTCTATCTGCACGCGTCGTGGGCCTTCGGCGCGCTCGAGCTCCTCGCCGGGGCGGGGATGCTCCGGCGATGGGCGGCGCGCTGGATCCTCGAGCTGCTGCCGCTCGCCGTGCCGGTCGTGGCATATCAGTACTTCATCATGCATTTCATCTTTCACAGATTCTAGATCCTGGCATGGCCACCGGCGGCTGGAGACTGCGGTACTGGCTTGGCGTCGTGATGTTCGTGCTCGGCACGTACATCGCGCTGCATCCGCTCTGGGCGCATGGCGTCGCGATCACGGGCTCGCGCTGGCTCGACGGCACGTTCGCCGCCGTGTTCCTGCTGCGCGGCGCGGTCAACGTACGCTCGGCCCGGGCGCGCCGGGCGCGCGCCGCGGCGGCGGCAGCAGCGCAGCCGGGCGAGTAGACAGCCCGCGACCCCAAGTTTTCTTTTCGTCGCATGGCATTTTTCAAACGCAAACCCAAAGTCGCCCTCGAGGAGCAGCCGCTCGACTGGCGGTTGCTCGAGCGCGGGGCGATCGCGCTCTATCACAAGGGCTCGGTGTTGAATGGCGATCTGGCCTGGTTTCGGCAGCAGGGCTATCTGATCCGCGACCTCGACGCCGGAGGATGGACGTCGGCCGAGGCCTTCCATGCCGACGTGCAGCGCGCGCTCGCCTTTCCGAGCTACTACAGCCGAAACCTCGCGTCCTGGATCGAGTGCATCGCCGAGCTCGAGGTGCCGGATGCCGGTGGCACCGCGATCGCGATTCGGCGGTACGACGTCTTTGCCAAGGCCCAGCCGCAGCTCGCGCAGACGATCCTCGACAGCCTCGAGTCCACATCGCGCCGGTTTCTGCTCACCGGCCGCCGCCTGCTCGCGCTCGTGCAGTCCGACGATCCGCGCATTCGGTTCGAGCGCGTTGGTGCGCTGCCCGTGACGTGGAACCCGCGGGAGTGGTTGGACGCTGACCGCGGCGGGTCGCCGGCGCTCTAGCCGGAACAGCGGCTGGGACCAGCCGGCGACGACGCCAATCGATCGGGTCCCTGAAGACCGTGGGTTGGCGCGCCGTGAGGGTGGACGCCATCTTTCAGGCGGCGTCCGACGGCTTGCGCGCCGCGCGTTCGCCACACGAATTCTCCGCTCCTCAACTCCGCCAGGGAAACGATGCGCCACGGCTACATGTACAACGGATCCTACGAGCTCAATTTCAAGGATCTACGTCCGGGCACGAAGACGTATGTGACCACCGAGGGCGGCTCGCGAAATCTTCCGGATTGGCCCGACAAGTACGACGGCGTGCGCGTGGGCTACATGGAAAAATCGGGCAAGAAGTTCTACGCCGTTCGCGTGCAGCACGATTCGCACGACATCGTGCTCGAGAACCCGGTGTACATCGATCCGATGCGGCACATGAACAACCGGCGCTTCTCGTCCGACCCGCTGCCGGTGACCGACGACGAAGCGTCGGCGCTGCTCGACGACATCATCCGCGATAACCCGGACAAGCAAGCCGACCTCGCGATGATGATCAATCAGATCAATTCGGCCCGCCGCGCGGCGCGGCAGCAGCGCGAATCGTAAGCGAACGCTCGACCTCCGCCGCGGCGCGCCGCCCGGTGGCGAGCGCGCCGTGCACCGTTCCGGTCCGCCCCTCGCTTCCCGACGCTTCGCCGGCGAAGAACAGCGTACCACGAAGCGAACGCGCCAACTCGTCGGGCGCACCCACCCCGCCGACGAGCTGATAGCTGTACGCCCCGCGCGCGTAGGGATCGTGCAGCCAGTCGTGCGTCCAAGCCCCCTCGACGAGCCCGCGCACGCGGCGCGTCGAGAGGCCGCACTGGCGGGCGAGCGCGGCGATCGCGCGCTCCTCGATCTCTTCGGGCGCCAGCTGGGCGAGGCGCGTCGCGCCCGGGCCGCCGTGCCAGCCAACGAGCGTCGGCGCGCGGACCGGATACGACGTCCACCAGATTGGAAAATCCTCATCGCCGGTGAGGAGAAAGCTCAAGCTGTCGAGCTCCTCGGTGCCGGCCTGCTTGGCGAACCACTCGCTCGCCCAGAAGCGTTCATTCAACCGCAGCATGATCCGCACGACCTGACCCATCGCGAGCCGTTGCAGCGGCTGCCGTTTGGTGCGGAGCTCCGGGTCGAACTCGATCGCGCCGGCCTCGGCGGGCGGCGCTTGCAGGACACCGAGCGGCACGGCGACGATCGCGGCCCGAGCGGCGATCGTCGGACGCGACCGGCCGTCGGCATAGCGCGATTCCACGACGACATTGCCCGGCGCCCAGCGCACGCGCGTCGCGATCGCGTTGAGTCGAACGCGATCGCCAATCGGCGCCGAGAGCCAGTCGATGATCCGATCGTAGCCGTCGACCACGCGGCCGATGCGGCGCTCGCGCACGTCGCCGCGCGGGCTCCCGCCGCCGGCGAGCGCGCGTTCGCTGATCCGCGACGGCTCGGCGGCGTGAAAACCTTCGACGTACTGAAGCGCGAAGCGGCGATCGTGCGCCAACCGTCGCCCACCCGGTTTCCGCTCCAAGAACGCCTCGAACGAACGGTCGGGCGTGCGCTTTGGATCGAGCCGCCGCATCACGCGGTCGAGCCGCTCCCAGTAATCGTCCAATGGGCGGAAATGGTCGGCCGCTATGAGCCAGCGTCGGCCGCTGATGTCGTAGCTGGCGAGCGACGCCTGCCCCAAGATCTCGTCGATCTCCGGCGCGCTGCCATGAATGAATTCGGCGCCGAGCTCGATCGGAACGCTGAGCTCATGATCGCGCCTGGTGAAGATGCGTCCGCCGATCCGCTCCCGCGCCTCGAGCACGACGACATCGACGTCGTGGTCGACGAGGGCGTGAGCGGCAGCGAGCCCAGCAGCTCCGGCGCCAATGACCACGACCTCGGTTGTCGTCGACGGCGGACGCAGCGAATCGTGCATCTCCCGACAGCCCCGTCAATAAGGTAGATTATCGAGTCCTGAAGAACCTTGTTCTCAACCAACGCCCCCTGACAAATGGACGGCTCTACAGCCCTGTCGATCTATCGTGAGGAGAAGGCGCGCGCGCTCCAGGAGCGGCGCATTTCGCACGCGCAGCTGATGGCCGAAGCCAAAGAAGCATTTGCTAAGATGTTGGCGGATGCTCAGTTAGCTCGAAAGGGCGGCCGCCCGCGCAGCAACCCGAATGCGCCGCCGGCAACCAGCGCAAACGCTGCGGCCAAGCCGAAGGCGATCGCCCAGCCACCTGCCAATAAGACTGCCCCGCCCAAACTTGCCGCAAAACCGGCCAAGCTGGAAAAGGCGAAGAGCTCGCGGGCAAAGGCTGCGCCGGCCCGCAAGGCCGGGAGCAAGGTCCGCGTCGCAGCCAAGCGTGGGAAACCCGTTCGCGCGAAATCATCTCCATCGCGGACCGCAAAGGTCGCCCGAAAGGCGTCCGGTGGGGGCCAACGGGCAAGCGTCCGGCCTGCGCACGCCGGTCGGACCGCGGCGCGCACCAAGTCGACCAAGAAGCGCTAGCCACGACAACTGGCTGACCGAGTGCGCGTTCGTCGCGTCGTCATCGGTCTCATTGCCGGGCTGATTCTCGGGAGCGTTCTCGCCGCGACCAGTCCGGTCGCGGCGAGTCGCACCGCGGCGGTACTCCAACCGATCGGCCAACTCTGGGTCAACGCGATCCGGATGACCGTCGTGCCGCTCGTCGTCGCCCTGCTGTTCGTGGCGATTGCTGGCAGGAGCTCGGTCGACTCGAATGGCGCCGCCGGCGACGCTCCCGGCACTGAGCGCGAGCTCGGCCGCGTCGGGCTCGCGACGGTCGTCACCTTCTTCGCGCTGCTGCTCTTTGCCGCGCTGGTCGGCGTGCTGCTCGCCCCGTCGCTGATCGACGATCTCCATCTCACGGGCGACATGGCCGCGTCGCTCCGCTCGACGGCAGTCGCCGGAGCGGGCCAGACCGCGGCGCACGTGACCGCGCTCCCCGGCTTCGGGGCCTGGGTCACGGGCTTGCTCCCGGTCAATGCCATTGCATCCGCGGCCGAAGGCGCGATGCTGCCGCTCATCGCGTTCACGCTGCTGTTCGCACTGGCGACGAGACGCGTCGACGCCGGTCCACGGCGGGCCCTGATCGATTTCTTCGGGGCGATCGCGGGGGCCATGACGGCGGTCGTCGACTGGATCATCGCCGCGGCGCCGATCGGGATCTTCGCCCTCGTCACCGTGGCGTCGAGCCGAGCGGGAATCGGGCTCGCCGGTGCGATGCTGTATTACGTCGTTTCGATCTCGGCGCTGGTCGTGCTGTTCACGCTGCTCATGTATCCGGTCGCGTCGATCTTCGGACGGGTGCCGCTCGGCCGATTCACCCGGGACATGGCGCCCGCGCAGGCGGTCGCGCTGGGTACCAGCTCGTCGCTCGCGTCGCTGCCGGCGCTCGTCGAGGGCGGCCGCGCGCTCCGCCTGTCAGCGACGGCAACCGGGTTCGTGCTCCCACTTTCGGTGTCGACGTTCAAGGTTGCGACACCGATCTATTGGCTGGTCGGCACGCTCTTTCTCGCCAAACTGTACGGCGTCGCGCTGGGCACGACGGCGGTCGTGACGATCGCGCTCACCGGCGCGGCGCTCAGCTTCACGATCCCCGGCGTGCCGCAGGGAGCGATG
>DATNAT010000049.1:0-12575 GCA_035572355.1 Gemmatimonadaceae bacterium
CTCTTTCACGACTCCGCCGAGGAGATTCCGCTCGCCACGCTGGCCACGGCGCAGGTCGGGCCGTACCACACGAATACCGCCGAAGGGCTCAAGCTCGCCCGCCGCCTGCTCCTCGCGCAGAAGAAAGACATGCGGCAGATCATCATGATCACCGACGGTAAGCCGAGCGCGCTCACGATGCCGAACGGGCAGATTTACAAGAACTCGTTCGGGCTCGACACGACCGTCATCGCGCAAACGATCCGCGAGGTCGCCAACTGCCGGCGCGCCGGGATCATGATCAACACTTTCATGCTCGCCCGCGACCGCACCTTGGTCGAATTCGTGAAGCGCGTTTCCGAGATCAGCCGCGGCAAGGCCTACTTCACCTCGACGATGACGCTCGGCCAGTTCATCCTCATGGACTTCCTCAAGCGGAAAACGAAAAAGGTGAGCTGAGCGCGGGCGAGCTACAGCTCGCCGTTCAGCACCCGCTTGAGCATCGCGGAGTCGATGTTGCCGCCGCAGAACACCACTGCCACGCGCTTGCCCGCCAGCTGGTCGCCGAGCTTCGGCAACGCGGCAAACCCCATCGCGCCGGCGCCCTCGACGAGACTGTGCGTCACCGAGAGAATCGTCCGCAAGCTCTCGGCAATCTCGACGTCGGTGACCGTGACGAAGCCGGCGAGTCCGGCGCGCAGCGCGGGAAAGGTGAGGTCGTACGTCGTGCGCGTCGCCACGCCGTCGGCAAAGGTGGCGGCGCGCGGGCGGGTGAGCCGCTCGCCGGCATGCCACGAGTCGTGGATTGCCGACGCTCCGGCGGCCTGAACGCCGTACACCTCGAGCGTGGGCGCGAGCGCGCGCGCCACCGTGATCGCGCCGACCGCCTGCGACCCGCCGCCGATCGCGATCACTATCGCGTCCAACGCCGGCTGTTGCTCCAGAATCTCCAGCGTCATCGTCCCCGCGCCGGCGATGATTCTCGGGTCGTTGGTCGAGTGCGCGACGACTCGCCCCTCTCGCTCGGCGAGCCGCTGCATGATGGCGACCGATTCGTCGTAGTCGCGCCCCTCCTCGACGACCGTGGCGCCGAGTGCGCGCATGGCGGCGTTCTTGTCGGGATTGTTTCCCGCCGGCACGCACACCGTCGCCGAGACGCCGAGCAGACGCGCGCCGTAGGCGATGCCCTGCCCATGATTTCCGGTCGACGCCGCGACCACTCCGCGCCGGCGCTCCCCGGCGTCGAGCGACGTCATGAACGAAAGCCCATTCCGAATCTTGAACGATCCAGTCGGCTGATGATTCTCGTGCTTGACGAAGAGCTCGATCCTGCCGCCCGCGGCCTCGGCGAGCCGCGAGTACTCCCGCAGCGGCGTCGGCGCGAGATAGGGCGCGATGCGCTCGCGCGCGGCCTGCACATCGCCGAGCGAGATCGGCGCAGCGGAAGGAGCGTCGGAGAGCGTAGTGGACATCGGTTGATCGAAGGAGAGAGCTTGAGGCGAAACCCGGCCCTCGAAGGTTCGCCCCGAGCCATGCCGAGGGCAACTCACGCGACGAGGACAACGGACCTTGGTCGCCCACGATCGGCGCCGTACCTTCTCGGGAGGCCTTCGCGCTCGTTCGCGCAATCCGCGACCCTTGGTGTTCCAACCGAATTCGGCGCGATCGCCCTGGACGCTTGGAACAATTGGAACACGAATCACACGAATGAACGCGAATTCACGCGTCGGTAAACGTGCTGCGGGCCGCCCGGTCAACATCGATGTCGACTCGCGCGTCCGCCTCGAGTTCAGCCGCCGTCTTCGCGCCTGGTTCAGAGCCAACGCGCGCGATCTGCCCTGGCGACGCACGCGCGACGCGTACCATGTGCTCGTCTCCGAGCTCATGCTCCAGCAGACACAGGTGTCGCGCGTCGAGAGCTACTACGGCGAGTTTCTCGCGCGCTTCCCTACGCTGGCCGATGTCGCGCGCGCCAGACCGGCGCGCGTGATGGAAGCCTGGGAGGGACTCGGCTACTACGCCCGAGCGCGCAATCTCCACCGGCTGGCGCGTGAGGTGACGGATGGCGGCCGTGCGCCGGAGAAATCGCTGCCCGCGGAGCCGGAAGCGCTGCGCGCCCTGCCAGGCGTCGGCGCGTACACGGCGGGCGCGGTTGCCTCGTTCGCCTATGAACGTAGAGCCGCCCTCGTCGACACCAACGTCGCCCGCGTCTTGAGGCGCGCCTTCGCGCCATCGGTCGACACGAAGTCGCCACAAGGCCAGCGAGTGGCCTGGCAGCTCGCCGAATCGCTCCTCCCGCGCACGGGCCGGGCGACCTGGACGCACAATCAGGCGCTGATGGAGCTCGGCGCGCTCATCTGCACGGCGCGCGTGGCGCACTGCGACCGGTGTCCCGTCAGGCGTCAGTGCTTGTCGGCGTCGAAACCCGCCGCTGGCCGTACCGTACGGTCGCAGGACAGATTGGAACCTCGCGCCTAGGGAGTTGGATGCATGGATAGACTGCTGATCGACGACATCTTTGGCTTCGTGGCCGCGATCGTGGGAATGGGCTGTTTCACCGGCATCATGATCACTTGGATGAAACACCGCGCCCGGAAGTCACTCGGGTCACCCGATCTGCTTCATCGACTTGACGACTTGGTCGACCGCATGACGCGCCTCGACACGGCCGTCGACGCCATGGCGGTGGAGATCGAGCGGATCTCGGAGGCGCAGCGCTTCACCACCCGCTTGCTCGCCGAACGCCCGGGAACCGCTGCCCTTCCCGACCGGTCGCGCGTTGGCGGATCGACGACTCCACACTGAGGGTTCTGCCAATGGACCGCGTGCTCTTCTTGAGGCAAGTCGCACAACTGATGACCCTGCTTGGCGTAGTCGGAATCGTCTGCGGTAGCGGGGTGCTGATGATGTGGCTCAGAACCCGATCGCGGCGCCAGGCTGCGCCGGAGTTGTCGCCGCGCCTCGATGAAATCGTGGCGCGCATGGAGCGCCTGGACAGCGCCGTTGACGCGATCGCCGTCGAGATCGAACGGATCTCAGAGGGCCAGCGCTTCACCACGCGGCTGCTCGCCGAGCGTCCGGCCGTTCAGCCGATCGCCGAGCGCCCGCGCCAGATCGGATCGACGACGCCGCACTGAGCTCGCGACGTCGGAGTCGCGATCGGTTGAAGATCGCACTGCCGCCCGTTGGTTCATGTTCGGGAGCACTTAGATTTCGCGTCACGTATGAGACGCGACCGCGTGCCGCGTCCCGAACTCTTTGGGAGAACGTGAGCATGACGACCACGAAGTCCGCACCGGCGGGAGCCGCCGCAACTCAAAGCGCCCCGCCGTCCGGTGAGCTCAAATCCATCGGAACGCTCGACATAAAAGACTCGCGGACCGACAAGAGCTACTCGGTTCAGGTCCTCCAGGGCGGCGTGGAAGGGGACACCGCGGCGCGCGCCATGGACCTGCGCCAGATCAAGACCGTCCCCGACGAATTCGGGCTGATGACCTACGATCCGGCGTTCATGAACACCGCCTCGTGCAAGAGCGCCATCACCTTCATCGACGGCGACAAGGGCATTCTCCGCTACCGCGGCTATCCCATCGAGCAGCTCGCCGAGAAGTCGACCTTTCTCGAGGTCGCGTGGCTGCTCAGGCACGGCGAGCTGCCCAAGCAGAACGAGTACGACCAGTGGGTGCACGACATCACGTACCACACGTACGTGCACGAGAACATCAAGACGTTCTTACAAGGATTCCGGTACGACGCGCATCCGATGTCGATGCTCTGCTCGGCGGTGGCGGCGCTGTCGTCGTTCTATCCCGAGGCGAAGAACATCCAGGATCCCGAGCAGCGAAACATCTCGATCATCCGGCTGCTCGCCAAGCTGCCGACGCTCGCCGCCTTCTGCTATCGGCACATCAAGGGCTTGCCGTTCATCTATCCCGACAACGATCTGAGCTACACCGAGAATTTCCTCTCGATGGTGGCGCGGATGTCGGAGCCGAAGTACGAGGCGAACCCGGTGTTCGTGAAGGCGCTGGAGATCCTGTTCATTCTCCACGCCGACCACGAGCAGAACTGCTCGACGAGCGCGGTGCGCGCCGTCGGCTCGTCGCAGGTCGACCCCTTCTCGGCGATCGCGGCGGGCGTGGCGGCGCTCTACGGCCCGCTGCACGGCGGCGCGAACGAGCAGGTGCTGCGCATGATCCGCGAGATCGACCATCCGAAGAATGTCGACGCGTTCATCGAGGGCGTGAAGAGTGGCAAGGGCAACCGGCTGATGGGCTTCGGCCATCGCGTGTACAAGAGCTACGATCCACGCGCCCGCATCGTGAAGGCGCTGGCCGACGACGTGTTCAAGCAGGTCGGCATGGACAAGGACCTCGAGATCGCGCTCAAGCTCGAGGACGTCGCGCTCCACGACGACTACTTCGTGTCGCGCAAGTTGTACCCGAACGTCGACTTCTACACGGGGCTCATCTACCGGTCGATGGCCTTCCCGACCGATTTCTTCACGGTGCTGTTCGCCGTGGCGCGCACCGCCGGCTGGCTCGCGCAGTGGGAGGAGATGCTGAACGACAAGGAGCAGAAGATCGCGCGTCCACGGCAGATCTACGTCGGCTACGGCGAGCGCCCGTACAAGAGCCAACTGACGAATCGCTTCCCCAAGGCTGGGAAGGACTCGATTCGCCGCTAGCGCCTTCGCTTCGCGGCGGGCTTTGCCTTCGCCTTGGTTTTCGGCTTCGTTTTGGCTTTCGCCGGCTTCGCCTTCACCGCTTTCGATTTCGCCTTCTGGGTTGGCGCAGCCGGTGAATCGGCCAATCTGCGGATGATGGCGAACTCGGCATCGGTCACCGGCTGCACCGACAGCCGCCCGATGCGGAGCAGCGCCATGTTCTCCAGGCCTTTCGTGCGCTTGATCTCCTCGAGCCGCACCGGCCGCGGCAGCCGCTCCGCCGCCTGGAGGTCGACCATGAACCAGCGCGGCGCCGCCGGATCGCTCTTCGCGTCGTAGTGCGGATCAGCCGAATCCAACGCCGTAGCGTCGGGGTACGCTTCGCGCACGACGGTGGCGACACCGACGATCGCCTTGTCGCTCTCCATCGAGTAGTAGAAGAGCACGAGGTCGCCGGCGCGCATGGCGCGGAGGTGGTTTCGTGCGGCGTAGTTGCGCACGCCGTCCCACCCTGTCGTGCGATTCGGCGCCGCGAGCAGGTCGTCGAACGAGAAGACGTCGGCTTCGGACTTGACGAGCCAGTAGTTGCGAGTGGGCATGTGGCGGGGGCGATGGAGTTGGCGCGGCGCCCCTGAATCTTACCCAGAGGCTCGCTGTCCGTGAGCACGCGCACATTATTATGGAGGCGCGGGCGTCCACCGTGAGTCTCATGAATCTTCGCGCGTCGACAGTGTTTCTAGCCGTCACCATGCCCGCGACAGCACCGCGGGCGGGCGCGCCGCTCGCGGCGCAGGGCACGCGCGCCGTTGCCTTTCCCGTGACGCACCGAGGGTCGCAGGGCGACATCGTCGGCGGCGTGCGTGTGTCCGACCCGTACCGCTGGCTCGAAGACGTCGGCGCGCCGGACGTGCATGCGTGGGCCGCGCAGCAGACGGCAGTCACGCGCGCCTATCTCGACCAGCTTCCGCGGCGCGACGACGTACCCGCGGCGATCAGTCGTGCGTCGTCCGTTCCGCGCTGGAGCGTGCCGGTATTCGGCGGAGACCGAGTTTTCTATTCGCAAACCGACGGGATTGCCAATCAACCGGTGATCTACGTGCAGGACCGGCGCGACGTGCCGGTGCGCACCTTCCTCGATCCGAACGCCTATTCGCCCGAGGGATTGATCGCGGTCGTCGACCTGGAGCCGTCGCCCGACGGACGCTACCTCGCCTACGCCGTCTCGACGCAGGGCTCGTCCTGGCGGTCGATCCGAATCCGCGACGTGCGGGCGAATCAGGATCTCCCCGAGGAGCTGCACGGCGTGTGGGCGCCGGATGCCCATCTGGCGTGGACGGCGGATGGACGCGGGTTCGTGTACGTGCGCGCCGACGCCGGGCGCCCGACGGGGAATCCGCTCGCGCCGCGCGGGCGCGAGCAGCTGTTCTACCATCGCGCCGGCCAGTCGCAGGCGTCGGACCGGCTCGTGTTCGAGCGCGCCGATCATCCGGAGTGGCGCATTCGCGGCGACGTGAGCGACGACGGCCAGTATCTCGTGATCAGCACGCGGGTGCGCGCGGCGCTCGCCAACCGGATGTACCTGATCGACCTCGACAACCCGAGCCATCCGAACTTCAGCGCGCCGCTCGTGACGCTCTACGACGCGGGCGACGCCGTGTTCCAGTTCGTCGGCAACGAGGGACCGGTGTTCTACGTGCGCACGACGCGCAACGCACCGCGCGGCCGCGTCGTCGCGGTCGACATCAATCTGCCAGGCGAAGACCACTGGACGACGATCGTGCGCGAGACGTACGACCCGCTGATCGGTGCGACGCGCGCCGACGATCGGCTCGTCGCCCAACGCGTGCACGACGCACACTCGGTGCTCGATCTGTTCGCGCTCGACGGCGTGGCGCGCGGTTCCGTGCCGCTCCCCGGCGCGGGAACGGTCACCGACCTGCGCGCGCACGGTCGAGATCTGTTCTTCGAGTACTCGTCGTTCACGCAGCCGCCGGCCGTCTATCGCTACGACCTCGACACCCGCACCTCGAACGGGTACCGCGAGCCGCCGCCCGACTCCACGCTCGTCGCGTTCGAGACGACGCAGCTCTTCTTCGCCAGCAGCGATGGCACACGCGTGCCGATGTTCATCACGGCACGGCGCGGCATCACCCTCGACGGAACGCATCCGACTCTCCTCGCCGCCGATGGCGCGTTCGCCGACGCCGCCACGCCGATCTACTCGCCGTTCGTGCTCGCCTGGCTCCGCATCGGCGGCATTTACGCCGTGGCGAACATTCGCGGCGGCGGCGACTACGGGCGGGCCTGGCACGAGGCGGCGATGGGAAGCCAGAAGAAGGTCGGCATCGATGATTATTTCGCCGCCGCGGAATTCCTCGTCGATCAGCGCTACACGCGCCCCGCGCTCCTTGGCGCCGTGGGGCGCGGGGCCGGCGGCCTCGTTGCCGCGGCGGCGTTCGTGCGCCGGCCGGAGTTGTTCGGCGCGGCGGCGATCGACGCCGGACTCTACGACATGGCGCGCTACGACCGCTACACGGTGGGCGCCGACTGGACGCCGGAATTCGGGTCGCCACTCAACCCGACGGATCTCCGCGCCCTCGTCGCCTATTCGCCGGTCACCTCGGCGCGCATGGAGACGAGTTATCCGCCGGCGTTGATCACCGTCGGCGAACGCGACGACTATCTCACGCCCGCCAACAGCTACAAGCTGGCCGCCACGCTCCAGTGGGCGCAGAGCGGCAGCGGCGCGGAGCTGCTTCGCGTCGATCCAGACATGGGGCACGGTCCCGGAACTCCGCGCTCGCGCCAGCTCTCGCTCGACGCCGACCGCCTCCGATTCCTCGCCGGCGTGCTGCACGGTTTGCGCTGAGTGCCGCGTTCACCCAGGTTTCGCCCATGAGGGCGCTCGCCGCCTACGCGGCATTCGTCGACTACGTGAGAATCGGGCTGTTGTACGTCGGCATTGCCGCGGCGGCAATCTGCGCCGCGGACTGGGCTGTGCGGACGCGCCGTCTCTCGCCATTCGGTCGTGTCGCCCGCTTCATGCGGACGCGCGTCGATCCCGCGATGCGCCCAATCGAGGGAATCGTCGTCCGCGCCGGCGGACTTCCCAGCTCGGCGCCCTGGTGGGCGCTCGTGGCCGTGGCGGTGATCGGCATTCTGTTGATCACGCTGCTGCAATTCGTCGGCAGCCTGCTCGGTCAGGTCGTCTTCGCCGCTGCCGAACCCAGTCGGCTGCCGCTCGTCGTCATCGGCTGGATCTTCTCACTGCTCAAGCTGGCGATCATCGTGCGCGTGATCGTCTCCTGGCTGCCGATGGGGCAGTTCGCGCGCTGGACGCGCTGGGCGTTCTTTTTGACGGAATGGATGCTCGCTCCCTTGCGACGGATCATTCCGCTGATCGGCATGATCGACATCACGCCGATCGTCGCCTGGCTCCTGCTTAGCCTGCTTCAGAGTCTGTTCGGCATACCGTGACCGAGCTGCGGGTGGGCAGCGCCGGTGGCCGGGTTCGCTTTGCGGTGCGTGTACAGCCGCGCGCCGCGCGCGACGAGCTTGCCGGGACGTACGGTGATGCGCTCAAGGTTCGACTCTCGGCGCCGCCCGTGGACGGCGCGGCGAACGACGCTCTAGTGAAATTCTTTGCCAGCATCTTCGCAGTCGATCGCCGATCGATTAGAATTCTCGCGGGCGAGAGCTCCAGGTCGAAAGTCATAGAGATCGACGGAATCACGGAGCAAGCGGTGCGCGATGTCGCCACCGAACGACTCGCCCGGAAGCATAAGCCGCGCTGAAGCGACGACGCGATGAAGCCTGGAGCCATGGGTCAGATTCTCCTCGTTGGAACCGACCTGCCCCTGTTGGAGGGGCTGGCGCAGACCTTTCCCGCGCTCGGGTTCGCGCCGCTCGTCGCGCAATCGCTCCGCGAGGCCCGCGAGCTGGCCGCCCACAATCCGCCGCTCGTCGCCCTGGTGAGCCGCGCGCTCGCCGCCGAGTCGACCGCCGACATGCTGAGCATTCCGCTGGCTCCGGGTGGAGCGCTCGTGCTCTATCGCGCAGTCGGGAGCGTGCTCGTCACGCTGTCGCCGACCGTGCAGCGCACCGTCCTGGCCGATCTGACGCTTCCGCTGGAACGGAACCGGCTCATGGCGCTGGTGCAGCACGTCGGCGAGCGCGCCCGCGCCACTGGCCGAACGCCGGACGAAGGCTCCGCCGAGCACGCGCCGATTCAGTAGCGGCCTGCGTCAGCCTCCAGCTGTCCACCATCGGCCGCTCGATTGCCGGGACTGGCCCCCGGTGATACACTTGATGTTACAACTTCGTATCGTGGCGATTTAGGGCAACTTGCGGCCACGTAAAACATTCCGCTAAAGCGCCTGCCCGAGCGCTTGCGTTGCGGGCCTTCTTTTTTTGTGTCTGTACCACTGATGACTACGTCTCCGACGTCCCCCCCGTCCCCGCCCTTCCGCTCCACGTCGCCCAGCCCGTACCTCGAGGCGATCGCCGAACGCGTTCTCGTGTTCGACGGGGCGATGGGAACGAACATCCAATTGCACCACCCGACTCCGGAAGACTTCGGCGGGAAGTCGCTCGAGGGGTGCAACGATCACCTCGTGCTGACGCGGCCGGACATCATCCAGTCGATCCACGAATCCTTTCTCGCCGTCGGCTGCGACGTCGTCGAGACCTGCACCTTCCAGTCGACGCCGCACCGGCTTCGCGAGTGGGGAATCGAGGAAAAGACGCGAGACGTCAACGTCGCGGCCGCGCGCATCGCGCGCGCCGCGTGTGACAAGTATTCGACACCCGACAAGCCGCGCTTCGTCGCCGGCTCGATCGGCCCAACCGGTATGCTCCTCTCGAGCAGTGACCCGGTGCTCTCCAAGACGACCTTCGCCGAGCTGGAAGCCAACTACTACGCGCAGGCGAAGTATCTCGTGGAGGGCGGCGTCGACGTCCTCCTCGTCGAGACGGCGCAGGACATTCTCGAGATGAAGGCGGCGATCGCCGGGTTCGAGCGCCTGTTCGCCGAGCTCGGGCGCCGCGTGCCGATCCAGGCGCAGGTCACGCTCGACACGAGCGGCCGCATGCTCCTCGGCACCGACATCGCCAGCGCCATGACGACGCTCGAGGCGTTGGCGATCGACGTGATCGGCTTGAATTGCTCGACTGGCCCTGAGCACATGCGCGAGCCGATCCGTTTTCTCGCGGAAAACTCGTCGCGCCCCGTGTCGTGCATTCCGAACGCCGGCCTGCCGCTCAATACCGGCACCGGCGACGCCGTGTACCCGCTCGAGCCCGAGCCGATGGCGCGCATGCTCGGCGAGTTCGTGTCGGAGTTCGGCGTGCGGGTGGTGGGCGGCTGTTGCGGGACGCGGCCCGAGCATCTGGCTGCGATCGTAAAAGCAGTTGGACGGGGAACGTTGGACGTTGGACGCAAATCCTCAGGTCTGAGCACTCAGAGCTCAGAGGTTTCGTCCCACGTTCCACGTCCAACGTCCAACGCCATCCCCGGCTCCCACCGCGGCTCCCGCATTCCGCGCGCCTCCTCCGCCATGCGCGCCACGGACTTCGATCAAAATCCAAAGCCGCTCTTGATCGGCGAGCGTGTCAACGCACAGGGGTCGCGCAAGGTCAAGCGGCTGCTGCTCGCCGAGGACTACGAGGGGATCTCGGACGTGGCGCGCGAGCAGGTCGAGTCCGGCGCGCACGTGCTCGACGTCTGCGTCGCGGTCACCGAACGCGCCGACGAAGCCGAGCAGATGGCGTCGGTCGTCAAGCTGCTGTCGATGACCGTCGACACGCCGATCATGGTCGACTCGACCGAGCCGGCGGTGATTCAGCGCGCGCTCGAGGCGATTCCCGGTCGCGCGATCATCAACTCGATCAACATGGAGAACGGCCGCGAGCGGATCGATCGCGTCGTGCCACTCGCCAGGAAGTTCGGCGCGGCGCTCGTCGCGCTCACGATCGACCCGGTCGGCATGGCCAAGACGCGCGAGCGAAAGCTCGAGGTCGCGAAGAAGATCTACGAGATCGTCGTCGGCGAGTACGGCCTCGCTCCGGGCGATCTGATCTACGACGACCTGACCTTCACTCTCGCGACGGGCGACACTGAGTGGATCGACTCGGCGGTCGAGACGATCGAGGGCATTCGGCTGATCAAGCGCGAGCTGCCCGGCGTGTTCACCAGCCTCGGCGTGTCGAACGTGAGCTTCGGCCTGGCGCCGGACGCGCGCGCCGTGCTCAACTCCGTCTTCCTGCACCACTGTGTGGAAGCGGGGCTCGACATGGCGATCGTGAATCCGGCGCACGTACGGCCGAACGCCGAGATCGCTGCCGAAGAGCGCGCGCTGGCGGACGATCTCGTGTTCAACCGCCGGCCCGACGCGCTCCAACGCTTCATCGAGGCCTTTTCCGGCGGCAGCAAGGAGTCGACCGCCGCGACCGCCGAAGATCCGACCGCCGGCATGACGCCTGACCAGCGCGTGCACTTCATGGTCGTGCACCGCAAGAAAGACGGCATCGAAGCCGCGCTCGACGCGGCCGGCGTGCGCGAGCAGCCGGTGCGCGTGCTCAACGACGTTTTGCTTCCGGCGATGAAAGAGGTCGGCGACAAGTTCGGCGCCGGCGAGCTCATTCTCCCATTCGTATTGCAGTCCGCTGAAGTCATGAAGAAGGCGGTCAAGCACCTCGAGCAGTTCCTCGAGCGCGCCGAGGGCTATACCAAGGGCAAGGTCGTGCTGGCGACGGTGTACGGCGACGTGCACGACATCGGCAAGTCGCTCGTCAACACGATTCTCTCCAACAACGGCTACACGGTCTACGACCTCGGCAAGCAGGTTCCTGTAAATACAATTGTAGAAAAAGCCCTCGAAGTCGGCGCGGACGCGATCGGGCTGTCGGCGCTCCTCGTGTCGACGTCGAAGCAGATGCCGCTCTGCGTCCAGGAGCTCGACCGGCGCGGATTGGAGATTCCCGTGCTGATCGGCGGTGCGGCGATCAACCGCCGGTTCGGGCGCCGCGCCCTGTTCGTCGACGGCGAGCGCGCCTACTCGTCGGGCGTCTTCTACTGCAAGGATGCCTTCGAGGGCCTGGAGACGATGGACCGCCTTCAGGACGACGACGCTCTGCGCGCGAAGTTCATCGAGCAGCTGCTCGAAGACGCGCGCAACGACAAGTTCCTCCACACCAACGTCGGCAAGGACACGAGCGCCGGAACCGCAGGCGGCCGGCGCAGCGACGTCTCGGCGGACAATCCGATTCCGAGCGCGCCGTCGTTCGGGGTGCGCACGCTGCGCGACATCCCGCTCGACGAGGTGTTCGACCTGCTCGACCTGGACGAGCTCTATCGCCTCCAGTGGGGCGGACGCGGCTCCGGCCCCGAGTTCGACGAGATGGTGAAGCGCGAGTTCGAGCCGGTCCTCGCCCGATTGAAGGACTCGGCGAAGTGCGACCAGTGGCTCGAGCCGCGCGCCGTATACGGCGTCTTCCCCGCGCAGTCGCAGGGGAACGATCTCATCGTGTATGACGCCGCAGCCTACGCCGCCGACGGAAGCACGCGCGAGCGTGCGCGCTTCCACTTCCCGCGCCAGGAAGGCCGCGAACGGCTCTGCATCGCCGACTATTTCCGATCGGTCGAATCGGGCGACGTCGACGTCGTCGGATTCCAGATCGTCACCGTCGGCGACAGGGCGAGCGAGCGCTTTCAGACCCTTCAGACTGCCGGCGAATACACCGAGGCTTTCTTCGTTCACGGCCTCGCCGTCGAGACGGCGGAAGCGGTCGCCGAGTGGATGCACCGCACGCTCAGACGCGAGCTGGCGATTCCGCCCGGCCAGGGCAAACGCTACTCGTGGGGGTACGGCGCCTGCCCCGACCTCGAGGATCACGCGCAGCTGTTCAAGATTCTGCCCGCCGCGGAGGAGCT
>DATNAT010000050.1:0-4831 GCA_035572355.1 Gemmatimonadaceae bacterium
GACGCTCCTCGAGGAGCATCTTTTCCTGATCGGCCGGCGACAGCGAATCGAACAGGCCGAGCTGGAAGTCGACGGTCTCCAAGCCCATCACCGGCTTACCCGTCGTGTGCGCGCGCGCGTTGAGCTGCGCATCCACGCCCAGCTGCGGTTGGAAGTGCGCGCCCGCCATCACCTGCTGCGCCAACACGAGCGCGACGACCCACGGCTTGAACCCGTTCACCTGATCGAGCGTGAGTCCGTATTGCGGGAGGATCGTGTCGAGCTTGGCGATCGTCGCCGGGGAAAGCGATGAGCGAAGCGTCGCGCCGCCCACGTACCGGCCGCGCAGCAGAAGTTCCTGCGACCGCATCATCATGCTGTCGAGGCTCACCTCGAAGGCGACCGTCTTGGCGTGCGCGAACGCGCTGTCGACTTCCGCGGGGAGCGTGGCCGCGTCGGGCGTGAGGAGATGCACGGACCCGAGCAGATAGACCGTAGCGCCCTTCGGGCCGTGGGCGCGGTAGAGCATGTGCTTCGCCGCGCTTGGCGCGTGCGATGCAGCCGGCGCGGAGACGCCCGCCTGCGCCGGAGCGTGTTGGGCGAGTGCCGGCGCGGCGGCCAGCGTCGCAACGGTGAGGACCGCGGCGGCGCGGCCGAGCAAGGACGAGATGTTGGTCATGGGCGGGTGACTCCGGGATGATCAGGACATCCCAACAGACGATCATCCGCCCAACCGCGTTACCGTCGTGCGCTGCTCGGACACCTACTTGTCGCGAACCTTTGCCCAGGTGTCGCGAAGTGTGACAGTCCGGTTGAACACCAGAGTCCCTTCGCCGGAATCGAGCGGGTCGCTGATGAAGTAGCCGGTCCGCTCGAACTGATAGCGCGTGCCGGGTTCGTTCTTCGCCACGCTCGGCTCGATCTTCGCTCCGCGCACGACGACGAGGGATTCGGAGTTCACGACGCTGAGGAAGTCCTTCCCGTCTTCGGCGTCGTCCGGATCGGCGACGGTGAACAGCCGGTCGTACAAACGCAGCTGGCAGTCGACGGCGGTCGGCGCGGCCACCCAGTGGATGGTGCCCTGCACCTTGCGCCCGTCCGGCGCGTCGCCGCCGCGCGTGGCGGGGTCGTAGGTGCAGCGCAATTCTACAATCTCACCGATCGCGTCCTTGACCACGCTCGTGCAAGTGATGAAGTAGCCGTAGCGGAGCCGCACCTCGCGGCCGGGCGCGAGGCGGAAGAATTTCTTCGGCGGATTTTCCATGAAGTCGTCGCGCTCGATGTACAGCTCGCGCGCGAACGGAACTTCACGCGATCCCGTCTTCGGCACGTCGTGCGGGTAGTACGACGCGTCGAGCAGCTCGACCTCGCCCTCGGGGTAGTTCTCGATCACGACCTTGAGCGGGTTGACGACGCACATCACGCGCGGCACGCGCATGTTGAGGTCGTTGCGGATCGCCGCCTCGAGGGTGGCGAGCTCGGTGCGCTGCGGCTTCCGCGTCACACCCGCCGTCTCGACGAAGGCGCGCAGCCCCTCCGGGGTGACGCCGCGCCGGCGGAGACCGGAGATCGTCGGCATCCGCGGGTCGTCCCAGCCGCTCACCACGCCGTCGTTGACGAGCCGCAGCAGTTTGCGTTTGCTCATTACCGTGTACTCAAGCGCGAGTCGCGAGAACTCGGTCTGTTCCGGCGGATGTTCGAACCCACACTCGCGCACCAGCCATTTGTAGATGTCGTTGTTGTCCTTGAACTCGAGCGAGCAGAGCGAATGGGTGATCCCCTCGATCGCGTCGGACAGCGGGTGCGCGAAATCGTAGAGGGGGTAGAGGCACCAGGCGTCGCCCGTGCGATAGTGGCTCGCGTGCCGGATGCGCAGCAGGATCGGATCGCGCATCAGCATGTTCGGATGCGCCATGTCGATCTTGCCGCGCAGCACGTGCGTGCCGTCGGGAAACTCGCCGGCCCGCATGCGCCGCAGCAGGTCCAGGTTCTCCTCGACCGAGCGGGCGCGGTACGGGCTGTTCGTGCCGGCCGCGGTAACGGTGCCGCGCGTCAGGCGAATCTCGTCGTCGGTCTGCGAATCGACGTAGGCGCTTCCCTTCTCGACGAGCAGCTCGCCGAACCGGTAGAGCTGCTCGAAGTAATCGCTCGCGTAGAGCTCTTCGTCCCACTCGAAGCCGAGCCAGCGGATGTCGCGCTTGAACGCCTCGACGTACTTCATGTCCTCGCCGGCCGGGTTCGTATCGTCGAATCGCAGATTGCACCGGCCGCCGAACTCGTCGCGGATGCCGAAGTTCAGGCAGATCGCCTTGACGTGGCCGATGTGCGGAAAGCCGTTCGGCTCGGGCGGAAAGCGCGTCACGACCTGTCGGCCAAAGCGATTCGTAGCGACGTCATGTGCGACCATCTCACGGATGAAGTCGCGATGGACGGCCGGGGCGGGGACGGGCGATTCAGATGCGGGCGATGACACGGTCTGGACTGAGTGAGAGCGAGCCGCTACGCTGTCGAAAGATACAACACACGCCACGGCGCTCCCGCGGGTTCAGCCGAACGCGCGGTCCTCGCCCTGTTCCCCACGACTGCCTCATGTCCTTCGCCGAATGGTTCCTTCCCGAGCTCGATCACGAGATGCGCACCACCCGCTCGCTCCTCGAGCGCGTCCCGTTCGAGAACCCGACCTGGAAGCCGCACGCCAAATCGACCGCTCTCGGCGAGCTCGCCTCGCACCTGACGAACCTCGCTGGGTACGGCGCGCGCGTCGCCACCGAACCGGAGATCAACTTCGCGCCGGCCGGCGGCGCGCCCTACGCGCCCAAAGTGTATCGCGACCGGAACGAGCTCCTCGCCGCATTCGATGCCAACGCCGCCAAGAGCCGCGCCGCGATCGCCGCGCTCCCCGAGCAAGCGCTCGGTGTTCCCTGGTCGCTCAAATTTGGCGACCACGTGATCTTCACGCAGCCGCGCGGCCTCGTCCTCCGGTCGTTCTTCATGAATCACATCATCCATCACCGCGGACAGCTGAGCGTCTACCTCCGCTTGAACGACGTGCCGCTGCCGTCGATCTACGGGCCGACGGCCGACACCTGATGGAGCTCGGCGTCTACAGCTTCGCGGACATCGCGCGCGACTCGAGCAACGGACGGCCGGCGAGCACCGAGCAACGGTTGGCCGACCTGATCGAGGAAATCGAGCTCGCCGATCAGGTTGGCCTCGACGTGGTCGGCGTCGGCGAGCACCACCGTTCCGACTATGGCGTGTCGGCGCCGGCGATCGTCCTCGCCGCCGCGGCCGTGCGAACGAAGCGCATTCGCCTCACGAGCGCGGTCACCGTGCTCAGCTCCGACGATCCGGTGCGCGTGTTCCAGGATTTCGCGACGGTCGACCTCCTCTCGCACGGCCGCGCCGAGATCATGGCGGGGCGAGGGTCGTTCGTCGAGTCGTTTCCGTTGTTCGGGTTCGATCTGGACGACTACGACGACCTGTTCGTGGAGAAGCTCGATCTGCTGCTCCAGCTGCGGTCCGGTGAGCGGGTCACGTGGGGTGGCAAGCACCGGCCGGCAATCAACGATCTGCCGGTCTATCCGCGTCCGATACAGAGTCCGCTGCCCGTGTGGATCGCCGTCGGCGGGTCACCGCAGTCGGTGGTGCGCGCCGGCGTGCTCGGTCTGCCGATGGCGCTGGCGATCATTGGCGGTTCGCCGGAGCGGTTCGCGCCGATCGTCGCGCTCTATCGTGAGGCGGCGCAGGGCGCAGGCCACGACCCGGCAGCGATCAAGGTGAGCATCAACTCGCACACCTTCGTCGCCGACGATTCGCGGCAGGCGGCCGACCAGTTCTACGGGCCGTACGCCGAGGTGATGACGCGGATCGGCGGCGAGCGCGGCTGGCCGCCGACGACCCGTGCCGCGTTCGAGGCGTCGCGCTCGCCGCACGGCGCGCTCGTCGTTGGCAGCGTGCAGGAGGTGATCGACAAGATCCTGCACGAGCACGAGCTGTTCGCAATGGACCGGTTCTTGGCGCAGATGGATGTCGGCGCGGTGCCGCACGCGCAGGTCATGCGCTCGATCGAGCTGTTCGGCACGCAGGTGGCGCCGGCGGTGCGCGCCGCCACCGCGCGGGCCGCCGCCGCTACCTGACCGCCGGCACGCCGCTCTGCTGAATCAGCTTGGCGACGAGCGCCGTCCAGCCGGTCTGGTGCGAGGCACCAAGGCCCGCCCCGTCGTCGCCGTTGAAGTATTCGTGAAATGGGATGAGATCCCGCCAATAGGGATCTCGCTGGAACAGCTCCACCCCGCCGAACACCGCCCGCCGGCCGTCGTGGCTCGTGAACAACCCGATCAGCCGTCGCGACAGCTCGACCGATACCTCCCAGAGCGTCAGCCGCCGTCCCGAGCCGGTCGGATACTCCACCGTGAACGTCGGTCCATAGTACCAATCGAACTTCTGCAACGCCTCGATGATCAGATAGTTGGCCGGAAACCAGACGGGCCCGCGCCAATTGGAGTTGCCGCCGAACAGGCCGCTCCGCGATTCGGCGGGCTCGTAGTCGACGCGGCCGAGCACCCGGCCTCCGAGCCGGAGCTCGTACGGATGGTCGGCGTGCCAGCGCGACATCGAGCGAATGCCGTGCGGCGAGAGAAACTCCGTCTCGTCCAGCATCCGTCTCAAGATCGCCTGCAGACGGCTCTCGCTCACCACGGCGAACAGGCGGCGATCCAATTCGCCGGCGCGCGTCACCGACGCCGCGTCCCCCACCATCTCGGCGCGATAGCGCAGGAACCACTCGAAGCGCGAGCGGAAGCCGGGAAGCCGCTCGAGCAACTCGGCGTCCATCGTCTCTACGGCGAGC
>DATNAT010000051.1:0-11663 GCA_035572355.1 Gemmatimonadaceae bacterium
GTGCTCTGGTCGCTGTTCGCCATGCACATGGAACGCATGAACCGCGAGCGTCCCAACACGCGCGCGATTGACGAGATGCGCGACGGCTTCCGCTACGTGATCGGCTTTCCGCCCATCTGGTCGGCGCTGCTGCTGCTCGCCCTCGTCGCGACGATGGGCATGCCCTACGCCGTGCTGATGCCGGCGATCGCCGCGACGACGTTGCACGGCGGAGCGCACACGCTCGGCTTCCTGATGACGGCGTCGGGGGTCGGGGCGCTCGTCGGCGCGTTCTATCTGGCGTGGCGCACTACCGTCGTTGGGTTGGGCCGCGTGATGGTCGCGGCGACCGCGATCTTCGGCGCCGCGCTCGTCTGCTTCTCGCTCTCCCACACCCTCTGGCTGTCGCTCGTCATTCTGCCGTTCGTCGGCGGCGGGATGATGGTCGAGTTGGCGTCGACGAACACGATCTTACAGACGATCGTCGAGGAACGGCTCCGCGGCCGGGTGATGGCGTTCTACGCGATGGCGGTGCTCGGCACAGCGCCGATCGGGAGCTTGATCGGCGGGGTGGTCGCCGACCGGATCGGCGCGGCGTGGACGATCTTCGCCGGCGGCGTGGCGTGCATGCTCGCCGCCGCGTGGTTCGCGACGCGGCTCGGCGCGCTCCGGGCGCTCGTGCACCCGATCTATGTGGAGCGCGGCATCATTCCGCGCGAGGGGTGAGCTCTTGCGGGAGGGGTACAGACGGCGCGGCCTCGGGAGGCTCCACAGAGTTTGAACTACAGATTTGACGGAAGAAACTGATTATACGGAGATGTGTTTTGTTATTCCGTCAAATCGGTTCACTCGGTACAATCTGCAGTTCCAATTCATCGAACCGTCGGCGCTCGATGAGCGTTCTGCTCAGCGGAGCGTGTTTTTGGTCCAGATGAGCACCGTCGTGCACGGCGCTTTCGGCCGCCACGCAAACGGTGTCTCGAAGTCGAGCAGCGTCTCGATGAGTGCGACGTCGTAGGGGTCGCGGAACTTGAGCTCCGATCGATCCGTCCGACGCCCGTCGATGAACAATTGGCAGTATGAGCCAGTCAACATCGCGATCGCGTTGTTCAAGAACGCGAAATGGCCGACCCGGGTCGAGTCCATCACATGACCGAACCCCAATCGCCGCCGATCGGCGATCTCGGACAATCGCCTCTGCGCCGACGATGTCGCGTGCACTGTCATCGCCTGGAGCGCCACGACGGGCTGCAACTCGAGCGACACGGTGGCCGTGTCATTCGGGCTCACGTCGACCACGGCCGCCGCTGGCGCCGCGCCGATCGACGTCACCTCGATCTGTCGCGTGCCGAGCGGCACGCCGCGCAGAACGAATCGGCCGTCCGTGCCGCTGCGTGCTTCGCCGGCGCCCGCCGTCATTGCGCGCGCGCCGGCGATCGGACCGCCCGACTTGTCGCGCACGAGGCCGACGACGATGCCGCCGCGATGCAATGACGTCGAATCGGCCGGAGGGATGAAGAGATCCCGGCGCGTGACTCGCGCACGCGTCGTGAAGATGTCGATCACGCCCGTGGCCGCCGAGCCCTTGGTCGCGACCACGTGCAGCGTCGCGCCGGCCGGAACATCGCAGACGGCGTAGCTACCGGTCGAATCGGTCGGCGACTCTCCGCCCCATCGCTGCGCCGCGACGTCGAGCCGTCGATCGATCGAGAAGTCGATCCAGCTCACGCCGACCCTCGCACCGCCGACCGGACGATGTGTCACCGCGTCGTGCACCGAGCCGAAGACGAATCCACTGTCGCGCGGCGCAGGAGCCGGTCCGCACGCGACGCGCCAGAGTGTCGCGAATGACGGAACGGCGAGGTGCACCGTGTCATCGCCACGGCGCGTGTCGGCATACGCCGCGAGCCCGGACACTCCGATCGAATCGAGCGCCGCGTGCAGCACCACGACGGTGTAGGCGCCCGGTGCGAGCTGCTCGAATCGGAACGCGCCGTTCGCGTCGCTGGTCGTCGAGAAGCCGGTGCCGGTGAGACTCACGAACGCGCCGGCGAGCGGCGCGGCGTGAAGACTGTCGTAGGCGAAACCGACGAGCGTCGCACTCGGGCGCGGCGCCGGCGCCGATTGCGCCGCGGCGCCGGAGAGCGCGACGGCCAGCAACGACAGCGCCCGACGAATCATTCGGCGCTCAGTGCGATCAACGGATCGACCCGCGTCGCTCGGCGCGCCGGCGCGATGCACGCGGCCGTTGCGGCGGCGAGCAGCAACACCGCGGCGCCGGCGAGACTCAACGGATCGCGCGGCGACACGCCGTAGACGAGCGTCGCGATCAATCGCGCGCTCAACAACGACGTGCCGACGCCAACGAGCACGCCGATCGCCGTCACGGACATGCCCTCGGACATCACGAGCGCGACGATGTCGGTTCCGGTCGCGCCGAGTGCGCGCCGCACGCCGATCTCTCGCGTGCGGCGGCTCGCGGCGTACGAGACGGCGCCGTACACGCCCGTGACACCGACGGCCAGCGCGAGAATTGCCAGCGCCGAGAACAGCGCGGCGCTGATTCGCCAGGGGGCGAGCTGCGGGGCGAGGATGTCGTCGAAGCGTTGCAGCACCCAGCCATTCGACTGGCCGACCGATGCCGCGGTGACGGCACCGCGGACGACGGGCAGAAGCGTGCGCACGCGACCTGGATCCGCCTGTACGAGCAACGCCCTCGCGGTGCCAATCGGAGGCGCGAGCTGGTCGAGCGGCAGGTAAACCTGAATCCACTCATTCTCGAACACATGCAACGCATGGACGTCGTCCACGATGCCGACAACGCGGTGGCATCCGCTTGCGTTCCGGCTGAATCGGAACACGAGGCACTCGCCGATTGCGTGGCGCCCGGGCCAATAGACTTTGGCCAGCGTCGCACTGACGACCGTCACGGGCTCGCTCCCCGCACGATCCGCGGTAGTGAAGGCGCGGCCGCGAATGAGGTGAATGCCCATTGTGGTGAAGTACTCCGACGTCACACCCGACATCGACACCTGAACTCCGGGCGGGAGACGAATTGAGTCTTTCCCCGGAACTGTGCCGCCGCCGAAACCGACTGCCTCCATCGGAGGCATCGAAGTCAACCCCACCGCGCGAACACCCGGCGCCGTCGCCAACCTCGACGTGGCAGTTCTGAGCTCCGCTTCTTCGCTCGTTGTGATGTCCCACGATGACGACAACGGCATCGCCATCACGACGTCGCTCGCGTGATACCCGAGGTCGATCCCCTCCACCCGACTCGCGCTGCGCAACATCAATGTCGCTGCGCTGAGCAGCACCACCGACAGCGCAGTCTGCACGATCAGTAGCACCGACCGCGCAATCGAGCGGCCGCCGGTGTCGAGCCGCCCAACCCGCAGCCCATTCGCCAACGCTTGCTCACGGACGTAGCCAAAGCTGCTCACGCTCGCCGCCACGCCGACCGCCGCGACGAGCGCACCGACTGCGATCACCAACCGCCACCCGATCACGTTCCCGCTCCACGACACGTTCGGCAGCAGCAGATTTCGGAGCGCGCTTCCCGCCCCCGCCGCCGCCGCGAACGCACAAACCCCGGCGATCGCCACGAGCAACGCGTTCTCGACCGCGAGCTGACCGACCAATCGACGGCGCGACCCGCCGAGCGCGAAGCGGATCGTCAGCTCCTGCCTTCGCTCGGACGCGCGGATCAGCAGCAAGCCGCCGAGGTTTGCGCACGCGATCAACAGAATCACGATCGCCGCCGCGAACAGCCGCGTCATGATCGCCGCGGTCGCTTTGTTATTTTGCGGATCGAGCAGGTCGCTGATCGACGCGAGATCCACGCTCGCCGATCCGTCCCCCATGACATCCAACGCCGCCAGCGTTCGAGTCACGATGGCCTGCACCGCCGCCACGTTGTCGCTCTCGCCGACACGAAGAAGCATCTGCAGCGCGAGGCTCCGCGACGTGTTCACCTGCGTCGTGTCTCGCCACATCGGCGCTGTGTTGAACGGCAGCCAGACGTCTTCGGCGTCCAGCGCGGCGCCCCGAAAGCCCGGCGCCGCGACGCCAACGATGCGATAGCGCTGAGCGTCGATCGTTAGCGACTGACTCGTCACGTCGCGCCGCGCGCCGAATCGAGCGCGCCACACGGCATCGCTGATTACCGCCACCTGCGTTGAACCGGCACGTCCCACTTCGTCCGCCGCGAACAGTCGTCCCACCTCAGCTCGGACGCCGAGCAGGCCAAAGTAGTCCGCGAGAACGTACGCTCCGTCCAGCGTCGCGGCGTTGGAGCCTTCGGCCAGCGCGACCTTCGTCGGAGCCGTCGCCGCCATCTGCACCGCGGCTGGCAACGCGTGTCGCACCGCCTCGTACTCCGGAAACGTGAAGTACGTCCGCGCGCGTCGCTCGTGCGTCATCTCCACGGTGAATCGCTGGGCCACGCGGCGAAGTTGGCCGGGGTTCGCCACGGCCGCCGGCGGCTTGACGAGCACCTGATCGATCACGGCGACCACCGCGGCGTTCGCGCCAATGCCGAGTGTCAGCGTTGCGACGGCGACGACAGCGAACGTCGGCGCGCGGCGCAGCGCTCGGAGGGCGACCCGCGCGTCTTGCCGAACCCGGTCGAACAGCCCCAGCACCATCGTGCCCATCGACATGGTGTGTGCCCCCCCCCGACCGAACGCCGTCCCGCGAACTACCGCGTCGCCGTCACCGTCCGTAGGAACACGATCGCATCGTAGTTCTTCGGAAACTCCACCGGCGTATCGAACAGCTGCGGCGCGTCGGGGGTATAGAGATCCGTAATCAACCGCATCCGGCGCGGTCCCCGCAACCACGTGCCGGCCGTATCGCTCGGCAGCGCGTGAAGATCGAGCCAGTATGCGTCGCGCGTCGCGCGACTGAGCACGTCCTCGTAGGTGTCCGGCTCCGGCGCGTGGATGGGGATCGCACCATATCCGCCCGCATTCCCCATCGGTCCCGCCGCCGGACGCCGCGTGCGCAGGCGCCCACCGCCCACGGCAAAGGCGATCGTACGATACGCCGCGCCGAGCTCCGTGCCCAACGGCACTCCGGTCTGGACCGTCGTCTTTCCCAGCGTCAGACGGCCCATCTCGACGTCGCCGCCCCACACGACAAGCCGGCCGTCGGCGCCGAGCGAGTTGACGAGATACATCACGTGAGCCGCGTTGGTCTGCTCGCGCGGAAGATGCCGCAGCCCCGTCGACACGTAGTGCCGGAGCAGCCGGGCCATCTCGTCGGCAAAGGCGACGCGCGACGCCGCGGGCGACGACGCACCGACCCGCGCATGGAGCGCCGCTACACTGTCGGCGACGTGGGCCACGATCGTACCGCACTGATTCCAATACGTGCTGTCCGACGCACGCCCCTCGAGCCCCCAGTGCGCCGACTCGTCGTTCGCGACGCAGGCGAGCTGCGATCGCATCCAGAGATTGAGCGAGCGCCCGGCGATCGAATCGGGGAGCCCGAGCACCGTCGCCACAGCGTGGGTCCCGCTAGGAATCTCGAAACCATAAAATCCAATTTGCCGATCGGCGCCGTGTCCCTGGTTCCAGCGGCGGATCGCTTCGACCACGCCGAGCATCTCCGGCGTCTCGAAGCGCGGCGCGCCGAGCGTGCGGAGCAGCCGGCGCGGGTCGCCGATCCCGCTGCGCACGTAGCGATCGATCTCCATCGCTTCCGGCATCGGCGCTTGAATGGCCAGGCCGCGCACCGGCGGCGCGGCGTCGGCCAGCGCGAGCACGGTGTGCCGGACGACCAGCGGGAATTGCGCCGTGCCCTCGGTGAGCTCGCTCAACCCGATGACGCGCGCCCCCGACGCGATCGCCTCGATCGCTTGCCGTTCCGCGGCACTCGGCGACGAGTCGGCGATCGCCAGCTCCGCGACGTGTGCGTCGACCCAGTGCAGCGCGGACGACTCGGAATCGGTGAGGGCTGGCGGCGGTGCCGGCGGCTGCGGCGGCGGTCCGCTGTGACAGGCGGCTGACGACAGCACGCCCGCCGCGATCAGTCCCGAGAGCGCCGCGCCGAGTCGCGTGCGTGAGCGCGACAGGGCGCGCGGTTCGATTTTGGTCATGTGTCTCCGACACAATGTAGGGCGGCGTTCGCGATCCGAGAACGCCGAGTTTATGCGATGCCCGACGCATCGTGCGGCGTCGCGCCGCCCGGTGCGTCGAATCCGGCCTCGGCGATCAACTGCTGCAGCTCCAACGCGGGACCGCTCGCCGGCCGGCCACGCATTCGAAGCTCGGCGAGCGTTCGGCGAATCTCGAGTCCATGCACCTCGAGCGCCACGATGCGCCCGAGCGCCAGCTGATCCGCGGCCGCGGCGCGCGACACGAACGCCAGACCCAGTCCTGCGGCGACCGCCTGCTTGATCGCCGTCGTACCGCCGACGCGGATGGTATCGCCGAGCCGTACGCCGTGCCGCGCCAGCGCACGAGTCGCGATGGTCCGCACGCCAGATTCCCGTTTGCGCACGAGAAAGGTTTGGCCGGCGAGCGCGGTCGGCTCGACCGGCTGTTCCTCGACGAGCGGGTGATCCGGCGGCGCGACGACGATCAGCGCGTCGTCGCGCCAGGGGCGGACCTCGATGCGCGCGTCGGCCACCGGTCCTTCGACCAGCGCCACGTCGACCTGGGCCTCGAGGAGCAGTTGAACGACGGCGCGCGAGTTGGCGCTCGAGACGCGCATGTGCACACGCGGATGACGTCGATGAAATCGGCCGAGTATGGCGGGCAGCATGTAGTTCGCGATGGTGGCGCTGGCACCAATCCGAAGCAGCCCGCGCTTGAGCCCGCGCAGCTCGCGCAGCTCCCGTTCGGCGGCGCGCTCCACGCCGAACAGCTCACGCGCCCGCCCGTAGAGGACAAGACCGGCGGGAGTCAGGGTGGCGGATCGGGTGCCGCGCTCGAGAAGCTTGAGGTTGAGCTGGCGCTCCAACTCGGTGAGGGATTTCGAGATAGCCGGCTGACTGAGCTCGAGGGCTGCGGCGGCTTTGGTGAAGCCGCCCTGATCGACGACGGCAGCGAAGAGCCGGAGATGATGAAGATTGAGTGCCATAACTCGTTCTCATGAATTAGCGAGAACAATGTACCACCTTCATGATCCTCCGGCCATCGACGGCTTCGCTTCCCGATCATATTCGACAAGAAAACGGCCCCGCCCAATCTTCGGGCGGGGCCGTCCTGGTTCGTGACTTCCAGGTCTTCGACCTGCGGATCGGATCAGTCGCGCCCGTGTCCGCCGTGATCGTCGTGCCCGTCGTGGTCGTTGTCCTCGAACGCGCGCAGCGATGCGGCAATGCGGTTGCGCACCTGAGCCAGCGTGTTCGGATTGGTCGCCAACGTCGACGGATCGACGAGCGACCCGTCGGGGTTCACGAGCCAGGTGTTGACCGGCACGTTCACGGTGATCGTCGTCGGCTGACCAGCGACCACGACGACCGGCGTGTCGAACTCGATCTCGGCGCGCGCGTGCACGGGAATCGTGTCGTCGAACGCGACGCCGTCGAATGTACCTTTGAGCTCGACCTGCGACACGCGAAGCTCGATCTGCTGGAAGGTGCCGGCGGGAATCGAGTCGGCGGGAATCGTCACGAGGTTGCCGTCGAGGGGGAGGTCGACCGTCTCCGGACCGACCTTGACCTCGGCGCATTCGTGGCCGTGTTCGCCCTGATTGTTGCCGCCGTCGCGGTCGGCGCTCGCACTGCCCGCCGGCACGACGACGTCGTCGTCGCCATCCTCATTGTCGCCGGCACACGAGTCCGTGGCGGTGGGCTTGAGCTCGGCGCGATCGATCGTCACCGTCGCCTGCGTGAGATCGAGCGTGTGTCCTCCGACCGTCTGCGGTGCGAGCGCGGCCGCGGCACCGCCCGCTCCGCCGACCGAGAATGCGAGCTGGCTGTGCGAGCCGAGTGATGTGCCCGTCGAGTCGGCGCAGGCAGCGAGCGCCACGACGGCGACCGCGGCGGCAACCGCGCCGAGCTTGTGTGTTCCACCGACGACGGTGGGAGTGCTCCATGAGAATCTGTGCATGCTGCCGTTCCTCCATTGAGTCGTGGCCGCCCGAACCTCGGCAGCGGCCGAACATCGTGCACCTCACGCGCCGGCATCGTGTGCTGCGCATCACACGCCCGCGCGCTACTGCGATTGGGTCTCACAACTCACGATGTCGCATGCGAGTTCCCGCAATTGCGCACGCGGGATCGGCGCGTCTCGGGGGCGTGACGTGGATTACTGTCCGACGCGAAGTGCGTCGCGCGACGTCGCGTTTCGCTACGGCGAGCCCGGGAATTCCTTACACGCCCGACGGGAACCTCGGAGCGCGCCGCAGGCTTCACTCAGTGCGACTATGCAAGCCCACCCGACACCAGCCGGCACGCTGCTCGTTCTCGAGCTGAGCGAGTCCTTCTCGGCCGCGTGGCCAACGCTCGCCCGCGACGCCGGCCTGCAGGTCGAGGCCGCCGACTGCGCGGCGTCGTTCGCGCTCGCAGGCCCCGACGTCGTCGGGCTCGTCGCCGCCGGCGGGGAGGAGCAGCGCCTCGAGCCGACGCTCCGCTCGCTCGACCGCCCGCGCGCCGAGATCGCGGCCGTGGTCGCCGAGGGCGACCATCGCCTGGCCGCGAGCGCGATCCGCGCCGGCGCCTCGGAGTTCTTCGTGCTCACCCAGGACTACGAGCAGCTGGCGGCGTGGCTGCGCGACCAGGGACGCCGCCTGGCGGCGCGCCAGGCGCCGCGCGGGGTCGTACCAGGCTTCTCATACGAGTTTCCAAATATCCTCGGCGAGAGCCCGGCGTTGCGCGCCGCGCTCGACCAGGCGGCGCGCATCCTGCCTCATCCGCACATCACGGCGCTCATCACCGGTGAGACGGGCACGGGCAAGGAGCTGTTCGCCCGCGCGCTGCACGAGAACGGTCCGCGCCGCACGGCGCCGTTCGTCGACGTGAATTGCGCGGCGATCCCCGAGTCGCTGCTCGAGGGCGAGCTGTTCGGCCACGAGAAGGGCGCCTACACGGACGCGACGTCGGCCAAACCCGGCCTGTTCGAGATCGCTTCCGGCGGCACGATCTTCCTCGACGAGATCGGTCATCTCCCGTTGCCGCTCCAGGGCAAGCTGCTGCGCACGCTCGAGGAGCGCACCGTGCGGCGCATCGGCGGCTCACACTCGATCCCGATCGACGTCCGCGTCGTCGCGGCGACGCACGTCAACCTCGCGCGCGCCGTGCGGCGCGGCGAGTTCCGCGAAGATCTCTACTATCGCCTGAACGTCGTGCCGATCTCGCTGCCGCCCCTCCGCGCGCGGCCGGACGACATCGTGCCGCTGGCGCGCCGCTTCCTATCGCGCTTCGCCGCCGAGTACCAGCTCGAAGGTGCCCGATTCACGCCGGGCGCCGAGCGCGCGCTCCGCACCCGCGCCTGGCCGGGCAACGTTCGCGAGTTGCGCAACGCCGTCGAGCGCGCCGTGCTTCTCGCGCAGGGACCGATCCTCGACGCTGCATCGCTCGAGGTCGTTCAGGACGATGCCGCGGCGCCCGCCGCCGACGGCGTCAACGGATTGCGCGCCGTCATTCACCGCACGGTGCGCGAGACCGTCGAGCTCTGCGGCGGCAACAAGAGCGATGCGGCGCGCCGGCTCGGCATCTCGCGCACGCGGCTCCAGCGGCTCCTCCAGCACCGTCCCGCGTCGGCGTCGAACGCCGGCGTGGAGCTCGCCGCCGGCGACTGACGCCGCGTCAACAGCATCACGAGACGAGTGTCGGCAGATAGGCATCACGAAAGACGCGCGCGATGAGCGCGCGCCTGCCGCGGGCGCCCGCCTTGTCGCAGGCGCGATCGAGGTGCTCCTTGACCGTGTAGGGCGAGATCGCGAGACGGCGCGCGATCTCCTTGTTCGTCTCGCCGCGCACGACGCCGGCCAATACGTCGCGTTCGCGCGGCGACAGTCCGTAGAGCGCCGTCAACACCGGCGCCATCTCGCGCGGGCCGAGCGGCCGCACGAGCACGACCGTCGCCGCCTCGCCGGATGCGTCGGGCTCGGCGAGCGCCGCCTGCACCGAGTACCAGCGCCCGGAGCGCCCGCGGACGCGCGTGCACGTCGGCTCCGGGACGCCGTCGTCGGCGCGTCGCGCGACGCGGCGATGGCTCGCCACTACCGACATCACCGACGTCGGAAGCCCATCGTCGAAGCGGACGCCGACGTCGGCCAGATCGTCGAGCACCGCCGCTGCCGGCCCGCTGCGCAGCAAGATCCTGCCGCTCACGTCGAGCACGATCACACTCGCGTCGATCGGCGACGCGCCCGACGCCGGGCTCTTGCCCGCCGCGTCGACGAGCGCCGCGCGCTGCGCCGCGCGCGTCAGATGCGGCACAAGGCGCTCGAGCAGCGCGTGCTCGCGCGGCGTGCTGGCCTGGCCACGCGACGTGCGGAGCAGACACCACTTTCCCCACAGCATGCCGTTCGCAGCGAGGACCATGTGCGTTCCCTGATGAAAGCCGTTCTCGCGCTGACAGTCGGCGATCGCCGGATAATCCTCTTCCGACGGAAAGACGAGCCGTCCGCGGCGGCCGGCCTCCATGACGAACCGCGCCGAGTACCACGGGTAGAGCCGGTCGGCGTAGGCGCGCGCGAGATCGGCCGGCAGTCCCGACGCGACGAGGTGACTGAGCAAACTCGTATCAGGATCCACCGTGCTGAAGGCGTACGCGTCGAACGCGACCGCGCCGCGCAGGCGGGTCGCCACCTCGCGCCGCAGCGTCACCGAGTCGAGGCCGGCACAGCAGGCGCGCTTCACGCTTCGAAAAACCGATTCAGTCGCCATGGCACTCCAGGAGCCGTCCCCCAAACGGGGGATGGCTCGTCCGATTGAGTTGATCGATGCTCCGAGGTACCGCGGCGCACGTCGCGCCGCGGTTCGCGTATTCCACCTCGGAGGATTGCATGTTGGTCGTATCATCGGCGTCGCGCCAGCGCCGCACGCGTCGCGTCATCCTGTCGTCGGCGCTCGCCGGCGCAGCGCTGATCGCCGTCAGCATCGCCGCCTGCTCATCGGACACCGAGCCCGCCGCGCCGCGCGAAGTCGACGGCGCCGCCGTATCGGTCGGCCAGGGCACGGCCCGAACGTTCGTCGTCACCGGCGCCAACGGCGCATCGTCGATCGGCGTGGCCTTCACGCCGCAAGCGCTCGATGGACTTCCCGCCGTCGACTCGATGTGGTCGCTGCCCTTGCCGGCCGGCGAGACGGTCGCCCCGTACGACCACATCCAGATCAACTGGAACGCCCACGGCCACCCGCCCGCCGTCTACGGCATTCCGCATTTCGACTTCCATTTCTACACGATCAGCACGGCGGCGCAGGCGGCGATCCTCCCCGGGCCGGACACCGTCGCCGTGCCGGCGGCCAACGTGCCGACGAACTACGTCAGCGGGGTCGAGGCAGTGCCCGACATGGGCGTCCACTGGGTCGACACGCTCTCGGCCGAGTTCCAGGGGCACGTGTTTGATCATACGCTCATTTACGGATTCTATCACGGCGCCATGGTCTTCATCGAGCCGATGGTCACGCGCGATTTCCTTGCTAGTCAGCCGAATGCGAGCGCCCCTGTCAAGCAGCCTCTGGCGTTCCAGCAGCCGGGGCGCTACCCGTCGCGCTACAGCGTGCG
>DATNAT010000052.1:0-2220 GCA_035572355.1 Gemmatimonadaceae bacterium
GGGGCCGTAGGCGAAGGTCGGTGGAGGAAGCGTGTGCATGTTGAGACTGAACGGCGCCTGAGCCGACATGGCGAGCGCCTGCGATCGGAGCTCATCCAGGTCGGACGCTCCGAACAGCTCTTCGCCCGGATCGTAGATCGATTTCGGAAGGTACGCGGAGTGCGTGAGCACCGAGTCGTTGCAGGGCACGCGAACGGCGACGCGGAGCTGGTGGTCGAAGCGCGACCGGGTGGACGTGCTGACGTCCGACGTGTCGCACTGCGAACGCATCGCGTGCCTTCGCGCCGAGATGTCAGCCGTATCGTCGTCGATGTTGACCTCTATGTGCACTCCGCCGCCCTGTCCGTTCCGCCGCACCGCGCGGATCGAGTCACGCGTTGCGTGCATGTGATCGCCCATGTGCATGTGCTGTGTCGTGTCCACGACGATCGCCGGAAGAGTGTCCGTACCGTTAACGCTGTTGTACGTGAAGCTCTCTTCCATCTTGAACGGAAAGTGCATGAAGCTCGCGTCGGCGCGCCCTTCGGCCAGACGGATGCGCGGCAGCCAGAAGCGGCCATCGTGCAGGCCGTACTCGATCGCGACGGCGCTCAGCTCGGCCTTGAGCGGCGAGAGCATGCCCTTCACCCAACCGGGAACGTCGTCGGTCGAGTCTTCCTCGGTGGCAACTTGCCAGATGTCGATCGGCACGGCCAAGCGGTACGCGGCGCGCACCAGCTGGCCGGACTGCGTATCGAACCAGAGCGAGCCGACGCTCAGATTCCATTTCGGCTGGCGCGGACGGATTTTGAGCTCGCGCAGCTTGATCGTTCGCTTATCCGGAAGCCGCCAGGAGATCGAGTCGCCGCTGGTGTACGTGTAGTACGCTTCGGCGCCGTCGGCGATCGGGTTGACGAGCTCGGACTCGTCGACCTGCGCCTTGGCCAGGTCGCCGCCAACCCAGAGCGGCTCGTAGCCGGGGTAATACGGAATCGCGCCGGTGAGATCCGAGTCGTGCACGTTGCCGTGCGTCTCATTCTGCTCTTCGGACGCGACCATAGGAATGGCCGTACGCGCGCCTTTGACGTCGATCCAGACGCCGACGCCCTGCTGCCAGCGCACGCGCGACGCGCTCTCGTAGCGATAGAGCAGTCGATCGCGGCCGATGGGCCCGATGCCCATGCCGGCCGAAATTCGCTCGTACGACATCGCGTCATAGGCGACGAGCGCGGAGTCCTGCGACAGCCGTGCGGCGCGAGCGTGGAGCAGTGTGGCACGGGCGAGCGGATCCTTGAACGCGGTCGCCTCGAGCTCCGGCGTCACCGGCCGCCTGCGGCCCTCGTGTTTTGTCGAATCGCGTGCGGCCGTGGCGGGCGCTCCTGCGCTGTCGAGTACGACGGGAGACGGCCTGGGCTTGGGGCCGGTCTGTTGCTGAAATGATGCGGCTAGCGCGGCAATGAGCAGCAAATGCATTCGCGATCCCCGGAACGCGACGGAGTTCTCACGATACGAGCCCGCCTCCGGCGGGGTTTCGAGCGGCGCAGTAGTTTTGAGCCCTATGCCCGCCGCCCCGGCCTCCGCCCGCGCCACGCCGACGAATGCGCTCCTCGTCGAAGGGCTCAAGAAGCACTACGGCGATGTTCGAGCTGTCGACGGGCTCGACCTTGCCGTGGCGCCGGGCGAGTGCTTTGGTCTGCTCGGGCCGAACGGCGCCGGGAAGACGACGACGATCGAGATCTGCGAGGGTCTGCTCTCCCCGGATGCCGGGCGCGTCGAGCTGCTCGACCTGCGGTGGACCCACGACGAGCACGAGCTCCGTCAGCGACTCGGCATTCAACTTCAAGAAACGCAGCTCGGTGAAAAGCTGACCGTGGCCGAAACGGTTCGCCTGTTCCGCAGCTTCTACGCACGCGGCCGCACCGTCGACGACGTGATCGCGCTCGTCCAGCTCGACGAGAAGCGCGACGCGCGCGTCGGCAAGCTGTCCGGCGGGCAGAAGCAGCGGCTGGCGCTGGCGTGCGCGATCGTCGGCGATCCGGACCTGCTCTTTCTCGACGAGCCAACGACGGGGCTCGATCCGCAGTCGCGCCGCCAGCTCTGGGACCTCATCACGGAATTCAAATCGCTCGGCCGCACGATCATGCTCACGACGCATTACATGGACGAAGCCGAGATCCTGTGCGACCGCGTGGCGATCGTCGACCACGGCAAGGTGATCGCGCTCGGCACGCCGGCCGAGCT
>DATNAT010000053.1:0-13508 GCA_035572355.1 Gemmatimonadaceae bacterium
ACTCCGTACCGCGACAATTTCCGGTACAACGTCGACGGGTCGATCCCGAGCACTTCGGCCGTGCGCGACTTGTTGCCGCTCTCGCTCTGCAGCACCCACATGATGTACGCGCGCTCCACCGCCTCGAGCGTCGGGTTGGGCGGCGTACGCGTCGAGACGAGCGGCTCGGAGCGCGGCTCGGTGATGCGCTCGGGGAGCGACCCGATACCGATCTCCTCGCCCGAGGTGAGGATGATCGCGCGCTCGAGCGCGTTCTCGAGCTCGCGCACGTTGCCGGGCCAGGCGTATTCCATCATTGCCGACGTCGCGGCGTCGGTCAGCTGCTTCACCGGCTCCTGGCGCCCGGCGGCGATCCGCTGGAGAAAGTGGTTCGAGAGAAGGGGAATGTCGTCGCGGCGCGTGCGCAGCGGCGGCAGATGGATCGCGATGACGTTGAGGCGATAATACAGATCGCTGCGGAAGTTTCCGGCGCGAATCTCTTCGTCGAGGTCGCGGTTCGTCGCCGCCAGGACGCGCGTGTCGATCGGGATCGCTTCGGTCGAACCGACGGGGATCACCTCCCGATGCTGGAGCGCGCGCAGGAGCTTCACCTGCGTCGCCGGGGTCGTCTCGCCGATCTCGTCGAGGAAGAAGGTGCCTTTGGTCGCCGCGCCGAAAAGACCGGTCTTGTCGCGAATCGCGCCGGTGAACGATCCCTTCACGTGGCCGAACAATTCGCTCTCGAGCAAGCTCTCGGGCAGCGCGCCGCAGTTGATCGAAAGGAACGATCCCTCGCAGCGCATCGAGAGGTCGTGGATGTAGCGCGCGATCACTTCCTTGCCGGTTCCCGATTCGCCTTGCAGCAGCACCGTCGAGTCGGTGGGCGCCACGGTCTCGACGAGCTCGAGGATCTCCATCCACGATTTGCTCGTGCCCACGGGCCGCGACACGCCGGTCCCCTGGCGCCGGATCGCCTGTTTCAGCGACTTGTTCTCGACGCGCAGCTTGCGATGCTCGGCGGCGCGGCGGAGGATGGCGACCAGCTCGTCGTTGCGGAACGGCTTCTGGATGTAGTAGAAGGCGCCCTCGTTCACCGCCTGCATCGCCGATTGGAGCGTGGCCTGCGCCGTCATGAGAATGACCGGCACGTCGGGATCGCTGGCCCGCGCGGCGGCGAGAATCTCGACGCCGGTCACGTTCGGCATGCGGATGTCGGTGAGGACGATGTCGGGCGACATCTCGCTGATGCGGTCGAGGCCCGCCTTGCCGCCGTGCGCGAGGTGGGGCGTGAAGCCCTCGCTCCGCAGCAGGATGTTGAGCGACTCGAGGATGCCCGTCTCGTCGTCGACGACGAGGACGCTCGGCTTGAGAGTGTCGATCACTTACGCGCTCCTTGCAGTTCGCTCTGCGGTTCGCTCTGGGGTTCGCTCGGCGATGCGCTGCGAGCGCGGCAGAATGACGGTGAAGCGGGTGCCGCGCACACCGGAGTCCACGAACACGAGGCCGCGATGCGCCTCGATTGCGCGATGGACCACGGCGAGCCCGAGCCCGCTGCCATTGGTCTTGGTGGTGAAGAAGGGGTCGAACATGCGGTCGCGAATCTCGGCCGGAATGCCGGGGCCCGCGTCGCTCACGCGGAGCGACACCGCGTCGTCGTCGAACGCCGCGCCGACGGGGAGTGGATCGAGGCTGCCGCGCGCCACTTCGATGCGCACTTCGCTCTCCGGCGGCGACGCCTGCAACGCGTTGAGGGCGAGGTTGAACACGGCCCGGTGGAGGAGGTCCTCGTCGCCGTCGATGCGCACCGGCTCGCCTTCTGGCACGAGACAGGTGATGCGGACGCTGGCGTCGCGGTCGGGATGCGCCGCGGCCAGACCCGCCGCACCGCGCGCGATCGTCGCCAGATCGACCGGCTGCGTCTTGGCCTTGCGCACGCGCGCAAAGTCGAGGAATTCCGAGAGGAGGCGCGACAGGCGGTCCGACTCGCGCATGACGAGCGTCGTGAGCGTTCTCTGATCGTCGGACACCGCCGGCATGCGCGCGATCTGCTCCGATGCGCTGCGGATCGACGCCAGCGGATTCTTGATCTCGTGGGCGAGCGACGCGCTCAGCTCGGCGATGCCTTCAAGCCGCTCGGCGCGCAGGCGCAAGGCGTCGATGCGCTTCTGGTCCGAGATGTCCTGAAAGATCGCCGTCGCCGTGCGGCTGGCGCCGTCGTCGTCGTGCTCGGTGTAGGTCGTCGTGACGCCGACCGGAAAGCGCTTGGCGACGTTGGAGACGATCGCCTCGCCGCGCGTCGTGCGCACCTTGGCCTCGACGGCGCGGCGGACCGCGTTCGAGAGCTCGGGCGCCACGGTGGCGATCGAGTCGAGGATCGGCTCGCCCATGTGCTCGATCAGGTTGATGCCGAGGAGATGCTCGGACATCGGATTGGCGAACATCAGGCGGCCGTCGACGTCTACCGTGACGATGCCGCTCCGGATGTTGTGGAGGATGTCTTCGGCCTGGAGGCGCGTCTGCTGCAGCGCGGCGACGAGGAGATCCTTCCCTTCTCCGCTCTCGCGCACACGCGCCGACAGGTAGCGAATGCCGAGCGCGACGAGGGCGATGACGATGAGCTGGAGCCAGACGCCCGGCTCGTCGAGCGGCGTGCGGAGAAAGAGCACGACGTCGGCGAAATACATCACGATGCCGAGCGCGGCGACGAGGAGGCCGCCGCTGGCCGGCACGAGCAGCGACGCCGTGGCGATGACGAGGATGTAGAGCGCCGAGAAGGGCGAGCTCGTGCCGTTGGTCAGATGGACGACCGTGGTGACGAGCAGCAGGTCGCAGATCGCCTGGCCGTAGAGGAAGGCCGGCGTCAGCCGCTTCCGATATATTTCGACGTAGCCGACGGAGACGACGGTGACGATCGCCGACAGCACGAAGGCGAGCGACGCGGCGAGCGTCATGCTCGAGTCGACGCTCGACCAGTTGGAGACGGCGGCGATGAAGATCGCGACCGCGAGGCACAGACGGCCGATGAAGACCCAACGCAGCAGGCGGCGCGGGTCGAGGATGGCCTTGAGTGCGGGGTCGGACGATCGAGGGGTCAGTCGCACGGAGGGTGGCGTTGCAAACTGCGAGAATTCCGCGGGGCCGGTGCCCTCGGAAACCGTTGCATTTCGCTATACCCGAGACGATTCCGCGGCGAAGCGGTTACAGCCGTGGCGTGTATCGTGGAGTGTGGATCGTGGATCGGCGGACGTCAGTGGTCAGGCTTCCCGGCCCCGGAGGTCATCGTGGATGATGGGACATATCTGAACGTCACTCCGCGGCTGGCGATTCCTCGGTCGGAGCTCCAGTACCGGGCGAGCCGCTCAGGCGGGCCGGGTGGCCAGCATGTGAACACCTCATCGACGCGGATCGAGCTGCTCTGGGACATCGCCAACTCACGCGCCGTGACCGACGAGGAGCGCGAGCGGCTCCGCACCAAGCTCGCGGCGCGGCTCGACTCGGAGGGCATGATACGCGTGGTGGCGAGTGACCGGCGCAGCCAGCAGCAGAACCGTCAAGCTGCCGACGAACGGCTGGCGCGCCTCATCGAACACGCGCTCCACGTACCGAAAAAGCGCAGAGCGACCAAGCCGACGCGCGCGGCGAAAGACCGGCGCATCGCGGAAAAGAAGCGAAACTCGGAGCGGAAGCGCGATCGGCGAGGAGAGGCGGAGTAGGCGCGGTCAGGTGACGACGGGATTGAGATGCCAAGCCACGCCCCAACGCTATGACGGCTCCCCGTCAACGCCTCGACGTAATGGAACCGGTCATCGCCGATTTTGATGTTCAACACATCGTGTGGGGACGAGTGTTCTGGGTTGATAGCGACATCCGGGTTCGCGCCAACTCTCCAGAATCCAGACCGGGTAGACAAGTGGACGGGGAGTCGCGGTCGTAGCCGCCGGTTCGACATTCAGTGACAGAGTCGCGCGAAAAGCTATGGGGCCGTAGCGCATCGCGGACATCAAGTCTGTTGCCTATTCCGGTCGTTCACCTTCGAGCTGGTATCCACTCGGATAGTCCATCCCCTGAAAGAGCAGAGGCCTTCCATCGGCACTCTGGCCCAAACCAAATAGGCAATCGGAAATCCGTAGGCAACCCGGCGGTGGAACGTACACGAACAGAGGTACGCAGGCTTCCACGAGGGTTCCCAGGTCGCCGAGATGCTTCATCGCAGGCCCACTTAGCAAGCGAGGCAACATTTCCGGATCGAATCCAGATAGGGCGTCCGGAGAGGTATCGATCCGAATTCGCTCGACATCATGCGGCGCGACCGTGATCGAATCACTGCGAACCTCAGCGACCCCGGCGGCAAAGTACACATCGCGCGGCTTGTCGCGGGGAATCAGTATCAACAAGATCCGGTGGCCTGACAAGGCAGACCCTTTGAGCGGATAAGACATCAGTTAACTCAGACGGCTAGTGAAAATGTCAACGGATCGGGCCCCAGAATGTCCCGCTGGATTTTCCATTTTGCGCGAACCCCCCCGTATAGTTTCCTGGGGCTGTCTCAACAAGAGTGCTTCGAACGGGGATCAACCTAGCATAGATTAGAACCTCGCCCGGCACCGATGGCGACTGAGACCCGATCGACTCCTGGTCAACCGAATAGAGTGCGTCGACGTACTTGCTCGTCGTCTTGACGATGGTGACACGTGTGAATCGCGTGTCCGACAACGTGAAGATGTGCAGATCGCCTTCCTGGTCTGTGAAGTCGAGCTTGAAGGACACGCGCGTGACGAATGGTGGAGCAACGTACGTTGGGCCAACTGGCCCGGCCGCGGTGGAATCGTCGGCCCAACACGCTCCGCCGAGATCGAAGCATGTCGAGTCGCTAGTAATCTCGGTAGTACTCCCCACTTGGACGACCGTGCTCGCCGACTGAACCGAATCGTCCACAGTCGCGGTGATGGTCCGCGTGTACGTTGCCATGACTTCATCAGTGCATGACGTAACGCCATCCACACATGTTGAGCTTTCTACCCCAGAACTCTCATCTCGGAGTGGCGCGGTGGGGACCTGGCGAACGCCGAGGCGCGAACGCTGGGCTGGCCGGCGATCCGCCAGGACTCCATCGCCAGACGACCAAGTCGCGTTCACGATCGTCGCGCCCTCGGCACTCCCAACAAACGTTACCGTCGCGCCCGTATCGACGAACGCGGTTCCGGCCGGTGACAGCGAGAGAATTCGTCGTCGCAACACGGAGACGTTGGCCGCAGCCGAGTCGCCACCACTTAGTGACGTGTAGGCCCACATTGTGCCGGAGCCGTGGATCGCCGCCCGGCACGAGTCGCCAGACATGACGCACGAAGCCGGGACCGCTGTGCTGTCGGCAGCCACCCACCGCCAACGCGCAGCCGTGCTCGGCTGACCATCATACAGCGGCGTAAACGTCACTGTGTCACCGGCGTGCACGGAATTCTTATCCGCGACTAATGTGAAATTTGAATACACGACGACGCTCGCGCTCGCGTCCCCATACGCCCACGAGTGCGCGATCATCGTGCCCGACACCGGCACGTTCATCAAGCACGGATTGGCAGTTCCGCATGGCCATTGCGTGCTGCCCACACTCGGCCTCCACTCCCAAGAGCCCATGTCCAGCCTGCCACCGTCGTCGCGCGATGCGGTGAACCTGACTTGCTGGTTCGCCTTGACGTATGCAGGCGACGCGTTCAGATGAACAAAGTCAGTCAGCTTCATGACCGTGACGTCTTGCTGACTTTCCAATCGATACTTTCCGAAAGACCCGTTGGGTCCGCCAATTCCCGCTGCAATGCCAGTACGCGAGACATGTATCTCGGTCTGCGTCGGCGCATACAGGATATCGGAATAGGCGCTATCCGGTGCTGACGTTCCTCCCTGGAGGTTCAGCAGGTTTGCCGGCCCGCACCCGCCCGACGTGCAGTATTGCGGCCAGACTGTAAGCTCCCCTCCGGTCGTGCCGCCGGGGCCGTAGGAACCCACTGCCGGAAATGTCGCATCCGGATATGCCGCCTGCGCATCGGGATTGATCGAAACCGTGACCGTCCCCTGTACGCGGATGCGATAGTATGTTCCCGCTGGAACGATGATTCCCGTCGCGACATCCGGCTGTGCGCCGCCGTGGTTGGGGTCGGAATTGTCAACCGGTATGGGAATTCTAAACGTCCCAAGCGAGACTTCGACGGTTTTCGCTAGGGGCTGGCCCGCGATGCGCCGTCCACCAGGACCAGTGTCCAGGTCGCGCTTGCACGACAACGCGACAAATGCAGCTAGGCAGAGTGCGCCCCAGGCGAGGGGCTTGGATTGACGGGTGGCGCAACGCATGGATGGGGACGGGCAATAAAATGAGTTGCTTGCGCACGCCGATGCACAGCCCCGGTCAGGTGGCCGGCCAATGCGACCCGTTCGCATATCGTCGCGCCTCCGATCGCCTCGCACACACCGCTTCGCGGACTCGCTCGAGCGATCGCAACAAGCAACACCTAGTGGCGGCGAGCCGGCGTCGGCCGCCCAGCGCATGTGTGCATGCGCGTCTTTGCCTCCACGCGCGACATGCTAATGCGTGAGCCGGCGTTGCGCAAGATGCCAATGTCATGATTCTAAGTCCATAATAGTAATACCAGATTCAGTGTCCCGCATCACGAGACGCCGGCCGTCCTACTAGTCACTGCCCACCCCGTCCCGCCTCACCGCCTTCATCCGCCCCAGCACGTCCCGCGCGTGCGCGGCCGCCGGCGTCGACGGACACCGCTCGATCAACCGTCTGAGCTCGACCATCGCGCGTCCCGGTTCGCCGAGCGGCCCGTTGTAAAGATCGACCAGGCGATTGGTCGCGAGCACCGACTCGCCCGTCGAGACCGATTCGATTCGCTGCACTTCACGAAACAGCTCGGCCGCTCGCGCGTGGTTCCCTTTGTCGCGCGCATACAGCTCCGCCGCCCGCAGCCGCGCGTCGACCGATTCCGGCTGTTCGGCGATGACCGCCTCGAACGATTCCAGCGCGTCGTCCAACCGACCCTGCATCACGAGCGCCTGCTGATACGAGTACTGCTCCTTGTACGGCGTGCTCGTTCCGTCGATGCCGAAGCGCCGCACCGTGTTCTCGACGCCGGCGACGAACCGCCATCCGAGCCACCCGATACCGAGGGCCGATCCCGGCGCGCCGACGAGGACGAGCCCCGCGGCCGCGAATCCGTGGAGCTTGAGCTTCGCGGCGAGGGTGGCGAACAGCACCACCGTCAGCCCGAAGATCAGCACCATGTAGCCCACCGCCTGCAGCAGGTGCTGGGCGTCGGGTCCGTGCCGGTCGAACAACGTCGGCTTGTACAGGATTCCTCCGGGATGGGGCGGAGCGATACCTGGAGACGTCCGAGCCGCGATGCGGGCAAACTTTCGCCGCCTAGAGGGGTTGGCGCGCCTCGCGTGTCCTATCCGCAGGGACGCTGCGGGCGGTTTGGATACTTCGCTGGGCACTACGGCTCGGCGGCGAACCCGACCGCACCTTGACGGACCGGAGGGGTCGCGATGTCCTTTCAAGTTGAAGCACGCCGGTCATTCGCGAGGGGCACGTCCCTTGCCCGCCTGGGCACGGTCGGCGCGCGGGCGATCTCGGCTCGACGTCCGGAACCATTTTTCGCTGCGGCTCGTTCCGCGGGGCCTTCATGATCCGAAATTCGCTGCGCTGGACGGCGGTCGTGGTACCGCTGGCCGTCCTTGCGTTTTCCTCGCCGGCCGGCGCCCAGGACTACTTCGGGCGCAACAAAGTCCAGTACGAGAATTTCGACTGGCGCATCCTCAAGTCGGATCACTTCGACAACTTTTTCTATCCGGCCGAATCGACGACCGTGAGAGACGCCGCCCGGATGGCCGAGCGGTGGTACTCGCGCCACTCGGACACCTTCCGGCACGCCTTCGATCGCAAGCAGCTGGTCTTCTACGCCGACCAGCCGGACTTCGAGCAGACGAACGTCGTCGGCGAGCAGCTCGAGGAAGGAATCGGCGGCGAGACGGAGGGCGAGCGGACGCGCGTGATCATGCCGTTCACCGGCATCTACGCCGAGAACGAGCACGTCCTCGGCCACGAGCTCGTACACGTCTTTCAATACAACATCGCTGAAGGCACGCCGGGCGGCGGCCTGATGCGCCTCGACGCGCTTCCGCTGTGGTTGATCGAGGGCATGGCGGAGTACTTCTCCAAGGGGCGCGACGACCCGCTCACCGGGATGTGGATGCGCGACGCGGTGATGCGCAACAAGTTCCCGACGATCAAGCAGCTGACGACCGATCCACGCTACTTCCCGTACCGCTACGGTCAGGCGTTGTGGGCGTACGTCGGCGGGCGCTGGGGCGACCGGTCGGTCGTCGAGGTGTACCGCACGGCGCTCCGCATCGGGTGGGACGCGGCGCTGGTCCGCGTGCTCGGCGAGAACCAGGATTCGCTGTCGAAGGATTGGGCGGCGGCGAACCGCGCGATGTACCTGCCGCAGATCGCCGGCCGCACGCACCCGGACAGCATCGGCACGAAGCTGGTCGGCGTCGAGCGGACGCTGGACGACGCCGTGTCGCCGGCGGTGAGCCCGGACGGCAAGCTGTTCGCGTTCTTCTCGAACCGCGGGCTGTTCAACAGCGACCTCTATCTGGGCGACGCGACGACGGGCAAGATCATCAAGAAGCTGGCGAGCCCGGCGAGCGATCCGCACTTCGACGCGTTGAGCTTCATCAACTCGGTCGGCGACTTCTCGCCGGACGACAACAAATTCGCCTTCATCGTCTACGCCGAGGGGTCGAACGAGATCGCGATCCTCGACACCCGGTCGACCAAGGTCGAGCGGCGGATCAAGCTGCCGGGCATCGGCGCGGTGACCCAGATTTCGTGGTCGCCCGACGGCAGCACGCTGGCGATCTCGGGGCTGGCCGGCGGCATTAGCGATCTCTATTTGCTCGACCTGAAAGCTGGAACCATCAAGCAGCTGACCAACGACAAGTACGCCGACATCCAGCCGACCTGGTCGCCCGACGGCAAGTCGATCGCCTTTGCCACCGACCGCGGGCCGGGCACCAATTTCTCCACGCTCACCTTCTCGCCGCTCGAGCTGGCGACATACGACCTGGCCACCGGGCGGATCAGCGTCTTCGCTCCGTTCCCCCACGGCGACGACATCAATCCGCAGTTCTCGCCCGACGGCAGCGACCTGTTCTTCATCTCGTCCCAGGACGGGTTCCCCGACATCTACCGCCTGAACATCGCCAGCGGCCAGGTGTTCCGTGTCACGCACGTTGCCACGGCCGTCAGCGGCATCACGAATTACTCGCCGTCGCTCAGCGTGGCCCGGAAGACGGGGCGCATGCTGTTCAGCACCTTCTACAACCAGGGCAACGAGATTCGGCGGCTGGAACAGAGCGAGACGGTCGGCACGCCGGCGACGCCGGCAGCGGTCGCCGAGGGCTCGCAGCTTCCGCCGCCAGAGGTGACGCAGAGCCTCGTCATGGGCTACCTCGCCGACAAGGCGACCGGCCTGCCAAGCGGCAGCGACTTCACCGTCGAGCCCTATCACTCGTCGTTCGCGCTCGACGCCATCGGCCAGCCAAGCATCGGCGTCGTCGCCGGCGGACCGTTCGGCGGCGGCGTGGCCGGCGGCGTCTCGATGATCTTCGGCGATCAGTTGAGCGACCGGCAGATCTTCACGGCCATTCAGGCCAACGGAACGGTCAAGGACATCGGCGGCGAGGTGGGCTACATCAACCTCAAGCGCCGCTGGAACTGGGGCGGCAGCGTCGCCCACATCCCGTATCTCACCGGCGGCGTGTACCTGCAGGACGAATCGCAGCTCGGGCCCGGATTGTACAGCGTCAATCAGGTGCTGCAGCGCATCTACATCGATCAGGCGATGGCGTTCACGCAGTATCCCTTCTCCAGCACCCGCCGGCTCGAGCTCTCGGCGAACGTCACGCACTACGGATTCAACACGGAGATCTTCAAGACGTTGTTCGACCCAGCCGGCGACATTCTCGCCGAGTCGGACTCGAACGCCGCGTCGTTCTACAAGCCGGTCTTCTTCGCCGAGCCCTCCATCGCGTACGTCGGCGACAACTCGTTCGCCGCGTTCACGTCGCCGGTCGAAGGCGGCCGCTACCGGTTCCAATACACGCCGACGTTCGGCTCGGTCAATTACCAGACCGGACTCGCCGACTATCGGAAGTACGTCTTCATGCGCCCGGTCACGTTCGCCATCCGCGGACTGTCGCTCGGACGGTACGGCGGCGGTGCGGAAGACCCGAACTCGACCTGGCCGATCTACCTCGGCGAGGAAACTCTGCTGCGCGGGTACGGCTACAACTCGTTCACCAACGACGAGTGCGTGGTGACGAACTCGTCGAGCTCGAACGCGCCGTCCACCGGGTGCCCGGTGTTCGATCGGCTGTTCGGCAGCAAGGTCGCGGTGATCAACACCGAGTTCCGCATTCCGGTGTTCGGCACCGAGGGGTTCGGGTTGATCAACTTCCCGTACCTGCCGATGGAAGTTTCGCCGTTCTTCGATGCCGGCGTGTCGTACACCAACGAGCAGGGGCCGGATCTTCGAATCGCGACATCGGCCAACAACGTTCCGAGCAATTGTACGCAACCGGCAACCAACGCGCAGGCGCAGCTGCAGGTCTATCCCTGCACCGACCGCATTCCGGTGTTCAGCACCGGCGTGTCGTTCCGGTTCAACCTGATGGGCTACGCCATCCTCGAAGCGTACGCGGCGCACCCGTTCCAACGCCCGAAGAAGAACTGGGTCTGGGGCGTTCAGCTCGCGCCGGGTTGGTAATGGTAATCGGCGGCAGCATGCTCGACGCATAGAAGCGAAAGGGCGCCCGGCGAACGACTCGCCGGGCGCCTCTTTTCTTGCTCAGTCTTGATCAAACTCTATTTCCACTTGTAGAGCGCTGCGTAAATCGCGGCGTTTCGCTGGACGATGCGAACGTAGTCGCGCGTCTCGGTGAACGGGATGCGCTCGGCGAACAGCTCGGGGTCGTCCATCCCCGCCTTCGTCGCCCACCGCGTGACGCGCGACCCGCCGGCGTTGTAGGCGGCGAGCACCCGCGGCAACGCGCCGTACTGCTGAGTGTAGGTGGCGAGGTGCGCCGTGCCGATCTGCAGGTTCGCGTCGGCGTCGTTGAGCAGCGCCGGGTACCAGACCGGGAACTTGAGAGATCTGGCAACATCCTCGCCGATCGGCGGCAGCACCTGCATCAGCCCGCGCGCGCCGGCCACCGACACGGCGTGCGGATTGAAGCTCGACTCCTGCCGAATGAGCCCGGCGACCAGCGCGGGGTCGAGTCCGCGCGCCTTGGCGTCGCGCGACAGCTCGTCGCGATCGGGCGCAGGAAAGGCGAGCCTGAATGCCCGCGCGTCGCGCTCGCCGGCGTCGATCAGCTTCTGCCCGAGGCGAATCGCGCGCGACGGTTGATCCAGCGCGAGGAAGGCGTGCGCCGTGGCGAGCGTGCGCCCGATCGAGCTCGATGCCTGATCGTCGAGCGCGTCGAGCTCGAGGCGTGCTTCGACGTCCATGCCGAGTCGCGTGAGCAGCGCGATGCGCGACGCGGCGCTGTCGACCGCGGGAACGCGCGGGAACGAGTCCGGGCGCGCCGCGGGTTTCCAGCTCGCCGCGCCGAGTCGCTTGAGACTCTCGACCGTGTAGTACGACACGACCGGTTGGGCGACGATGGCGCGCCAGCGGGTCGCGGCGAGCTTCTTGTTTCCCTCCGCCGTCCACGCGCGGCCGGACCAGTACTGCGAGGCCGTCGCTTCGTCCGATCGCGGGTAGAGCGTGGACAGCGAATCGAGCTCGCGCGCCGCCGACTTGGTATCGTTGCCGACGAACGCGATGATCGCCGCGCGAAACCGGGCGTCGACCGCACGCGCGCTGCGCGGATACTTGGCGTACACCTGGCGGAACAGCGCGCGCGCGGCGGCGTCGTCACCGTCGTCGGTCGTGAGATCGGCCAGCAGGTAGAGCGCCGAGCTGGCAACGGTCGTGTCGTCGGGGAAGCGCGTGGCGACATCGCGAAGCGCCGTGCGCGTCGCCTCGGCGGTGCCGGCCGTGAGCAGAATGCGCGCACGCTGGTACGCGGCCTGTGCGGCGAGCGGTCCCGTCACCGCGTCGAGTTGCGCGTAGGCGTCTTTCGTTCGGCCGGCGCGCGCCAACACCTGCGCGTAGTCGATGCGATCGCTCGCCGTGGCACTCGACGGCGCAGCCAGCGCGTGCGCGAACGCCGCCAACGCGCGCGCCTGCGGGCCCGATGCCGCGGCGCTGCGCGCGACGATGAGCTCCTCCGCCGGCGCGAGCGAGCTGAATCCTTTGTCGAGGACTTCGACGGCCTGCTTGGCATCGGACGAGCCACTGTGCGATCGCACGAAGGCGAGCAAGGCAGCCTTGATCGAGTCGCGCGCCGCACTGTCCGTGGCAACGGTCAACCGAAGGCGGAGCGCCGACACCGTGGCGCCGAGCGCGGCGTAGCGCGCCGCGGCGCCCGCTGGATCGGCGAACCGCTCGCGCGCTTGCGCCTCGGTCCAGGCGATGCGCGGCCGCGCCGTCGCGAGCTTGACGTCGGCAAAGGCCGCGGCGCGCTTGGCCGAATCCTGCTCATTGCCAGCGGCGCGCAGGGCGAGCCAGTCGCGTATGGTTCGCAGATCGCCGGCGGCGCGCAGATAGGTCGCGGCCGCGCTGTCGAATTGATTCGTGCGCTCGAGGGCGCGCGCGAGAAAGACGAGGCGAGGTCCGCGGGTGGCGGCGTCGTGCGCATCGGCCACCGCCGACGACGCCTGCGAGAGCGCAACGGTATCGGCGCCGCGCTCGAGCGCCGACCGGGCAAGCAGCTCGCGCCCCTCGCCGTCGAACTGTGCATCGAGCCAGCCGGCGCTCGCGAGCAGCTTGTCGACTTCGGCCCAACCGCTCCAACCCGCGGCGGCGCGCGCCGCGACGATCAGCGCGGCGGGCGTTCGCGTCGCGCTGTCGCGCAGCACGGGCGCGAGCAGCTGCGTCGCGCGCCATGGATGCCCGCTGTCGACCAGCGCCTGCGCGGCAGAGAGCGGGCCGCTCGTCGCGATCGCCTGCGCGAGCGCACGGTCCGAGCTCTCGCTCACGTCGCCCGCCGCGTCCGCCTGCCTCGAGCGTCCGCACGCCGCCAATGACAGCAACGCCGCGACCAGGCTCGTGGCGGCGAGCGTCAGCATGCGAGTGGGACGTGACCGGACGAGGCGGCGCATCAGCCTCGTCCGGTACACGAATCGTACCGCCGCAGAACGACGACGATCAGGGCTTACCGCTCGCCCGATCGGTCGCCTCGGTCGCGGCCGGTTTGTCCATCAGCCAGTACTTGAACCATTGGCGCAGGCGACTCAGCCGGTCGACGAGCAGCCAGGGCTCGCCGGTGCGCGACAGGTCGTGGTTCGAGCGCGGATAGCGCACGAATTCGGCCGGCACGTTCTGCTTCTTGAGCGCCTCGAACCAGAGCTCCGCGTC
>DATNAT010000054.1:0-30544 GCA_035572355.1 Gemmatimonadaceae bacterium
GAGGCGGCGCGCGAGCTCGAGCGCAACGCCCAACGCGGCCTCGGTGCGCGACGCGATCGCGCACGCCGCGCCGGCAAACTCAGCGCCGCGCGTCGACACGGCGATCAGCGGGTGGAGCGAGAATCCGGCGTGCGGATCGAGCACATCGAGTGTGAGTGCGCCCGAACAGTGTCCGACCACCGGGCCGTTTGGAATCGACGTCGCAACCGACTGAACGGCGTCGTCGGGCACGCAGATGAGAACAACGTCGGCGCTGTCACACGACTGCTTCGATCGGTCGCGGCCGAGCGGGCCGAGCACATCGGCCCCTACCTCGGCGAGCGCCTGTGCGAGCGCGCCGCCCAGACGGCCCCTGCCGATCACAACGATCCGGCCGAGTGCGGAGGTTGGGGAGCCTGGCATGAGACTCACAACAATAGGCCGACATCGATCGCAACGGCACCTCGCCGGCCGCACGATGTGCTGAAGCGGGTTCAATCGAAAGGCATAAGCCTTTATATTTCAAGGCTTATGGCACAGCGTTCCGTTCCCGAGCTCCTCGCCCCGGCTGGGTCGCTCGACGCCGTTCGGGCCGCCGTAGCCAATGGCGCCGACGCGGTGTATCTGGGCACGTCGCGCTTCAACGCGCGCGACGAAGGCGCTCAGCTCACCCTCGATGAGCTCGGGCTGGCCTGCCGAATCGCACACGAGCGCGGCCGAAAGATTTACCTCACCCTCAACATCCTCACCAAGCCCGCGGAGCTGACCGATGCGCTGATGCTGCTCGGCGATGCCGTCGACCGCGGAATCGATGCGGTGATCGTGCAGGACTTGGGACTCGTGCGCCTCATCCAGCGGCTCTATCCCGAGCTCGAGATCCACGGCTCGACGCAGATGACCGTGCACGACGCGTCGGGCGCCGCCGTCCTCGAAGCGATGGGCGTCGAGCGTGTGGTTCTGGCGCGCGAGATCACGCTCGACGACGTCCGCGCGATTCGCGAGGCGGTCCCCGGGCTCGGCCTGGAGGCATTCGTTCACGGCGCGCTCTGCATCTCGTACTCCGGCCAATGCCTCATGTCGGGCATGATCTCGGAGCGCAGCGCCAATCGAGGCTCGTGCGCGCAGTCGTGCCGCAAGGACTACCTGCTCACCGATGCGCAGTCGCGCGAAGAGCTCGATCGCGGCTTCCTCATCTCGGCCAAGGATCTCGCGGCGCACGAACATCTGCCGGCGATCGCCGACCTCGGCATCGTGTGCCTCAAGGTCGAGGGGCGAAAGAAAAAGCCGGAGTACGTCGCGACCGTCACGAAAACGTATCGCGACTTTCTCGAGCGACTGGAACAGGGAGACCGTACGCCGCCCAGCGAGGCGGAGGTCGCACCGCTCGTGCAGATCTACAGCCGCGGCTTCACCGGCGGCATGCTCGGCGGGCGACAGGGACGGGACTACGTCACCCGCACCCAGCCGGACAACCGCGGTGTGTTGCTCGGCGAAGTCGTGTCCAGCGCGCGCGGCGAGCTGATCGTCGACCTGTCGGAGCCGATCGAGGTGGGCGACGGTCTCGGCTTCGAAGCCCCCGACACCGTCGGCGGTCCGACGGTGGGGTTTACCGTGACGGCGGTACGCACGATCGCCGGCCCCGGGCCGCGCGGCATCACTCGGCAGGCGCTCGAGACGCGCACGCGCGTTGCGCGAGGCTGGCGCGTCGTGCGCAGCTCGCAGGCCGCGCTCGTCGAGCGGGCGCGTGCAAGCTATGCGTCTCTCTCTGCCGACGCGCGCGCGCGAAAGTCGCGGATCGACGTTCGCCTCTTCGGCTCAGCGGGCACCCCGCTCAAAGCGATCGTCAGCGCCGACGGCGAAACGGTCACGGTGCGCAGCGAGATCACGTTGTCGCCGGCCACCAAGCGAGCGCTCGACGCGCAGAGCGCGCGCGAGCACCTCGGTCGCCTCGGCGACACACCGTTCGTGCTCGGCGCCATCGACGTCACCGGACTCGCGCCGGGAATGTTCCTGCCGGTCAGCGAACAGAATCACCTTCGGCAGCAAGCCGTCGAACAGCTCGCGCTGCGGCGCGATTGGGGCGCCGAGGCGAGGCTCGCCGAGCGGCGCGAACGCGTCGAGCAGGCCGCTGGCGAGGTGACCGTCGACCATCCAGCGCGCAGCGAATCGACGACGCAGCCGAATGCCGCGTTCAGTCTCACTGCGCAGGTGTATCGTGTCGAGGACGCCGACGGCGCGGCGGACGCTGGCGCTACCGAGATCTGCTTCGACCCATTTCTTCGTCATCCAGCGCCGCCAGTCGCGCGCGTACGCGCCTTGCGCGAACGGCTTGAGGCTCGCGGCGTCGCGCTTCGCCTGCGCACGCCGACGATCGTGCGCCCTGAAGAGCGGCGCGACATCCAGAAGTGGCTCGACCTCGGCCTCCCGATCCTGAGCGGTCATCTCGGGCTCGTCGCCGAGCTGGCGCGTTCGGGCCGCGACGTCACCGCGGACTACGCCGTGAACGTATTCAATGCGCACACGGCCGGCGAGCTATTTCGGATCGGAGCGCGGCGGATCGTGGCGTCGGTCGAGCTCACCGTGGAAGAGCTGGCGCAGGTCGTCGGACCGTGGGGCGGGGCGGGGTTCGACGTGCTGCTCTATGGGCGACCGGAGGGCATGACGATCGAGCATTGCGTGTTGTCGGCCGCATTCGACCGCGAGCCGACCACCTGTCGCGATCTCTGCGTGCAGAAGCATCCGGTGGTCGAGCTCACCGATCCCACCGGCTACGTGTTTCCCGTGGCGACGGACTCCGCCTGCCGCAATCGATTGCTGCATTCTCGCCCGATCGACGGCTCGGAATTTCTGCCGCGTCTCTGGCGCTCGGGACTGCGCGGCTACCAGCTCGTCTTCAACGTGCCGGGCGACGATGTGGCGGCGATCGTGCGTCGGTATCGCTCCGCACTCGACGCGCTCGCCGCCGGTGAGCGGCCGGACGTCGAAGCTGTACGCCGGCTGCTCGGCGGCGAGTTCACACGCGGACACTTCGCGCGTGCGGTTTGACGGTGCGTCCGCTCGTCGGCGACGATCCGATGCCGGCCGCAATGGCGGGGTCCCGGCGCCGATACGCTCAGGCGGCATCGTGATGCCATGACTTCGCCGACGACGCAGGCCCACACGATCGAGGACGCGCGCGCCGCGCTGCGCGAACACTTTGGCTACCCGGCGTTTCGGCCGGGACAGGAGGCGGCTGTCGCGTCGGTCCTCGCCGGCCGCGACACGCTGGTCGTGCTCCCGACGGGAGGAGGCAAGTCGCTCTGCTACCAAGTGCCGGCGCTGATGCTGCCCAAGCTCACCGTCGTGATCTCGCCGCTGATCTCGCTCATGAAGGATCAGGTCGACGCGCTCACGGCGCGCGGGCTTCCGGCGACCTTCGTCAACAGCACGCTCACGTCATCACAAATCTCTGATCGCCTGGCGCGCGCCATTCGCGGCGACGTCAAGCTGCTCTACGTCGCGCCGGAGCGCTTCGACGCCGGCTCGACCGCCGAACGGCTCCGCGATGCCGGCGTTTCGCTGCTGGCAGTGGACGAGGCGCACTGCATCAGCGAATGGGGCCACGATTTCCGGCCGAGCTATCTCCGCATCGCGCAGGTGCGCGAAGCGCTCGGGTGGCCGCCGACGATCGCGCTCACGGCCACGGCGACGCCGCACGTCCGCAAGGACATCGTCGCGCAGCTCAAGCTCGAGGTGGCATCGCCGATCATCACCGGGTTCGACCGCACCAATCTGACCTACTCGGTGGTGCCCACGCGCACCGACGCCGACAAGGACGACGCCCTCGTCCACCTGCTCCGCGTCAACAAAGGGCTCGCGGTCGTGTACGCGTCGACGCGCAAAGCCGTGGAGCGAATCGCGATGCTCCTCGAGCGGGCCAAGATCTCCGCCGCGGCGTACCATGCAGGGCTCGACGACGAGCGGCGCCACGAGGTGCAGGACGCGTTCATGACGGAGAAGGTGCGCGCCATCGTCGCCACCAACGCGTTCGGCATGGGAATCGACAAACCGAACGTGCGGCTCGTCGTGCACTATGCCATGCCGGGCACGCTCGAGGCTTACTACCAGGAAGCGGGTCGCGCCGGCCGCGACGGACAGCCCGCCGCCTGCTATCTGCTCCACGCTTTTCCCGACCGCTTCACCCACGAGTTCTTCATCAAGGGCGCGTACCCGGACCGATCGCTCGTCGAAGAGGTGTACGCAACGCTCTGTCGTGTTGCCGACGAGAGTGGCGGCATCGACCTCACGCCCGAACAGATCGCGTCGCGGATCAAGAGCAAGGCCGGAGCGCGCGATGTCGAATCCGTGCTGCGCATCCTCACGCAATGCGGCGCCTATCGCGTCGACATGGAGGGCGGGGCACGCGTGCTCGTTCGTCTGCTCGCCACGCCGGAGCGCATCAAGCGCGAGCTCGGCAGTGCGGACTCGCTCGAGCTGGGTATTCTCCGCGCGATGTGGCGCGTCGCCGGCTCGGCGCTGAACGACGGCGCGCCAATCGACCTCGACGGCCTGCCGCCGGGGTTTGGCGGCGCGCAGGGTGCGATGCCGCTGCTCGATTCGCTGCAATCGCGCCAGTTCCTCGAGTGGCGACGGTGTGGCTCAGGCGCGTCGCTCGCCGCGCCGAAAAAGCCGCTCACGGCGTTTCGCATCGACTGGGACACGCTCGAACGGCGGCGCAAAGCCGATCTGCAAAAGCTCGATGCGATGCAGCAGTACGCCTACACCAAAGGCTGCCGGCGCAGCTTCGTGCTGCGCTACTTTGGCGACCCCGCCGCCCGCCCGTCGTGCTCCGGATGTGACAACTGCCTCGGCGTTCGCGTCGAGGTAGAGCAGGGCGCGGCGCCGTCGCTCCGCGGGCCGGCGCGCTCCAAGCCGCGACGCACGTCGACAGGCAACACAGCGGCCGCATCGCCGGCCGACGAGGCACCGACCCTCTCTGGTGCCGACGAAGCACTTCTCGCGCGACTCCGCGATCTGCGTCGCACCATCTCCCGCGAGGAGCAGGTTCCCGCGTACGTAGTTTTCCCCGATCGCACGCTCGCCGAGATGGCCGTGCGCCGGCCGACGAACGCCGATGCGCTTGGCCTGATTCGTGGGGTCGGACCCGTGAAGATCGACAAATACGGCGAGCGCTTTCTCGAGATCGTGCGCTCGGCCGACGAAACCGAAGCCGCCTGACACAAGGCAGACCTGGCGCCATGGACGACGCACTGTATTTCACCGAACAGCACCTCGCGACGCGCGAGATGGTTCGTCAGTTCGCGCGCGACGAGGTCGCTCCCATCGCCGCCAAGTGCGACGCCGAGGCCAGGTTTCCCTGGGAGTCAGTTCGCAAGATGGGCGAGCTCGGGCTCCTGGGCGTGCCGTGGCCCGAGGAGCTCGCAGGCGCGGGCCTGGACATTCTGAGCTACATGATCGTGATCCACGAGATGGCCAAAGTCGATGCCTCGCACGGCCTCACCATTTCGGCGCACACGACGCTCGGCACGTCGCCCATCGTCAACTTCGGCAACGATGCGCAGAGAAAGCGCTACGTGCCGCTGCTCGCCGCCGGGCGGGTGATGGGCGGGTTCGGTCTCACCGAGCCCGATGCCGGCAGCGATGCCGGCGGCACGCGCACGACCGCGGTTCGCAAAGGGAACCGCTACCTCATCAACGGCAGGAAGCGGTTCATCACGCACGGTAGCGTCGGCGAGATCTTCGTCGTCACGGCGGTGACCGACCCCACCAAGGGCACCAAGGGCATCAGCTCCTTCATCGTCACCAAGCCCACCGCCGATCCCGAAGGCGCGCGCGCGGCGGGGGTCGGCCATGATGCGTCGCTGCCCGCAATGGACGGGTTCCGCGCCGGCAAGAAAGAGGACAAGCTCGGCTGGCGCGCCTCGGATACATCGGAGCTGATCCTCGAGGACGTCGAAGTGCCGGCGGAGAATTTGCTCGGCGTCGAGGGCGAAGGGTTCGTGAACTTCATGAAGACGCTCGACAACGGCCGCATCGGCATCGCCGCGCTCTCGCTCGGCATCGCCGAGGGCGCGTTCGAGCAGACGCTTCAGTACACGAGCACGCGCAAGCAGTTCGGCCAGGCGATCGTGCATTTTCAGGGCGTGCAGTTCCAGCTGTCCGATCTCGCGACCGAGATCGAAGCGGGCAAGCACCTCATGTTTCATGCGGCCTGGCTGGCGCAGAACAAGCGCCCGTTCGGCAAAGAGGCGGCGATGGCCAAGCTGTTCTGCTCCGAGCTGGCGATGCGCGCCACGATCACCGCGGTGCAGCTCCACGGTGGTTACGGATACACCAAGGATTATCCGGTCGAACGGTTCATGCGCGACGCCAAGATCTGTGAGATCGGCGAAGGGACGTCGGAAATCCAGCGCATCGTGATCGCCCGGCATTTGCTCAAAGAGCTGGCCGACTGACCAGAAGTTGAGCGGTCTCGGGCTAAGTCATTGCCAAAACACCAGTTCGCCAGTTAAGTATCACGTAGTGACTAGCTTTGCTTTTTCTTCCGCCCTCCGTCCGCACGGCGACTCGTCGCGGACTGTTGGCGCATTGCGCGCCGCGGCGATCGACGCCGTACTCGCCGTCGTCGGCGCGCTCGTCCTGCTTCCCGTGCTCGCCCCGTTCCGACGGGGCGATCGCACGTCCCTCCGCACCATGCCGAATCCGACGTCGATCCCGCGATCGTCGTTGGCGCGCGTAAGCGCGAGTCGGCCGGAGTCGACGTGGTCGATCACATGGACGGCGTGGACATTCCTCTCGCGTGTCGCCGTGATCGCGGCCGACGGAACTCGTTCGTCGCGCGCACGGACCGCCAATCACCCTGAATACCTCCGCCGCCCCCATCCCGCCGAGTCGCCGGGCCAAGCCGCCGCGGACACCAATGAAACGAGAGATTTTGATCAACGCGAACCCGCGGGAAACGCGGGTCGCCATCATCGAGGACGACCAGCTCGTTGAACTTCTGGTCGACCGCCCCGAGGCGCGCCGCATGGTCGGCGACATCTACCTCGGACGCGTCGAAGCAGTGCTCCCCGGCATCCAGGCCGCGTTCGTCGACATCGGCACTGAAAAGAGTGCCTTTCTCCACGCCTCCGATCTCGTCTATCCCGAGGACGAGGAGGCCGAAGGGGACGACGACAGCGAAGATGACGACGAGGACACGGAACGCGGCCGCCGCCGGCGGGCCAAGGCGCCGGCCATTCAGGACGTGCTCAAGCGTGGCCAGGACCTGATCGTACAAGTTTCCAAAGAGCCGATCTCGACCAAGGGACCGCGCGTCACCGCGCAGGTCTCGCTCGCCGGCCGCTTCCTCGTCTACATGCCCTTCGCCGAGCGCGTGGGCGTGAGTCGGAAGATCGGCGACCGCGAGGCGCGCAAGCGGCTCCGCGCCCAGGTCGAGGAGGTGCTGCCCAAGGACTCGGGCGGCGTGATCGTGCGCACCGTCGGCGAAGACGTGACCAAGGAGACCCTGGAGCGCGAGCTGACGACGCTGATCGGCCAGTGGAAGCGCATCAAGCGGAAGACGCATTTCGTCCGCGCGCCGAACGTGGTCCACCGCGAGACGAGCCTCACCCGCGGTCTCATGCGCGACGTGTTCAGCACCAAGGTCGAGCAGGTGACCGTCGATTCGAAGCAGGTGCACAATGAGATCCTCGAGTATCTCAAGGGGATCGCGCCCGAGCTCAGCGACCGGATCAAGCTGTACGAGGACCAGACGCCGCTGTTCGACAAGGCGAACATCGAACAGGAGCTGCGCGACCTGTTCAAGCGCCGCTGCGACCTGCCGTCGGGCGGCTATCTGATCATCGAGCCGACGGAAGCGCTCGTATCCGTCGACATCAACTCCGGCCGTTACACGGGGAAGAAGGATCCTGAAAAGACGATTCTGAAAACGAATCTCGAAGCGGCCCGCGAGGTGGCGCGCCAGGCGCGGCTCCGCGACCTGGGCGGGATCATCGTCTGCGACTTCATCGACATGGAGACGAAGTCGAACCGCGACAAGGTGCTCCAGGAGCTCCGCACCCACCTCGGCCGGGACCGGGCGCGCACCAAAGCCTTCTCGGTGAGCGAGCTCGGACTGATCGAGATGACGCGCCAGCGCGTGCGGCAGAGCCACCTCCAGAACATGACCGAGGCCTGCCCGACCTGTCACGGCACCGGCCGCGTGTTCACCGCCGAGACGATCGCCCGCCGCGTCGAGCGCGCCGTACGCCGCGTCGGGCTCGAGGGCCGCAAGGATCCGCTCGTCGTACGCGTCCACCCCGACGTCGCGATGTACGTGCTCGAGAATGAGAAGGATCTGATTCGGAAGCTCGAAAAGGCCGTCGGCTTCGGCCTCGAGCTGCGCGACGATCCGCTGCTCAAGCCGGACGAGTTCAAGCTGGTGGTGAAATCGGCGGGACGAGACGTGACACAGCAGTACGCGGTCGCGTAGAGACCGGGCCCCCCGAGGAAAGCAACGGCGCGCGATGGCAGTCTTGGAGTTGGCCGTTAGCCGTTTTGCGTGACCGATGGACTCCGACGGGTCGATGGCATTCACGCGTGCGCGCCGCTCGATCGGCACCCGACCCGTCGGGGTCCATCGGTCACTCCTCACGGACAACCGCTAACGCCCGACTGCCGTCGCGCGCAGTTTGGCTCAGCACCGAACCCTATCATCGACGAAGAGCCCGCCAGCTCACATCGTTGACACAACCCCTCGTCTTACCTAGCTTTACAGGCTGACCCCGCACCACTCACGACTGAGCGCGTCATGCCTTACGCCATCATCCGTACCGGCGGCAAGCAGTTCCGTGTCGAACCGGGCCGCACCTACAAAATCCCCAGCCTCGAAGGTGAGGCCGGTGCCAAGATCGAGTTCAACGACGTGCTCCTCGGCAACGACGGGCAGAACGTCCGGACCGGCGTCCCCGCGCTCAAAGGCGCGACGGTGAGCGGCGAGATCGTCCGGCACGGTCGCGGCGACAAGATCATCGTCTTCAAGCAGAAGCGCCGGAAGAACTACGCGCGCAAGCGCGGCCATCGTCAGGGCTTCACCGAAGTTCGCATCCACGACATCACTCTCGGCTGATCGAGCGAGCACCGATACTACCATGGCACACAAAAAGGGCGTCGGCTCGTCGCGCAACGGCCGCGATTCCAATCCGAAGTACCGCGGCGTGAAAAAGTACGGCGGCGAGCACGTCGTCGCCGGCAACATCATCGTCCGCCAGTGCGGTACCCGGTGGCACCCGGGCAACAACGTCGGCCTCGGCACTGACTACACCATCTACGCGCTGATCGACGGCGTGGTGAAGTTCGAGCACAAGAGCCGCGCCCGCTACAAAGTCAGCGTCTATCCATCGACCGCGGGCGGCGTCACTGCGGCGTGACCGTACGCTCGCGACCGTTGCAGCTCACGAGGCCTTCGCATTGCGAAGGCCTCGATCGTTTCAGAGGGAGACCCGGCCGCACGACGCGGCGCCAGGTGCCGCCCATCGGCGCGGCCTGCAACCTGCGCCGCGAATCGGCGTACGGTGAGACGTACGGTGGGTAGACGTTCAGTCGCCTTCAGAGGAACGGCCACATGGCACTGCTCGACAAACTGCGTCAGGAGTTGGACCGCGCCGGCCGCTCCGCCCAGCGCGCCTTCGACGAGGGGCGATTGCGCCTCGAGCTGTACCGCGCCCGCCAGTCGGTCGATCGATTCGCCCAGCGCTTCGGTTACGAAGTGTTCCGCGCGCGCACAGCGGGCGCTGACCTTCCGGCCGAGGAATACACGGCGCACATGAGCAACCTCACGGCCGCTGAAGCCGAGGTCACGCGGCTCGAAACATTGATCGCCGAGGCGGCGAAGGCAGAGAAGACGGGCGTCGACAAGCCAGCGACCGGCGAGAAGCCCGCGACCTAGCAGCGATCGCCGCCGACAGGCTCGCTAGCCGCCCGACCCGGCGAACTCGCGCACGTCGTCGCCGCAGAGCCCATCGACTCCGAGCGCAACGAGACGCGCCGCACCGGCACGCGAGTTCACGGTCCACGCGATGACACGACCGCCGGCGCCATGCACCGCGGCGACGAGCAGCCCATCCACGAGCTTCCACTGCGGCCAGACGTCGCGGGCACCGGTCGCGGCGATCGCCGCGCGCACGTCCAAGCCCGAATTCTCGAATAGGATGCCGCGGGGAATCTCCGGCGCGATTTCGCGCATGCGGGCGATTGCCGAATGATCGAACGAGTGCACGGCGCACGCAGTCGAGCTGGCACGAATCACGTCCGCGACCCGCTGCTCGATGTTCGACCCTTTGATCTCGACGTACACGGTGCGCCCGGGTGGCACGCAGGCGAGGACGTCGGGCAGGGTTGGAACGCCCACTCCAGGCGCCAACTCCACGCGCCCGAGCTCGGCAAACGCGAGCTCTGCGATGGCGCGTTTGCGGAGCCCATCGACCAGCCCGCCCACGCGAACATCAGGGTCGTGGTGGACGACGACGACCCCATCCGCGGTCGCATGGACATCGAGCTCGATTCCCGAAGCGCCGCGCTCGAAGGCACGCTGGAAGGCCGGCAGGGAGTTTTCCGGGAATTCGCGCTTCGCCCCACGATGCGCGATCCATTCGACCGGTCGATTTAGCGGGGGTTGTTCGTGCTCGCGTGCGTCCATGGGCTGTATATTGTCGCCGCGGGAGGACAGCTGCACGGTCAAGCGACGGCGCGCCGAGCGATCCAGGGGCGACTGTCCGAGACCAAGCTCAACGTCGAAGCTCCAAACTGGCGTCAGATCAGACCTTAACGGCCCGTGCCTCGTGGCGTCTACCGATTGGACTGAATGAGCGATGCCGGACGGAGCAGCGACGATCAACGCGATCTGGAGCTCATCGCACGGTGGAAGGGCGGCGACGAGCGAGCGGCGACCGACTTGGTGCAGCGGCACGCCTCGGCGCTCGCGCGGTTCGCCGTCAGTGCGGGTGAGCGCAACGAGGTCGACGAGCTGGTGCAGGATACGTTCGTTCGCGCCTTCAATTCGCTCGATGGATTTCGCGGTGAGAGCTCGTTTCGCACCTGGCTGTTCACGATCGAGCGGCGGCTCATGCTCGATCGACGACGGGCGGAGAAGCGGCGAAAGGATCGCGATGAGATTCGAGAGGACGACGCAACGACCGAGTACGACGCATTGGATTCGGTCGTCGCCGACGAGATGCAGAAGCGATTGCAGCAGGCTGTGGGGCGGCTCTCGCCGACCCAGCGGGAAGTGTTCAGCCTTCGCGTGAGTGAAGGGCTGTCGTACAAGGAGATCGCCGAGGCGGTGGGAACCACGGAAGGCGCCGCCCGGGTGCATTATCACAACGCGATGCGCGCTGTGAAGGAGTTTCTCGATGAATGATTGCGCAAACGCGGGCGTCCGCGACCAACTGCCTGAGCTGCTCCACGATCGCCTCGACGCGCAAACGCGCGCCGCGATCCTGGCGCACGTGAACGGCTGCGTCGACTGTCGCGCCGAGCTCGAGCTGTTGCGCGACGTTCGCGGAATGCTCGCGGTCCAGGCACCTCGCGTCGATGTGAACTGGGTCGCGGCGGCGCTGCCCAAGCCACCGCGACAGCGTGCGGCGCAGAGTGGGACGACGTCGCTCGGTGCGGCGCGTCGGCACCGCGTGTGGAGCGACTGGCGCGTGGCCGCGGCGGTGACGCTGCTCATCGCCGGCGGGAGCTCGGTGGCGCTGCTCGACCATGGCCGCGGCATCGATCGCCTGCCGGACGATACGGTTCAATTGCCACCGGTGACGCCACCGGCGGGGTCGAGTGCCTTGCCGTCAGCCTCCGCGAGCTCGGCGCCCTCCAGTCTCGCCGCGGCTCCCGTGGCGCGCACGTCGACCGGCGCGACGAGCTCTCAGCTCGCCTCCGCCGACGATCCGAGCGATCCGAACGATCTGACCGATCCGTCGCTCGGCGCCTCGGGACGCCTCGAGAATCTCAACGCGGCGCAGCTCAAGAAACTGCTCGGCGCTATCGATCAGATCGAAGCCACGCCGATCACCGAGCCCGAGCCGGTATCGCTCCGCCTCGACAACCGGGCGTCGACGCAGCGAGACGAGCCATGACCGGGGCGCCGCGCTCGCCCGTGGGTCGTCGGTTGGTGGAACGCATCTCCCGAGCGTTCGCGATCACAGTCTTCGCGCTCTTCACACTCTTCGCGGGCGGCATGCTCAACGTTGCCGGCGCACAGCGCGGAGGGCGGGCCAAAGTACCGCGCGGCGAAGCGCGAGGCACTCAGCAAGAGCAGCGGCAGGCGCTCCAGCGTCAAGTGCGACAGGCCTTCTCGCGAGCGGTGCGGCGCCGGCTCAATTTGAACGACGACCAGATGAACAAGCTGCAGGAAGTGAATCGCAAGTACGACGTCCAGCGGCGCGATCTCCTGCGAACGGAGCGGGAAGCCAGGCAAGGGCTCGCCGCGACGATGCAGGACAGCACGTTGCCCGACGCCACGCGCCAAGCGAGAGCCTCACAGTTCATGGACCAGCTGGTGCAATCGCAACGGCGGCGCGCCGACCTGCTGGAGAGCGAGCAAAAGGAGTTGGCCGGGTTTCTCACGCCGGTGCAGCGTGGGCAATTCTCGGCCATGCGCGAGCGCTTCAACCGCCAGGTCCAGCAGCTCGAGCAGGATTCCACGGCCGCGGGCCCCGGCCGTCGCGGGGGGCCGCCTCCGGTACCCGATCCCGAGCGTTGAGCGCGGACCTCGCCGCGAGTATCTTTCGTGGCTCGTCCCGACACGCGCCCGGGTGGCGGAATTGGTAGACGCAGGGGACTCAAAATCCCCCGGCCTTCGGGCCTTGCGAGTTCGAGTCTCGCCTCGGGCATCCGTCAGCGTTGACTCTACACGCTGCTCTCAGCAGGACAGACGGCTGCGTGATCGACGAAGACGCGCGATCAGCACCACCTGTGGGTCTTCGTACGGGTATTGGTATGGGTTTTCGAATGGGTGATGCGGAACGCCAACGTTGGCATTCCACGTCGCCCATTCGCGCATGCAGACGCGCTGGGTCGAAGAGGTGGCGCGCGGCCGCCTGAGCCAACCCTTCAGGTGTTGACGCTCGCGCCGATCCACGTTGATCGCCCTGCCGGTCGCCGATACGTTTAAGGGTTCCGGTGGGTGCTGTGCCCTTTTTTTCGCGAGAGTCATGGCCACGTACAAATTCGCCCGGGTCCCGTCGACGGGCGAGCGAATCGCATACGAGAACGGCGCGCTCGAGGTCCCGAACAACCCGATCATTCCGTACGTCGAAGGCGACGGCACCGGCGCCGACATCTGGCGCGCCTCCGTCCGCGTGTTCGACGCGGCGATCGAGAAAGCGTTCGGCGGCGAGCGGCGCGTGGCCTGGATGGAAGTGTTCGCCGGCGAGAAGGCGTTCACTCGGTTCCAGGATTGGCTGCCCCAGGAAACCGTCGACGCGATGCAGGAGTTCCGCGTCTCGATCAAGGGACCGCTCACGACCCCGGTTGGCGGCGGCATCCGCTCGCTCAACGTCACCCTCCGGCAGGTGCTCGACCTCTACGCCTGTATCCGGCCGGTCCGCTACTTCGAGGGCGTCGGGAGCCCGATGAAGGAGCCCGAGAAGCTCAACATCGTGGTCTTCCGCGAGAACACCGAGGACGTCTACGCCGGCATCGAATGGAAGGCCGGCTCGCCGGAAGCGGAGAAGCTGCGACTGTTCATCGAACGTGAATTCAAGAAGGAGATTCGCCCCAACTCCGCGATCGGCATCAAGCCGATGTCCGAGTTCGGCTCGCGGCGGCTCATCGACATGGCGATCCGCTACGCGCTCAAGCACGATCTCCCCTCGGTCACGCTGATGCACAAGGGGAACATCATGAAGTTCACCGAGGGCGCCTTCCGCGACTGGGGCTACGAGCTGGCGCGCGAGAAGTTCGCCGACACCGTCGTCTCCGAGTCCGACCTCGGCAAGGGCGGACCCGGGGCGCGCGCCGACGCCGTGATCATCAAGGACCGGATCGCCGATTCGATGTTCCAGCAGCTGCTGCTGCGTCCCGATGAGTATTCCGTGATCGCCACGCCGAACCTCAACGGCGACTATGTGTCCGACGCCGCCGCGGCGCAGGTCGGCGGCCTCGGCATCGCGCCGGGGGGCAACGTCGGCGACGGCGTGGCGGTGTTCGAGGCAACGCACGGCACGGCGCCCAAGTACGCAAATCTCGACAAGATCAACCCGGGGAGCGTCATCCTCTCCGGCGTGATGATGTTCGAGTACATGGGTTGGACGGAGGCGGCGGCGTTGATCGTGCGCGGCCTCGAGAACGCAATCAAGTCGAAGCGCGTCACCTACGACCTCGCGCGCCAGATGCCGGGCGCCACCGAAGTATCGACGACGGCGTTCGGCGATCAGATCATCAAGGGCATGACGTCCTGAACCAACCGCACCGGTTGCCACCATGACACTCGCGCTCACCGCCGCCGCGCCCGATTTCGGCGGCCTCGACACTCCATTGCTCGTCGTCGCGCTGGCGGCGGGCGCGCCGCTTCCCGACGAGCTCGGGCCGGTCGACACCGCGCTCGGCGGCGCGTTGCGGCGCGCTCTCGTCCGGCGAGACTTCCGTGGTGCGCGGGACGAGACGCTGCATCTGGCCGGCGGGGAGCGGGGAGTGGAGCGAGTCCTGCTCACCGGCCTCGGACCGGCGGCGGGCGATCAACCCGGCGCCCTCCGGCGCGCCGGCGCGATCGCTGCGCGCGCGGCCGCGCGGCTTGGCGTACCGCGGCTCGCCTTCTACGCCGGCGCGGTCGACGCCGCGGCGGTCGAAGCGGCGGGGCTTGGCCTCGCCGCCGGCGCCTGGGACTTTAAAGAACTCAAAACGCCGCCGCCGGCCGACGAGCAGCGCGCCCCGCTCGAGCAGGCGACGATCCTCGCCGCGGACCAGCGTGCGCGCGACGCAGGCGTCCGCGCCGCGGCGGCCATCAGCGAAGGCCACTCCCTTGCCCGGCGGCTCGGCATGCTGCCCGGCAACGTCTGTACGCCGGACTATCTCGCCGACACGGCGCGCGACATCGCCAAACGGCTCGGCATGCAGGTCACGACACTCGATCGCGCCGCGATGCAGCGGGAGAAGATGGGATCGTTCCTCTGCGTCGCGCAGGGCACGACGCAGGAGCCGCGGCTCATCGTGCTCGAGTACCGGCGCGGACCGAAGGACGGTCGGCCGATCGCGCTCGTCGGCAAGGGCCTCTGCTTCGACTCCGGAGGCATCTCGATCAAGCCGGCGCAGGGCATGGAGTGGATGAAGTTCGACATGTGCGGCGCCGCCGGTGTGCTCGGCGCGATGGAGGCGATCGGGCGTTTGGAACTTCCGGTCAACGTCGTGGGTCTCATTGGCGCGACGACCAACATGCCGTCGGGCGAAGCGGTCAAGCCCGGGGACGTCGTACAGGCGTCGAATGGCAAGTACATCGAGATCATCAACACCGACGCCGAAGGTCGACTCGTCCTCGCCGACGTCCTCGCGTTCGCGAAGCGCTTGTCGCCGATCGCCGCGATCGATGCCGCGACGCTCACTGGCGCCTGCGTCATCGCGCTCGGCCACACGGCGACGGGCGTGATGGGCAACGACGACGCGTTGGTGCAGGAAGTGCTGGACGCGGGCAAGCGCTCGGGTGAGCCGGGCTGGCCGCTCCCGCTGTGGGAAGACTACAAGGAGCTGATCAAATCCGACGTCGCGGATATCAAGAACTCGGGCGGACGTCCAGCTGGGACCATCACGGCGGCCATGTTTCTGCGCGAGTTCGCCGAAGGCTATCCGTGGGTCCACCTGGACGTCGCGGGGACGGCGTACACCGAATCGGATCTGGCGACGGTGCCGCGTGGTCCGACCGGCGTACCCGTCGGCACGTTCGTGGAATTCGTTCGGGGACGCGCCCACTGACGACGCTCGCCGCGCGGCTCGCCGCGCTCGCGCGCGCCGTCGCGGTGCTCGGCCTCGGCCTGATGGCCGGGGCCGTTTTGCACGCGCCGCTTCGCGCGCAAGGCGGTGGCCGCGACACCACGAGGAAGCGCGACACCACGATCGTCGTGTCGGTGCCGCCGCGCCCGGACTCGCTGCTCAAAGACAGCCTTGCCCGCGCCGACTCGCTGCACCGATTGGACTCGCTCAAAAAAGTCCGTCGTGACACGATCAAGGCGCCCATGGCCCATGCGGAATTGCCGCCGGCGCTCGGGATCGCGCAGCGATGGTACTGGAACCGCGATTCGGTGCTCGCCACCGGCGCCATCACGCTCGCCGACCTACTCGAGCGGTTGCCCGGAGTCACGGGACTCCACGCGGGCTGGATCGCCGCGCCCGCGATGGAATCGTACATGGGAGACGTGCGCCGTCTGCGCGTGTTCTACGACGGCTTCGAGCTCGCAGCCATGGATCCGCGCACGAACGGCGCGGTCGACGCGACGCAGATCAACCTCTGGTCGGTCGAGGATGCGTTGATCGAACAAGCGGGTGACGAAGTCCGCGTCTATTTGCGAAGTTGGCGCGTCCGGAACACGACGCCGGAAACGCGCACCGACGTCTCGACCGGCGATCAGCAGACCAACCTCTATGGCGGCTTTTTCGGCGAGCGGCTCGACAATGGGCTCGCTCTGCAGTTCGCGGCGCAACAGTACGGCACCTCGCCGCCGCGCCTTCTGGGCTCGAGCAGCGACCAGACCGGCGTGGTCGGTCGCGTGGGATGGGCGCGCGGCGCGTTCAGCGTCGACGGTTTTTTGTCGCGCATCGGTCGCCACCGCGGCACCATCGTCGGCATCTCACCGACCGGCGATCCCCTCGACTCGATCCCCGGCATCGCATCGACGCGCACCGACACGTATTTCCGGCTCGGCGTGGGCGATCCCGACACGTCGGCGACCTGGGCGCAGGCGATGATCGTCGGCTCCAAGTTCGACTATTCCGGCATTCGCACGCGGATCATCGCCAATCCGACAACGGCCGAAGATTCGGCGCTCAACAACGTGTCGCTCGACACGACGCTCTATCGGACGCAGTACCTCGCCACGGCCGGCGCGACGCGCGGTCCGTTGCGGGTGAGCGGTACCGGCCGATTCTTCGCGCAGGCGGGAAAGCACATCCTGGTCCCGTCGGCGCGCGCCAGTTTCATGACCTCGCGCTTGGGCGTGTCGGCGTTCGTCGAAGGGAAGGGCGTCGACTCGACGACACACGGCGACATTACGGCGCAATTCACGCCGCTCTCGTTCGTCAGCGTGGTCGGCTCGGTCGGTCGATCGGCGGACAGTCGTGTGGCCGACAGCAGCGTGACGACGAATTTCGTGCAGGGCGAAGTGGGACTCCGTATCCACAATCTCTGGCTGCTCGGCGGCATCGTGCGCCGCGACAGCATCCGCCTCGCGGCGCCGCGCGTGTTCGATACCAATTTCGTCAACGTCACCGAACCGGCCGCCACCGGCGTGACGGCGGCCGTACGCGGCCAGCTCTGGCGGTTGATCAACGCCGACATCTCGGCGGTACGGTGGGACTCGTCGGGACTCTACCGTCCGCGGTATCAGACGCGGAGCGAGCTCTATGTACGGAGCAACTTCCTCCACCGGTTCCCGACGAACGACTTCGGGCTCATGGCATCGTTGATCCACGAATATCGCTCGGGAGTAAGCTTTCCGACCGCCGGCGGCCCCGTCACGGCGTCGGGCTATCGCACCATCTCCACGCTGCTCGAGATCCGCATTCTGAGCGCGACCATTTCATGGCAATTCCGAAATCTGCTCGGCGAGCGCTACGATCAGGTGCCCACCTACCTCATGCCACGGCAGACCAATTTCTACGGCGTGCGATGGTCGTTCACCGGTTGACGCGACCCTTCGCACCAATTGACAAATCTCCTTGTCCGGCCGTAGGATGACGCCCACGATATGATAAAGAGCATGACCGGTTTCGGAGCCGCCGAGGGCGCGGTGGGGAGCGCTCGCGTGTCGATCGAGCTCCGGTCGGTGAACCATCGATTCTTCAATCCGTCGATCAAGCTGCCCCAGGAGCTCGCCCGCTGGGAGGCGGAAGTGCGCGAGGCACTACGGCGCGGCGTCGCGCGCGGGCACGTCACACTCATCGCGCGCATCGAGCGCGACGCACAGGATGGCGGCCGCATCGATGCCGGGCGCTTCGGCGCCTACGTCGAGCAGCTACGCGAGCTGCAGCGGCAGCACGGCCTGGGTGACGCGATAGATGTCGGTGCCCTGCTGCGACTGCCGAATCTGTTCGCGACGAGTGAAGAGGAGGGCGAAGGCAGCGCTCCGGAGCTCGTGGCGATCGTCGACCGCGCGGTCACGGCGCTCGACCGCATGCGCGGCGCCGAGGGCGCACGCCTGGCCGTGTATCTCGAGGAGCGGCTGTCCCACATCGAGCGGGCGGTCGAGCGGATCGCGGCGCGCGCGCCAGAGCGGCTGGTAGAGCAGCGCGATCGGCTTCGGCAGGCGGTTCGCGAGCTGGCCGAGGGCGTGGCAGTCGACGAGCAGCGCGTCGCGCTCGAGATCGCGGTGCTGGCCGACCGCCTGGACGTGTCCGAGGAGATCAGCCGATTTCACGCCCACTTCGCCGCGTTTCGTTCCACACTCGCCTCGCCCGCCGCCGACGGAATCGGAAAGCGACTCGGCTTTCTCCTTCAGGAGTTGCTGCGTGAGGCCAACACCACCGGCAGCAAGGCGAACGACGCCACGATCCAGGCCGAGGTGATTCTGATCAAAGAGGAGCTCGAGCGCATCCGCGAACAGGTGGAGAACCTCGAGTGAATCCGTTTCCGGTGATTCTCTCGGCGCCGTCCGGAGGCGGAAAGACGACGATCGCCCACGCACTCCTGGAGCGGAGGAAGGACGTCGGCTATTCAGTGTCGTGCACCACGCGCCGCCCGCGTCCGGGTGAGCTCGACGGCAAGGACTACCACTTTCTCACCCGCGACGCTTTCGAACAGCGCCGCACCGCCGGCGACTTTGCCGAATCGGCAGAAGTGCACGGGAACCTGTACGGCACCCTGCGTTCGGAGATCGCCCGCGTGCTCGACGGCGGCCGGCACGTGGTCATGGACATCGACGTGCAGGGGGCGCGGCAGATCCGGACAGCTTTTCCGCAATCCGTGACCGTCTTCGTGCTCCCGCCGTCGGGGGAGGTGCTCCTGGAGCGGCTGCGGGGCCGTCGAACGGAATCCCCCACGGAACTCGTCGCGAGGTTACATTCCGCTCTGCAGGAACTGCGGGCGGTCGAGGAGTACGAGTATGTCGTGATCAACGACGACCTCGAGCGCGCCGTGGCGAGCGTCGGAGCCATTCTCGACGCCGAGGTCGTGAGCCGGGAGCGAGTATCGGGCCTCCGGCGGCAGGTTGCCGGGCTCATCGACCGGTTGGAAGCCGAGATTCACCACCATTCATCGAGCTAGATCGGGAGTCATCTCCGCATGCGAGTGTTCACGCCTGGCGAGATCGCGCATCACGCCGCGAACAAGTATCTGGGAGTGCTCGTGGCCGCGAAGTATGCGCGCGTGCTGAACGAGTTTCCGCGCGACCGGTCGTCGTCGCGCGAGAAGAAGTTGACGACGCGGTCGCTCGAGGAGCTGGCCAAGGGCGACATCGTCTATCACGTGGTTCCGCGCCGCCGCTCCGAGTAGGAGTCCCGCGATCCGTCCGTACGCCGGGGCTCACATCCTCCTCGGGGTCACGGGAGGGATCGCCAGTTACAAGTCGGCCTGGCTCGCTCGGCTGCTCACCAAAGCCGGCGCCGAGGTCGACGTGATAATGACGCGCGCCGCGACCGAGTTCGTCGGTGCCATCACCTTCGAGGCGCTCACCGGGCGCCCGGTCCACACCGGGCTATTCGACGCCGGCCGTCCGCTCGATCACATCGGGCTCGCGCGCCGCGCCACGGCGATCGTCGTCGCGCCGGCGACGGCGGATTTCATCGCCCGCGCCGCGACCGGCCAGGCCGACGACCTGCTCGCCGCGGTGCTCCTCGCCGCCACCTGCCCGGCCCTGTTCGTGCCGGCGATGAACGACCACATGTGGGCGCACCGCCAGACGCAACAGAACGTCGGCCGGCTGCGCGAGCTCGGGCACACGATCGTCGAGCCGGAGACGGGCGACCTCGCGGCGGGAGAAGGCACGGGCCCGGGTCGCATGCCAGAACCTGAAACCATATTCGCTCATATCGGCCGTCTGATCGAGCCGAACGCCGGACTGGCCGGCCGCCGAGTCCTCGTCACCGCCGGCCCGACGCGTGAGCCGATCGACCCCGTCCGGTTCATCTCGAACCACAGCAGCGGCAAGATGGGCTTCGCCGTCGCCGCGGCCGCCTGGCGCCGCGGCGCCACGGTCGATCTCGTCGCGTCAGCCGTCGCCGAGGCCGCTCCGGCGGGAGCCGCGATACACACCGTGGCGACGACCGACGACATGGCCGCGGTGGTCGGTCGACTGCTGCCGGAGGCCGACCTGCTCGTCATGGCGGCGGCCCCGGCCGATTTCAGACCCGCGTCGCCAAGCAGCGCGAAGATCAAGAAATCGAACGCGCCGGCGGCGATCGATCTCGCGCCGACGACCGACATCCTCGCCTCGACCCGCGGCCGGCGAAAGCAAGGAGCCGTGATCGTCGGGTTCGCCCTCGAGACGAACGACGTGCTCGCCAACGGGCGGGCCAAGCTCGACGCCAAGGATCTCGACCTCATCGCCGTCAACGACGCCACCGAAACCGGTGCGGGGTTCGGCGTCGACACCAATCGCGTCACGCTGCTGTCGCGCGGCGGCGGCGAGGAGCATCTTCCGCTGATGTCAAAGGCAGATGTCGCGGACGCCATTCTCGATCGCGCGGAACGGCTGCTCGGTGCGCGCTGATGGACGCTAGGGAGCAGCTTCGCCGCTACCTCGAGCAGCGGCGCGAGATGGGCGAAACGGAGCTCGTGCTCGACGCCCTCACCGTCGACGAGGCTCTCCGCATTCTTGGCGCCCCTGCCGGCACGCCATCGACCGCGCCATCGAGCATGCCATCGGCCACGCGATCGGGGGCGACTTCGGGCGCGAAGGAAACGTCGACGCGCAGCGCGCCTCCGCCGCCGACGGATGATTGGCGCGCGGCACTGCGCGCCGCCGGCGTCGCACCGCCGGCCGACGACGTGGAGCGTGGCGTGGCGAAGAGCACCGAATCGCGCCCGAGCAAACAGATCGCCGCAGATGCGGACGAGCAGCCGGTCGAGAGCAGCGCAGTCGCGCCGGGCATTTCCGCCGGCGCCGGCGCCGCCGGGCAACTCGGCGGTTCGATGACATCACTCGACACGCTGAACGCGATCGCGAAACACGTCGCGTCGTGCACGCGCTGCCCGCTCTATTCCACGGCGACCAATCCGGTCCCGGGGGAGGGCAATCCGAACGCCGACTTCATGTGCGTCGGCGAAGCGCCCGGCGCGACCGAAGATGAAACCGGCCGCCCGTTCATCGGCGCGGCGGGGCAGCTGCTCACAAAAATACTCGGCGCCATCGATCTGAAGCGCGAAGACGTCTTCATCTGCAACGTTCTCAAGCATCGGCCGCCTGGCAACCGGAATCCGCGGCCCGAAGAGGTTATCGCGTGCAGCCCGTATCTCCTTCGACAGATCGAGCTGATCCAACCCAAGGTCATTCTCGCGCTCGGCACGTTTGCCGCGCAAACACTCCTCGACACCAAGCTGTCGATCGGTAAATTGCGTGGACAGGTGCACCGGTACTACGGGGTGCCTTTGATCGTCACCTACCACCCCGCAGCGCTCCTTCGCAATCCCGGTTGGAAGCGCCCGACCTGGGAAGATGTCCAGCTCGCCCGTCGAATTCTCGATAGCGCACCACCCGCATCCCCAGGCTGACGCGCCGCATCGCGATCCCTTTCGCGATCGCCGGCCGCCGTACTCCGAGGATGCCGAGCAAGCCGTGCTCTCGGCGATGCTCATCGATCAGGACGCGGTGCTGCGCGCCGTGGAGTTCGTCGACGACACGATGTTTTACGCCGAGCGGCATCGCCGGCTGTTTCGGGCGATGGTCGTCATCACCGAGCGCGGGGGCGTCGTCGATCCGCTCACTCTTTCCGAGGAGCTGAGCCGCCGCGGCGAGCTCGAGGTGTCGGGCGGCAAAGACTACGTCGGCTTTCTCGTCGACGTCGTACCGACGGCGGCGAACATCGAGTATCACGCGCAGATCGTCCGCGAAAAGGCGATTCTCCGCCGCCTGATCGAGGTGTCGACGACGATCGTCGCCGAAGCGTTCGAGGGGAAGAGCACGGCCACGACGCTGCTCGACGAGGCCGAGTCGCGGATCTTCCAGGTCAGCCAGCAGCAGACGAAGGACGGCTTCACGCGGATCAAGGAGCTGCTCTGGCCGACGATGGAGCGCATCGAGGCGCTGCAGAAGGGCGGCAAGACGGTCACCGGGGTGGCCAGCGGGTTCACCGATCTCGACGAGCTGACGTCGGGATTCCAACCCGCCGATCTGGTGATCGTCGCCGCCCGCCCATCGATGGGGAAGACGGCGTTCACCCTCAACGTGGCGCAGTACGCGGCGATCGAGCACGACGTGCCGGTCGCTTTCTTCTCGCTGGAGATGAGCAAAGAGTCGCTCGTTCAGAGAATGCTCACGTCCGAGGCGCGTATCGACGCGCAGCGGCTCCGCAAGGGCATGCTGCGCGACGACGACTTCCCGCGCCTGGCGCGCGCCGCCGGCATTCTGAGCAACGCCAAGATCTGGATCGACGACACGCCGGGGATGACGCTACTCGAGATGCGCTCCAAGGCGCGCCGGCTCAAAGCGGACGCCGGCGTCGGCCTCGTCGTCGTCGACTATCTGCAGCTGATGCAGGGCCCCGCCAACTCGGAGAGCCGCCAGCAGGAAGTCAGCCAGATCTCCCGCGGCCTCAAGGCGCTCGCCAAGGAGCTCAGCGTGCCGGTCGTCGCGCTGTCGCAGCTCTCGCGCGCGCCGGAACAGCGCACCGGCGACAACAAACGCCCGCAGCTGTCGGACCTCCGCGAGTCCGGCGCGATCGAGCAGGACGCCGATCTCATCATGTTTCTGTATCGCCAGGAGTTCTACGACGGCCCGGTCGACAAGGACGGCAACTCGCTCGAGGGAAAGGCCGAGGTGATCATCGGCAAGCAGCGGAACGGGCCGACGGGAATCGTGAATCTGTTTTTTCACAAGCAGTACACGCGATTCGAGAGCTACAAACAGCACCCGTAGTCGGCCCCCAGGCCTTGTTCCTGAGCTCAGGCGCGAGGTGTGAGTGGCGGGGTTCTTCGATGTCGCGCGCATTGGAACGCTCCGCGCTCCGTGCCATTCCGCCGCTACCTTTCCTCCATGGCGAAGACGAAGACTGCCTACCGCTGCACCGAGTGCGGCGCGGAGTACGCCCGGTGGCAGGGACGGTGCGAGACCTGCGGCGAGTGGAACACGCTGGTTGAGGAAATCATTGCGCCAAAGGTTGCGGCGGCCGGCGCCGCCGCGCGGCGCATCGGCGGTCCGCGCGCCATGGCGGAAGGCGGGAGCGTCGCCGTCACTACACGCGTCCGCGATGTGCGCGGCACCACGGCGACGCGGTGGAAAACCGGGATCGATGAATTCGATTTCGTGCTGGGCGGCGGGATCGTCCCCGGTTCGATGATTCTCGTCGGCGGCGAGCCGGGCATCGGCAAATCGACGCTCTTGCTGCAGGTCGCGGCGCGGCTCGAGGCCGAAGGCCATCGCACGCTCTACGCGTCGGGCGAAGAGTCGGCGCTGCAAGTGAAACTGCGCGCCGACCGGCTGGGCGGCGGATCCGGCGACGTCTCACTCGCCAGCGAGACGAACCTCGAGACCGTGCTCGCAACGACCGCGGCCGAAAGTCCATCGGTGCTCATCGTCGATTCGATCCAGACGCTGTTCACCGCGGACCTCGAAGGCGCGCCGGGCAACGTCGGCCAGGTGCGCGAGTGCGCCGCGCGGCTCATGCGCTACGCCAAAGAGAGCGGCACCACGGTGTTCGTCGTTGGCCACGTGACCAAGGGCGGCGGCATTGCCGGGCCGAAGACGCTCGAGCACATCGTCGACACGGTGCTCTACTTCGAGGGCGAGAGCACGCTCGACCACCGAATTCTGCGAGCGACGAAGAATCGTTTCGGTTCGGTCGACGAGATCGGGGTGTTCCGCATGACGGAGCAGGGGCTCGAGCCGGTGGCCAACCCGTCCGAGCTGTTCATGGGCGATCGCTCGACGCACGCCTCCGGCAGCTCCGTGACCTGCCTCCTCGAAGGAACCCGGCCGCTGCTCGTCGAGATCCAGGCGCTGGCGGCCAAGGCCGGATTCGGAACGCCGCAGCGCGTCGCGACCGGGTTCGACGGCCGCCGTCTCGCCCTGCTCCTCGCCGTGCTCGACAAGCGCGCCGGCCTGTCGTTCGCGCAGCTCGATGTCTTTCTCAACGTCGTCGGCGGCATCAGGCTCGCCGAACCAGCAGGTGACCTGGCCGTCGCCGTCGCGCTTGCGTCGAGCGTTTACGATCGCCCGCTCCCCGCAGACGCGATCTTCATCGGCGAAGTTGGCCTCGGCGGGGAGATTCGCACCGTGTCGCAAGCTGACCGCCGCGTCGCGGAAGCAGCGAACATGGGCATGCGGCGGGTCTACCTTGCTGAGCGCGGCGCGCCGCGTCGCATGCCCAAGGGCCTCGAGGTGATGGGGGTGCGGACGATTCCCGAGTTGTTGCGGCAGGTATTCGCGTGACGGCGCCAATCGCCAACAACTCACGAGACGTCGGCGTCGTGATCGTCGCCGGCGGCGCGAGCACGCGCACCGCCGGAGAGGAGCTCAAACAATTTCGTTGGGTCGCCGGCAAGCCCGCGCTGCTGCACAGCATTCAGACCTTCATGGCGCGCCCGGATGTCGGCTGCGTCGTGGCGGTGCTGCCGCGCGACTTCGTGGCCGATCCTCCGCCCTGGATCTTCCAGTGCGACATCGACCGGCTCGTCGTCTCGGTCGGCGGGCGCACCAGAACGGAATCGGTTCGCAACGGCCTGGAAGATCTTCCGGACGAAGCGGCCATCGTGCTCGTGCACGATGCGGCACGCCCCCTCGTCGGAGATGCGACTATTGGCCGTGTGATCGACGCGGCGCGGGCCGGCCGCTGCGCCGTCGCCGCAATTCCCGTCGTCGACACGCTCAAAGAAATCGCGGACGACGGCCGCACGATCGTGCGCACGATCGACCGTGAGCGCCTCTGGCGCGCGCAAACCCCGCAGGGCTTTCCGCGCGCCGTCATCGAGCGCGCGCATCGCGAGGCGCGGGCGCAGCAGCTCTCGGCGACCGACGACGCGGCCCTCTGCGAGCGACTCGGAATTCCGGTGGAGGTCGTGCGCGGCAGCGAGCGCGCCGTGAAGATCACGGATGAGTCGGACTTTGCGCGCGCCGAAGCGTTGTTTCCATTGGCCGAATGAGAACCGACGCACTTTCCATCCCATTCTGGTCGCAGGAAGAAGTGCAGTCGGCAATTCGTCCGGCGCTCGAGCAGATCGCATTGCGCAAAGTGCTCGCCTACCCGACAGAGACGGTGTACGGGTTTGGCGGCGGCATCGACCGCGACTCGGTCGATGCGCTCGTCGCGCTCAAGCGCCGTCCACCTGGAAAACCGTTCTTGCTGCTCATCGCCGGGCCGGACATGATCGACCGGCTCGATCTGCGCCTGCCGAGTTATGCGTCGAACCTCGTGGCGCGCCACTGGCCCGGTCCGCTCACCCTCGTGCTCTCCGGTGGAGAGCATCGCGTGCCGGAGCGCCTGCGCGGTCCCGAGGGGGGCGTGGCCGTGCGATGGACGAGCCACGCATCAGTCGCGCGCCTGATCCGCGCGCATGGCGACGCCATCACGTCCACGAGCGCGAACCGGCCAGGGGTTCCGCCAGCCACCTCCGCCGCCGAGATTCTTTCGCAATGGGGCGACGCCGTGGCCCGCGGTGAGGTTCGCGTGCTCGACGGCGGAACGCTCACGCCGTCGGAACCGTCGACCGTCCTCGACTGCACGGGCCGGCGGCCGCGCGTCATCCGACCCGGCGCCGTGCCGGCCCGGACGCTGCGTGAGACGGTGCCCATGCTCATCGGTGACGTCTAGGGAGACGTCGACATCGCTCAGGAGTCGGAGCCGCTCATCCCCGTGAAGATTCTGTTCGTTTGCACCGGCAATACCTGTCGGAGTCCGCTCGCCGAGGCAATCGCACGCAAGATCGCGATCGAGCGAGGGATGCACGACGTCGAAGCGTCGAGCGCCGGCACGAGCGCGAACGACGGGTCGCCGGCCAGCGACGGGGCGTTGCTCGTCGGCATGGAGCGCAACATGGACCTGAGCGGCCATCGCTCGCAGACGCTGACACGGGCGCTGGTGCGCGACGCCGATCTCATTCTCGCGATGGGGCCCCACCATCTCGAGCGAATCGAAGCGCTCGGCGGCGCGGGGCACGCGTTTCTCGTCGCGGATTACGCATCGCACGGCGCTTCGGCGCGACCGATCAGTGATCCGATCGGCGCCGAGCTCGAGGTGTATCGCGCAACGACCGATGAGCTGGAGACGGAGATCCGGCGCGTGATGGACCGTATCACCGCGGAGCGCGGGTCGGGCGCACCGTGATCGCTCACGAGGCGCCGCGGCGTCTCGTGCTGCTCGGGCACCCGGTGGCGCACTCGCGGTCGCCGCGCATGCAGAACGCCGCGCTCGCCGCGGCCGGAATCGCCGCACGCTACGAAGCGCTCGACGTGGCGCCCGAAAACTTCGAGGACGCCGTTGCCGGGCTGGCCGGAGCGCGCGCCGCCGGCAACGTCACGGTGCCGTACAAGGAGCGAATGCGCGAAGCCTGCGATGCGGTGACGCCGCTCGCCGAACGCGTCGGCGCGGTGAACTGCTGGTGGATCGACGAGCGGGGCCGATTGATTGGCGACAACACCGACGTCGGCGGCTTCGACGCGGCCGTCGCCGCGCTGCTCGGCGAGCGGCCGCGCAATCTCAACGTCGGCGTGCTCGGGGCCGGGGGAGCGGCAGCGGGCGTCCTCGGCGCTGTCGAATCCTGGCCGGGAAGCCTGGCGCACGTTTACAATCGCACGCCGGAACGCGCGCGCCTCCTCTGTGAACGATTCTGGTCCGCCGCGCGTCCGGTCGATGACGTCGGCGTGATCGCCGGCTGCCAGCTTGTCGTCAACGCCACCTCGGTAGGATTGCATGACGACGCGATGCCACTCGATGTCGCTCTGGTCGCGCCGGAGAGCGTCGTCGTCGACCTCGTGTATCGGCCGAATGAAACCGCGTTCGTTCGCGCCGCACGCGAACGCGGGCATCGCGCGATCGATGGCCGCGCCATGCTCGTCGAGCAGGGCGCCCTCGCATTCGAGCGCTGGTTCGGTGTGCGTCCGGACCGGGACGTGATGTGGAGGGCCGTAGCGCAGGACTGAGCGCCACCGCCGCCGAATGGAGCCGCCGCGTTGCGCGGCACGCGCGTCCGATCGTCGACCTGCTGCTCCCGCGCGTGTGTGCCGTGTGCGACCGTCTGCTCGACGCGCTCGAGCAGGAGGCCGAACGTATGATCTGCGGCCATTGTTGGGCGCGTCTTCCCAAGCTCGCGGCTCCAAGCTGTGATCGGTGCGGACATCCGACCTACGGTCTCAAGTGCCGATGGTGCGCGCTGCTTCCGCCGTATGTGCGCGCGGCACGCAGCGCGTGCTGGGCGGCGGGCCCCGTCGGCCTGGGCGCCGTCCACGCGCTCAAGTACGCCGGGTGGCGGCGGGTAGCCGATGAGCTGGCCGAGCGCATGGCGCGGCTCAGCTGGCCGCGCGACGTGGTCGATGAACGATGCGCGCTCGTGCCGGTGCCGCTCTCCGCCAAGCGCCGCCGCGACCGCGGCTATAATCAGAGCGAGCTCCTGGCGCGCGCTCTCGCATCGCGGTGGTCCATTCCCGTGTGGACAAACGTTCTCACCCGAGTGCGCCATACGGAGACGCAGACGCGGTTGACACCAGGGGACCGTCTCCGCAACGTTTCGGGCGCGTTCGCGGCGCCTCGAATGGCCCGTGACGCGCTCCGCGGCGCCCATCTCGTCGTCGTCGACGACGTGGTGACGACGGCTGCGACTTTGAACGCGTGCGCGGCCGCGCTCTGCGACGGCGGTGCACGCATTGTTAGTTTCGTGACCTTCGCTCGGGCGCCTGCGCTGGGCGACCGGTGGTAACCAGAGGAGACGGGAATGGGCGTACGGGTCGGGATCAACGGGTTCGGGCGTATCGGGCGGCAGGTGCTGCGCGCGGCGCGGCAACAGGGCGTCGCCGACATCGAGTTCGTGGGCGTGAACGACCTCACCGACACGAAGACGCTGGCGCACCTGTTCAAGTACGACTCGGTGCACCGCACGTATGACGGCGACGTCGAGGCCGGCGACGGCGCGATCGTCGTCGACGGCACGGAGATCAAGGTCACGGCGGAGAAGGACCCGGCGAATCTGCCGTGGAAGGCGCTGGGCGTAGACCTCGTCCTCGAGTCGACGGGGAAGTTCACGAGCGCCGACGGGGCGAAGAAGCACCTGGGCGCCGGGGCGAAGAAGGTGATCATTTCCGCGCCGGCGAAGGGCGAGGACATCACGATCGTGCTGGGGGTGAACGAGCAGAAGTACGACGCAGCGAAGCACACGATCATCTCGAACGCGTCGTGCACCACCAACTGCCTCGTGCCGATGGTACACGTGGTGCGGCAGAATTTCGGGTTCGTGCGCGGGTCGATGGTGACGGTGCACAGCTACACCAACGACCAGAACATCCTCGACTTGCCGCACAAGGATCTGCGGCGCGCGCGCGCCGCGGCGATGTCGATCATCCCGACGACGACCGGCGCCGCCAAGGCGACGTCGCTCGTCATCCCCGAGCTCAAGGGCAAGATCGACGGCATCGCGATCCGCGTGCCGACCCCCGACGTGTCGTTCACCGATCTGGCCGTCGTCGTCGACACGCCGGTCACCGCCGAGCAGGTGAACGCCGCGTTCCGCGCGGCGGCCGACGGGCCGATGACCGGCATCCTCGAGTACACGACCGAGGAGCTCGTGTCGTCGGACTTCATCGGCAACTCGCACTCGTGCATCTTCGACTCCAAGGTGACGAACGTCGTCGACGGCACGCTCCTCAAGGTGTCGGGCTGGTACGACAATGAGTGGGGGTACGCCTGCCGCTGCGTCGACCTGCTGCGCTACGTCGCGGCGCGGCTCTGAGCATTCGGCAATACTCGTTCATGAATAAGCGAACAATCGAAGACCTCTCGGACGGCGAGGTGCGCGGCAAGCGCGCCCTCGTCCGCGTGGATTTCAACGTGCCGCTCGACGGCGCCCGCGTCGGCGACGACACGCGCATTCGCGCCGCGCTGCCCACCATCCGCGCCCTGCTCGACCGCGGGGCGCGGGTCATCCTGCTCTCGCATCTCGGGCGGCCCAAGGGCAAGCCCGAGCCGAAGTATTCGCTCGAGCCGGTCGCGCGGCGCCTCGGCGAACTGCTGTCCGACGAACGCGTCGTATTCGTCGAATCCACCGACACTGACGAGGCGATCAAGGCTACGCACGATCCCGCGGCGCGCGTCGTCCTGCTCGAGAACACCCGCTTTCTTGGCGGCGAGGAGACGAACGAGGAGCGCCTCGCCCGCGGCCTCGCCGAGCTCGGCGATCTGTACGTGAACGACGCCTTCGGCGCCGCCCACCGCGCCCATGCGTCGACCGAAGGCGTGGCCCACGTGCTCAAGCCCGCCGTCGCCGGACTGCTCATGCAGAAGGAGCTCGATTACCTCGGCGGCGCGCTCGAGCATCCGACGCGGCCGTTCGTCGCCGTGCTCGGCGGCGCCAAGATCTCGGGCAAGATCGACGTCATCGAGCATCTGCTGCCCATCGTCGACCAGCTCCTGATCGGCGGCGCGATGGCCTGCACGTTTTTTCGAGCGATGGGGCTCGAGACCGGAAAATCGCTCGTCGAAGACGACCGCATCGCGATGGCCAAGGATCTTCTCGCGAGGCCGGCCCAGAAGCTCGTCCTCCCGAGCGACGCAATGGCGGCCCGCGCGCTCGACGCCGGCGACAACGCGCACGTCGTCGCACGCGATGCGATCCCCCACGACGAAGGGATGTTCGACATCGGCCCGGCGTCCTCGGCGAATTTTGCCAAGATCATCACGACCGCCAAGACCGTGGTGTGGAACGGGCCGATGGGCGTGTTCGAGAGCAAACCGTTCGACGCGGGAACTCGCGCAGTGGCGGACGCGATGGCGAAGGCCACGAAGCTGGGCGCGACGACGATCGTCGGCGGCGGCGACTCGGCGGCCGCGGTCGCCGAGCTCGGCCTCGAGCACGCGATGAGCCACGTGTCGACGGGCGGAGGCGCATCCCTCGAATTTCTCGAGGGCAAGGTGCTCCCCGGGGTGGCAGCCCTCGACGACAAGCGCTGACCGCGATGCCGCGTCGCCCCGTGTTCGCCGCCAACTGGAAGATGAATCACGGGCCGACGGAAGCGCGGGCGTTTGCCGC
>DATNAT010000055.1:0-6919 GCA_035572355.1 Gemmatimonadaceae bacterium
CGACCGTCGAGTGGGATTGCGCGGGTGGCCGCGTCGCGCACCAGTCGACGTGCTCGACCTGATCGGGGATCTGTCCGGCCTTCCCCTCGGCGGATTGATCGTCGTACCGTCGCGCGGCGCGGATGGCGTCCTCGAGAATAGTGAGCTCGCCTTGCTCGAAGACATCGCCGAGGCAAGCGAGGCACCGCTTCTCGCGTCGGGCGGAGCGCATACGATGAACGATCTCCGCGCGCTCGAGCACCGCGGAATTGCCGCTGTGCTGCTTGGCAGCGCGATCCTTGCCGACGGTCTCGATGCCCGGGCGGTGGCTCAGGGATTCGCCGACTGACGCGCTCCTAGAACCGCGCAATCAGATCGCGCGAGAGCGAGTCCGGGTTTCCGAGGTAAACGAAGCGAAAATCGCGCATGTACTGCTGCGCCACTCGTTGTACGTCCTCTGGTCGAACGCGTCGCAGATCATCGACGAAGTGGCTCGCCGCGCGATAGTCGCCGTGGTAGAGTTGCGCGCGAGCGAGAAAGGTCGCCTGATCGGCGTCGACCTCGTTCTTGAGGAAATAGTCGGTGAGGAACTGCTGCACGAGGCGGCTCAATCCCTCGGCGTCGACGACCTCGCGTTGCAGGCGGTCGATCTCCGTTCGCATCAGGCCGAGCGTTTCGTTCGGGTGGACGGTGGTCACGTACACGCCGCCGTTCGCGATCGCCCGATCGACGAACGGCGCGTCGACCTCGTACGACAGGTTCCGCTGCGATCGGATCTCGGTGAAGAACCGTCCTGCCAGGACCGCGGTCGCGACGCGTAGCGCCTGATAGTCGGAGTCAGTCGCTGGCGGACCGGTGTAGTAGCCCAGGATGTAGTTGGTCGGTAGCTGGGCGGCCCGCACGACGAGTGCACGCCCTTGCTTCGGGGGCATGTGGGGCGGCGACCAGACGTAGCTTCCGCGCGGAAGCTGGCCGAGTGTAGACGTCACGAGCTGCTCGAGATGCGGCCGGTCGATGTTCCCGACCACGACGAGCAGCATGCGCGACGTGACCATCTGCGTCGCCTGATACCGCTTGAGCCGCGGGAGCGTGATCGAAAAGAGCGACGACTCCGAGCCTTCCGGCGCGAACCCATATGGGTGGCCGACCCAGGCCAGCGAATCGGCGAGCCGCGTGATGAGCGGATCCGGCGCATTCCGCTCTTCGCGAACTTCGGTCATCATGCGCGCCCGTACGAGCTCCACTTCCGAGGAGTCGAGCGTCGGTGCCATGAGGCGGTCGGCGAATACCGCCCAGGTCGAATCGAACGCCTGTCGAATGCCGGTGAAGCCGAAGAGCGTCCAGTCGGCCTGCGGATCGACGGTGATCGTGCTGCCAAGTCGCGTGATGATTTGCCGCGCGGCGTCGCCCGGAAAGTGTTGCGTGCCGCGCTCGGACGCGTTGAGGAGAAGTGCCTCTATCCCCTGCGTCGCCGGCGAGAGCTGCTGCGTTCCGCCAAGGAGATAGACATTTGCCGCAACGACGTCGTTCGAGCCGTTGTGGCGAAGAATCACCTTGAGCCCGTTCACGTCGAAGCTCGTCGTCGACGTATCGGCTTGGGCGCAGGCGGTCGCCGGACCAACCGAGGCGAGGAACGCGACCGCGGCCAGCACGACCATTTGCCGCGTCATGGCCGCACTCCGCTATCGAGCAGCGACGAGGGTGTGAGCTTGAGCGCCTGTCGCGCCCCGGACGAAAGCAGCACCCCGATCACGTGCGGCTTGCCGATGATGTATTTGGCGGCGTACGCCTGGAGATCGGCCGGCCCTTGCTGCGCCATCGTGTCGACATACCCGAAGAAGTAGTCGAGGCCCGTGACCGCCCACCAGAACCCGAGCTGGTGGGCAAAGCCGGAGGCTCGCTCCAGACCGAGCTCGGTGCCGACGATGCGCCGGCGCTTCGCCGCGTCCAACTCCGCCGCGGAGAAATACCCAGGGTCGTTGAGTTTCTGAATTTCCTCACGGAGCGCGGCGAGCGCGGCGTGCAGATGTTGCGGTGAAGTGTTGCCTTCGATCGTGATCGGGCCGACGTGGTTGAGCGTGTAGTAGTTCACGCCGATCGACTCGAACAGTCCGCTGTCGACGAGGCGGTGCTGAAAGCGCGAGCCCGGTTGATTGAGCACGTCCGACAGCACGTCTGCGGCGTAGGTCGACGCTGGATCTTGTTTCGCGCTCGGACCTTGCCACTGCAGCATCACCAGCACGGTCCCGATCGGCTCCTCGACGATCACCGCCGTGTCCTGCGTCAGCGGCGGAATGGGCGGGATCGGATCGACGGTGAAGGGATCGGGGCCGCGCTTCCAATTGCCGAACTGCGCGCGGGCCAGGGCGAACGCCCGGTCAGGCGCGACGTCGCCCGTGATGATGATCGCCGTGTTATTGGGCACGTAGTAGCGCTGTTGGATCGCGCGCATCTTGACCGGCGTCGTGCTCTCGATGACGGCTCGTTCGCCCAACGGATTCTTGCGGCTCCACGCCGTCGTCCACAGCGCCTTGCCCATCGCGGTCGAGAACGAGAAGCCGGGATTCGACTCGTTGCGGTCGTACTCCCCAATGACCACCTCGCGCTCGCGCTGCAGCTCATCCTGCCGGAAGAGCGGCGTGATCAGCGCGGCCGCGAGGAACTTCATTCCGCCCTCGATGCTGTCCGAGGGAAGCGTGAGATAGTAGTTGACCCGCTCTTCACTGGTCGTGCCGTTGAACACGGCGCCAAGCTCGGACGCGCGAGCCACAAACTCGTCGGGAGTCGGGTAGGCGGCATTCGCCTTGAAGAACATGTGCTCGTAGAGATGCGACAGCCCTTCGTACGACGGACCCTGGGTGAACGACCCGTTCTTCACGTCGGCTTCGATCGTCACCAGCGGCACGCCATGGTTCTCGACGACCATTACATCGAGGCCGTTGGGAAGCGTGGTGCGCTGAATGTGTCGCTCCAGCTCTGCCCGCTGAGCCCGCACCATTGTCGGCCCGAACGCGCCGGCGGCGACGAGGATCACACCGGCAATCGCGCGCGCGCGAATCGTGCGAACGGGTTCGAGGCGCGGTGGCGTCTCGGGGGCGGTCCAGGTTTCTTTCACGGTCAGCATGTCCAATTTCGATTCAAATTCACTCGCGCGGCTTGCCGAGCGGTTGGACGTCGCGCATCTACGGCGCGACGCCGAGCTCGCCCCATACACCACCTTCCGCATCGGTGGTCCCGCCGACCTGCTGTTCGAGGCGACGTCGGCGGACGCACTTGCGAATGCCGTGCTCGCGGCTCGGGCGACCAACGTACCCTACTTTGTCCTCGGCCTCGGCGCCAACGTCCTTATCGGTGACCGCGGATTTCGCGGACTCGTGATTCGAAACATCGCGCGGGGTCACGAGTTCCGAGAGCAGGGCGACGCGTGCCACCTGTGGACGGAGAGTGGTGCGGTCGTGAAAGATCTGATTCAGGAATCGGTCGCTCGCGGCTGGTCAGGTCTCGAACACTATGCCGGCATTCCCAGCACCGTGGGCGGCGCGGTCTGGCAGAACCTGCACTTTCTCTCTCCGGCGCCCGAGCGCGAGCGGACGATGTTCATCGCCGAGCTGTTCGAGACGGCGGACATCCTCTCCGAGGAGGGCGATCGCAAGACGGTCGATAAACAGTACGTCAACTTCGGTTACGACGACTCGGTGTTTCATCACCGGCGCGACGTCGTGCTCGCGGCCACGTTCCGGCTCGCGCGTGGCGATCAGCCGGTGCTGCAGAGAATTCTGCAAGAAAACCTCAGCTGGCGCGGCGGCAAGCATCCCTGGCTCGAATGGCATCCGAGCGCCGGGTCGATCTTCAAAAAGATCGAGGGAGTCGGCGCCGGCCGGCTCGTCGACCAGTGCGGGCTCAAAGGGCACCGGCTCGGCGACGCTCAGATCTCGCATATGCACGCGAACATCATGGTCAACCTCGGGCGCGCCACGGCCAAGGACGTTCGCAGCCTCATCTCGCTCGCCCAGGGAATGGTCGAGGAACGGTGCGGCGTACACCTCGAGCCCGAGATCGGATTCATCGGCGAATTCTGACGCGCGGCAGCGCGCTCGGAAATTCGTTAGAAAATCGCCCCGAGGCCGACGACGAATCGCCAGGGTGCCGGCCGATCGACCGGACGCGCCACGCCAATGTGTACCAGATCTGAAAAGAGCGTCAGCCCCACGCCGACCGTAGCACGCACGCCGTCCGTGGCCGTCGAGATCGGTGTACCATCGGATCCCACGCCGAGCTGCCGAACGGCCAGCGCCGCGGTCGCCGAGGAGATTTCGGTCCAGCCACCCTCTGCACTCATGTCGATCCCCGGACTCAAGCCGGGAATCAAGAAATTCCGCCAGACCCGCCACGGACGCCGCCATCGATCGAATCGATAGCTCGCGTAGCTCCGAAAGAGCGCCGCGCGGTCGCCGGCGAACTGTTTGAAGTCGTACCCGATCAGCGTTTCATTCCCGCCGATCTCGAACAGCTGCTGCGGCGGCAGCGGAGAGCCGAACACCATCCCCCCATCCGCGTGCGCGGCGACCGACACCGGTCCCCAATATCGACGCCCTGATAAGCTCCCCACGAAACGCTGCCAGGTGAGATCTCCGTGCGCCGCATCGATCGACAGTCGCGCGCCAAAGCCGGGCAGGACGTAGTCGCCCGTCACGCTCGGATGAAGCTCGATCTCGCCGCGAGCTTCCGCGTACGATCCATCCAGCGACCCGCGGTTGGGAAGGAACGCCGCAGCGCCAGGCAGCGGGCCGCGCGCCAGGTGTGCGCGCTCTGCGTGATCGTCGCCAACGTCCACGGTTGCCGTGGCGAGCGCGTTGTCGACGCTGCCGAAGATGTGGGTGAGCGAGAAGGCAGCCAGTCGGCGATCGACATAGTCGTTGTCGTCGAGCGACCCGATCAGTGCGCCAAACCCCGGGTCGTCGCTGAGTGGAATGCCGAAGTCGTTCGTCGACGCCAATGCTCGCTCGGCGCGCAGGCTGGCGATCTGCTCCCCGCGCCGTCGGGTGACGTACGCTCCGCCGCGCGCGGTCTCTTCCGAGAAGGCCCAGCCGCCGTACACGCCCGCCGACAGCCCGGGCGACAGGGAGCGAAACTCCACCGAGGGCGCGACGCCGAGGTACAATCCTTCGACGCGATTGAAGCGAAAAACCCGGGTGATGCTGTTCGGAAACGGATCGAACCGCGGAGGCCCGTCCGACCGCCACGCCGCGGGCGCGAGATCGGCGAAATCGTCGGAGTGCACGGATGCCGTCTGCGCGCCGATTTCCTGATTCCACGCCGCGTAGCGGTCGAGACTGTCGGACGCCGCCCAATCGATCACGACTGTTGGGTGCGCAGTCGTGTCGCTCGCCACGTGACCCGTGTCCACCACTTCGACGTCGCTGATCGTCGAGACGAGCCGGAAGATCGGCCGGTTCTGGCCGAGTAGGCCGATGCTCGCCTGGAACTCCGTGCGCTGGAACGCCGGCAGCCAATACTTGCCTTCGACTTCTGCGTTCACGAATTCGACGTAGGCCACGGCGACGACGCCGGCCAGCTTCGCGAGGAGACCCATTCGCGGGTTGCCCTCGTCGGAGATCACGAACTGCCCGCGCATCCGAACGATCTGCATGCGGTCGGCGTCGACGTCGATCTCGCCATCGAACGCGGCGAGGCGGGTCCGCCCGCGGAAGCGGGGCCGCGCGCGAATCCGCGCGATGGGAATCTGTCGCCCCCCGACGCGCAGCACGGCGACCGTGTCCCCGCCGCTGAACTGATAGAACTGGTCGCGATCAGCCGCGAACGGGTGGACCGCTACGAGCGAGTCGTCGCCCCGCGCGCGCGAGAAATACGCGCCGAGGCTCAGCCGCTCGCCGTAGAGCGACGGTATCGTCCACGCGCGTACGATGCTGAGCGTCGAGTAGGGGACACCCACGCTTTGCGCTCGGTAGCCCACGACGTGCAGCGTGTATGGGCCGTTGCGCGTCCACGTCGCCTGTGTAGCGAATTGCTCTACTTCAGCGGAATGCTCGCGGCCGAGCGTGTCGCGCAGAATGAGCGACGATTCCGTTTCGATGTGGCTGCGGTAGCCGTGCAGCGATTCGGGCGGTTCGTGGTTCGCCGTCGCTACGGCGGCGACCATCGCCCGGAGCGCGGCCGAGCTGTATGTCGAATCGATCGCGCCCTGCGCGGCGACGATGCGAGGCGGCGCGAGGAGCAGCAGTGTTGGGATCAGCCGGACGAAACGCACCGCACTCCTACGACGAGCCGGCGCTGAGGGATTCCAACGCCTCGCTCGCGGCGCTCCACTCGGCCAGCGTCTGTTCTAGCTCGCGTCGGCGTGCTTCCAGCTCTTCGCCCAACGCAGCCGCCCGAGTGACGCCGCTCGGCGTGGTGTACAGCTCGGGGTCTTCCAGCTCGCGCGTGAGCTCGGCAATTCGACTTTCGGTTGATTCGATCCGAGATTCGAGGTCGCTCACCCGCCGCTCGGCGTTTCGCATCGCGTTCCGCGCGGCGTGCCGGTCGTCTGGCGCCGTTTCCCGGCGGGACGTCTTTTGCTTTTCACGCACCCGCCGAAGTGCCTCGTCCTCCGCCGCTTTGACCGACGCCGCATGCTGGCGTTCGCGCGAAACACCTTCCCACTCGGCGAACGGACCGTCGAAGTCCGTGATATGGCAGGCGTGAAGCGTCCACACGCGAGTCGAGAGCGCGCGCAGCAGCTCGCGGTCGTGGCTCACGATCAACACCGAACCTTCGTAATCCTCGACCGCGTCCTCCAGCACCTCGATCGACTCGACATCGAGGTGATTCGTCGGTTCGTCGAGGATGAGCAGATTGGCGCGGCTCAGCATCAGCATCGCCAGCGCGACACGCGCTCGTTCTCCCCCGGACAGCGTGTCGGCGCGCCGCTGCACCTCGTCGC
>DATNAT010000056.1:0-3685 GCA_035572355.1 Gemmatimonadaceae bacterium
TCGAGCACGTTCGGGTTCGCCGCTTTCGCCGGTATTGGCGGTGGGAGCGGCAGTCGGAGCGCGTCGCCCGATTCAGCGGTCAACACGGCCGAAATTCCAGTCGGTGCAGCGATCGGGTGGCGGCATGCGCTCGGCGCCAACCATGGCCTGTCGGTGTTCGCGTCGCCGGCCTTCGTGTTTTTCACCGGTGGGGCGAAGTCGGGCGGGCTCTTCCGTTCGGGCTTGGGCGCGGATTTCGGGGTCACGCCGTCGTTGGGTGTGACCGCGGGCGTAGACATCGGCGGCTCGCGCGCCCGCGCCGTAGGCGGCCCGAGCGGGATATTGTACGGAGTGGGGCTTTCGTACGCGTTCGGACACCGGTAGATGGCTTGTGATTTGCCAAACTCCGAAGGAGCGCGCGCCAATCGGGCGCCTCGTTCGAGAGACGCAAACCAGGCAGTATCATGCAGGATACAAAGGCGCCATCGATTCTGGTGGTTGACGACAATCACGACAACGCCGAGATCATCCGCCAGTATTTGGAAACGCGCGGATACAGGATCACGGTGGCGCACAGCGGCGACGAGGCGCTCGCGCTATTCGAAACGGTTCGGCCCGCTCTGGTGCTGCTCGACGTCATGATGCCCGGCCGCGACGGCTGGGAGGTGTGTCGCATCATGAAGCAGCATCCGACGCTTGGCCGGAGCGTACGCGTCGTGATGGTCACGGCACTCGACGAATGGCAGGACAAACGCGAGGCGCTTCAGCTCGGAGCCGACGACTACGTGGAAAAGCCGTTCGAGCTGCCAACGCTGGCGGCGACGGTTCAGCGCAACCTCGCGATGCAACGCGCTCTGGCGTCGTGACCGGCACCGCGAGGGCGCCGTGAGCAATTCCATCCTGCTCACGGATTCCGACCTGCCATCGCTCGCGCCGGCCATGCAGCACCTCGAGGGCTGGGAGGTGGAGCGCCTGCTGGCTGGGGAGTTGGCCAACGCCGTCGCCTCGCGCCCAGCCGTACGAGCCGTGCTCGTCGCCACCACCGACCCGACCATTCTGCGCGACGTCGTAGAGCGCGCCCATGGATGCGGCGTGCCGGTGATCGTCGCCTGCGCCGACGACACCGTTCGCCGGCGCGCCGTGGAGCTCAAGGCGGAGGAATGGTTCCGCTGCCCGGCCACACCGGACGAGATCGAACAGCGGGTGCGCGCGGCGCTGGCGCGGGTCCAGCCGGCGCCGGCTCAAGCGACAGCCGATCGCGTCGACCGGGTGGAGCTCGAGCAAATGCTTCACGACTCGCTCACCGGACTGCCGACGCTGCCGGTGATGATCGAGCGGTCGCGCAACCTGTTCAAGGAGCGCGGCGAGCTGGTGGTGCTCTACCTCAACTTCGTCCGCTACTCGAAGATCGAAGAGATCTACGGCTGGGAAAAGCTGGACGCCGTGTTGGAGACGACGGCGGCGGCGGTGCGCGAATTTCTCGACGACACGGCGCTCAGCACGTCGCGGGTCATGGTGAGCTTCACCAACGACGACGACTTCATTTTCTTCCACGTGCCGGCGGCGGGTGTGGCCGCGGCGACCGAAGGCGAGATCACGGAGATGGTGGCGCGTCTCCAGCGCCATGTGGGCGGCCGGATCGAGGCGCAGCACGGCGAAGACATCGCCGCGCTGTTCGACATCTATGTCGGCCGCGCCCACGTCTACTACAACCCGAAGATCCGTCTCGAGCGGCTCATCTACCGCGGCATCCGCGAGGCGGCGAACGCCTCACGGTCGATCGAGGAGCGCGAGCGGGCGCGCCGCGTGGCCGATCTGCGCTCCAGCCTGCGCGATCGCGGCGTGTACGTCGACTACCATCCGATCGTCGTCACCGAGACGCGGCAGATCTTCGGCTACGAGGCGCTGGCGCGCGGCGTGATGAGAAGTCTCAGAAGCCCGGAAGTGATGTTCGACGTGGCCGCCGAAGCCGATCTGGTCTGGGAGCTGAGCCGTCTCTGCCGCGCCCGCGCGATCGAAGGGATGGATTCGCGGCTTCAGCCGGGCGAGCTGCTCTTTCTGAACGTCGATCCGCACGACTTCAGCGACCCGGCCTTTGATGAGCATGAAGTTACTCATCCCGAGCGGGTAGTCATCGAGATCACCGAGCGCACGGCGATCAAGGACTATCCGAAATTCCGCGAGCGGCTCCGCATCTTCCGCGAGCGCGGCTTCCGCTTCGCCGTCGACGACGCCGGCTCGGGCTACGCCGGCCTGGGCTCGATCGCCAATCTCGAGCCCGATTTCATCAAGCTCGACATCTCGCTGATCAACGCGATCGACACGAACTTCATCAAGCAGAATCTCGTCGAGACGATGGTGAAGTTCGCCAACGACCACGGCGCGATGGTGATCGCCGAAGGGGTCGAGCGCGCCGAGGAGTTCAAGGCGGTGAAAGACCTTGGCGTGCACCTCGTGCAAGGATTTTTCCTGCACCGGCCGTCGCACCTGCCGCCGCCGGCGAGAGTAGAAGGGAAGACGGCAGCAGTCCCCTGACGCCTCATATCGCGCGCCTGAGGCCTTGAGGCCTGAGGCCTGAGTTTTCATACCGAGGCCAGAGGTACACACGCCGCTGATTGCCCGGTCGAGATCTCGGCCGTCCAGCGCGAGACCAGGTCGGAGGCTCGAGTTGGGAGGGTGCCAGGCGTGAGAGACTGACTCTATTTGGGAGACGGCATCCCAATGGCGGGGATAGTGCGCTGAGCGAATTTGGCGACTGAGGCACGAGGAACGCTTTCTCAGGCCTGGCCGCCGCGCACCTCGCGCCTCCAGCCTGGTCTCGCGCTGCCGGCCGGGATCCAGAGCGTGCGCAACGCGGAATGTGTACCTCTGGCCTCGGTAGGTAACCTCAGACGTCAGGCCTCAGACGTGAGATATGAGATCTGAGATACGAGATCCAATCAGCCTATCTCAGCAACCTCTCCACCAGCTCGAACGAGCGTTCCGCGGCTCCAACCCCGCTGCGCACCAGCGCTCGCGCATAGTCGCCCGCCTCGCGCCTCGCCGCCGGGTCGGTCATCCAGAAGCGAAGCCTCCGCACCAGCTCGACTTCCGTCGACACCGGTGAGCCTCCGCCCCGCTGCGCCAACAGCCCCGCGTCCCGGCTGCCGTCGTGCTGTGGGCCGAACAGCACCGGCGTCCCGAACGCCGCCGGCTCGAGCACCGAATGCAGGCCCGCCGCATGAAAACCGCCGCCCACGAAGGCGATATCGGCTACCGCGTACAGGTCGCCCAGCACGCCCGTCCGGTCGATCACGATCACGTCGGCGTGGCGCGCGCTCGGCTCGTCCAAGCGGGCCACGCTGAACCCGGCGCGCTTCGCCCAGTCGACCAGCCGCGTAACGCGCTCCACCGACGGTTCGTGTGGCGCGACGATGAGCCGCGACGTCTTGCCTCGGCCCACTGCCTCGAATGCCGGCAGCAGCACCGCCTCGTCGGCCGGCCAGGTGGAACCGGCGACGATCGTCGTCCGCGGATCGCGCAGCCGCTCCAGCATCGGGCTCGCGCGGTCGACGCGCTGCGCGCGCAGCCACACCTGATCGTAGCGCGTGTCTCCAGTCACGACGATCGTGTTCGGGCGGACGCCGAGCGCCACGAGCCGGTCGGCGTCGGCATCGTCGATCGCGCCGACTGCCTCGAGCGCCGCGTAGGCATCGCGCAGCAGCGC
>DATNAT010000057.1:0-5276 GCA_035572355.1 Gemmatimonadaceae bacterium
ACGTCTACGAGCAGGCCGTGCGCGCTGGAGCCGGCACGCGTGTGGAGCTCGGCGGAGCGCGTCGTGCGGCGCATTGAGCCGCCGACGATCGTCGACGTCGAAGCGGCACGCGGGCGCATCGCGGCGACGGCCGTGCGCACGCCGCTGCTCGAGCTCCAGGTCGACACACCGGCGAAGATCTACCTCAAGCTCGAGAATCTCCAACCCATCGGCTCGTTCAAGCTGCGCGGCGCGCTCAATGCCATGCGCTCGCTCGATCGGTCGGTGCTCGCGCAGGGCGTCTACACGGCGAGCGCCGGCAACATGGCGCAAGGGGTGGCGTTTGGCGCGCGCGAGATCGGCGTGCCCTGCACGGTCATCATGCCGGACAGCGCGCCGCGCGCCAAGATCGACGCGGTGCGTCGCCTCGGCGCCGAGATCGTGAGTCTGCCCTACGACGACTGGTGGCAGACGCTGGCCGACCATGGACGCGCCGGCATTCCCGGCACGTTCATTCATCCGGTCGCCGACGCGAAGGTGATTGCCGGCAACGGAACGATCGGTCTCGAGATCGTCGAAGACCTGCCGGAGGTCGATGCGGTGCTCGTGCCGTTCGGCGGCGGCGGGTTGGTGAGCGGCATCGCGACCGCGGTGCGCGCCCTGGCGCCGCGAGCAAAGGTCTACGGCTGCGAAGTGGCGACGGCGACGCCGCTCGCCGCGGCGTTCGCGGCGCACGCCCCGGTCGTCGTCGAGCGAACGCCGAGCTTCGTCGACGGCATCGGCGGGCGAGGCGTGCTGCCCGAGATGTGGCCGCTCGTCGAGGATCTCGTCGACGGCGCGCTCACCGCGACGCTCGATGAAGTCGGCGCCGCGGTCAAGCTGCTCGTCGAGCGCGCGCACGTCGTCGCCGAAGGGGCCGGCGCGGCGCCGGTTGCCGCGGCGCTCGGCGGCCGTCTGACGCGCGACGCCGCGCGAGCCGACGGGCCCGCCAGGGTCGTGTGCGTCGTGTCGGGCGGAAACATTGATTCGAGAATACTCATCGACCTGCTCGCCGGCTGAGCGCGCCATCGTCCGACTCGACCGGGCGCGTCAGCCGCCGCCCGATTCTCGCGTACCGGACGAAACTGGCATCCAACCTGCCTTCACCATCGTCACGCGCATGGCGCGGTCGCCCGAACGTAGGGGGCGGTGGCGATCTGAAGCTGCGGGGCATAGATGCGAACTATCACGGATTCCGCCGGTGTCGAGTGGACCGTTTTCGAAGTGAAAAGGCAGGGCGCGACCTCGGATCGATGGTCGTACCTGCCGGAAGAGTTCGATGACGGCTGGCTCTGCTTCGAGTCGGAATTCGGCAAGAGGCGCCTGACGCCGGTCCCGACGAATTGGCGCGGGGCCCCCGCCGCCGAGCTCGAGCGCATGCTGACGCAGGCGAGCCCGGTGATCCGACCGCGCTACGGCGGCGAGGACCGTCCGACCGCGAAGTAGCGTCGCGCTACGGCTTCGGCTTTCCGTTCGGCGGCTTGGCTGCGCCGCCCTTGCCGATCGCGCGGTAGTACTCCTCCACGTGCTGCTTGTACGCCGGAGGCACGTCTCCCGAACGCTCGAGCAGCACGCGTGTCGAATCGTTCTGGCCGAGCGTCCGGCGAAGGCCGAACTCGAAATCCTGGAAGCCCTGGAGCGTTTTTGCGCGAAGCGCGGCGGCGGCCTGCGTGTCCTCGAGCGCGCGTGCGCTCGTCAGCTGCTGCAGATCATCGATCGCCTTGTCCAGCTCCTTGGTCGGCAGCCCCTGCTGCGCGAGCTCCTTGCGCAGCGCTTCGGCGTCGGCGAGCCGCTGCTGTGCCTCGCGGCTGAACTGCTGCGCGTCGTCGGGTGAGAGGCGCCCGCCGTTCGCGTTCGGCGACCCGCCTGGGACGCCGCTGGCATTGGGTATTCCGCCGCCTTGCTGCTGTCCTCCGGGCCGACCACCGCCCTGCCGCTGTCCATTCATCTGACCGCGGCCTCCCTGCCCGCCCTGCGCCTCCTGACCGTTCTGCTGCCCTTGTCCTTGCCGACCGGGTTGCCCGTTCCCCTGTTGACCTGATTGACCCTGCCGACCCTGTCCCCGCTGTCCGGACTGTCCTTGCTGACTCTGACCTTGGCTTTGCGCGGATTGCTGACCCTGCTGCCCCTGTTGCCCTTGCTGACCCTGTTGGTTTCTTGAATTGCCCGGCACGCCTTGCTGACCGCGCGCACTGTCGCTCAGCCCGCGACGCTGCTGCTGCCCAGACTGTCCGCTCGCGTTGCCGCGCGTCTCGGAGTCCGACAAACGCTGCTGCATCCGCTCGTTCATCGACTCCAGACCGCGCACCAGATCGCGGGCCTTGTCGGCCGCGGCTTCCTTGCTCCGCTCGCCGCTCGCCGTCTGCGACGCAGTCTGTGCCTGCTGCAGCCGCTGGCCGAGATCGGCGATGTCGGCGCCGATCTGCTGCTCGGCCGACTTCATCCAGTCGGGCGGCGCAGAGCGCGCGACCTGCTGGGTGTACCGCAGCTTCTCTTCGACTTTGCGGCCGCGCAACGTGTCCGCCGCGCCGGCCAGCGCGCGCGACGCTTCCTTCTGATCGCGCCGCGTATCGAGCGACATCTTGTCGAGCTTCGATTTGAGATCTTTGACCTCGTCGGCCATCGCGCCCTTCTGCTCGGCGATCGACTGCTGGATCTGTTGCTGCGCTCCGGCGTTGCCAGCGCTCGCGCCCAGCTTGTCGACGTCGGACTGCACGCGCTTTTCCTGATCGGCGAGCTGCTGCGCCGCCTTCATCGCGTCGTCCATGTCGCGCGACGATCGGCCGCTCTTCTCCTGATCGAGCAGTCGCCGCGCTTCGTTGAGGTTCTCGAGGGCGCGATTGGCGTCGGCCGACTTGGGTCCGTTGGCCGCCGCCTTCCGCATCGCATCGGCGGCGTCCTGCAGTCGCCGAGCGGCGTCGGCGAAGGTCTGGTTCTGCTGCTCGCGCGCCAGGCGCTCGAGCTGGCGCGCCTGATCTTCCGTCTGTTGCGCCATGTCGCGCTGGCCCCGGCCGCCCGACGCCCCGGATGCGCCCATGCGGCCCAGACTGTCCGCCTTGGCGCGCGCGCGATCGTTCTGCTGCTGCTGGCGCTCGGCGAGCTGGCGGAGCTTTTCCGCAGTCTCGTCGACCTGATTGTCCGCCTGCTGCTGATTCTGTTGGCCACGCTGCACGGTCTCGTACTGATTGCGCAGGCGATCCTTCTGCAGCTCGAAGATGTCGGCAAGATCCTCGGCGTTGGTGCGATTACCTCCGCCCCCGCCACCGCCCTGCCCGCCCATCGAGACCTGGATGTCGCGGAACACGGCCTCGGCCCGCTGCAGCTGCTGCAGCGCACTCTGCTCGGGCTGACGGGCCGAAGTTGGTGCACCGGCGAGCAGCCGCTTCTCCGCCGAATCCATCGCGGCCGATGCCTTGGGCAGGATGTCGTCGGCGATCTTCTTCCACGAGGTGTCCGTGGCGGCGATTCCCCGCTGGTTGAGCTGGGCGACGAGCTGACCGACTTGTTCGCGCAGCCGTTGCTGCGAGAGCCTGATCGTCGCCAGATTCTCGTCGAGTGACTTCTTGTCGGTGATCGTGCTGTCGCGCGCCGTCTTGAACGTCGCGGCGATGATGTCGCGCTCCTGTTGCGAGAGTTGGCCGGCGTCGTTCTGCTGGCCGCCTCCACCCCCGCCGCCGCCGCCCTGCTGCTGCCGGTAATCGTTCTCGTACGGGCGCACCTGCAGGAAGTAGATGTCCGTCGCCGCCGTGCCGGGGCCCGTCACGGTGTTGTTGTCGCTGGCGCGCGCGTAGTACGACACGACGTCGCCCGGCTCGAGCTTGTAGCCCTCGAGCATGAACGTGTAGCCGGCGGAAACGTCGCGCAGCGCGCGCGCGCCTTCATGCAGCGGCATCGACCGCTCCGCTCCGCCGTTCACCGAGTAGACGAGATCCAGCTTGGCGACGCCGTAGTCGTCCTCGGCGCGGGCTTCCGTGTACACCTCGTCGACCGAGAGGACCTTCTGGTCGCGCCCGGGCTTGGTGAATTCGACGGTCGGCGCGTGGTCGGGCAGGACGTCGATCGTGTAATCGAGCGACCCGGTGACCATCCTGCCATCAGGACCCTGCAATTCGACTTTGTAGAATCCCGGCTTGGCCACGCGGAGCATGGCCATCAGCCGGCCATCGCTCGTCGGCACGAGCTTGAGGGTGTCGCCGCCGTCGACGACGACGCGGCCCCCGGCAGTCGGTACGGTCGGCGCGATCCGCACGCGCACCATCGTCCCTTGCAGCGCCGCGATGTCGCCCGTGCTGTCGACGTTCTCCGGCGGCAGCTGCGTGTACGCCGGATACCGGTATTGCAGGTCGACGCGCTTGACGTACGGCAGATTCGACACATCGAGCGTGTACGTCGTCGAGCGCACGCCGTTCGCCTCGACGGCGTACTGCGTCTTGGAGCCGATGTCGAACATGCGGAAGGCGTAGCGGCCGCTCGAGTCGGCGATCATCGGCACGCGAACCCACTGCGTCGAATCGACGTTGCGGACGAGCAGATCCACCTCGTCCGACTGAAATCCGCGCAGCCGCGCGTCGATCAAGGCATCGCCGCCTTTGGCAACAGTCGTGTTGCCCGGCTCGACCAGAATGCTGAACAAACTCACCGGCGTGCCGGTGTCCCACGGCATCGCCACGAGATGCACGCCATGGCGCAGCACCTGTGGCCCGAGGAGCGTGAGCAGCACCACCGCTGCCGACACCGCGGCGAACACGCCGCCGTTGAGCTTGAGCTCCGCCGCGTCCACCGCCCTGCCGTCCCCCGCCGTGTGCACGCGCTCGAGCGCCGCACGCGTCAATCGATCGATGAAAGCCGGCGACCGCGGCGCGGTCGCCGCGGCGGCGGCGCCGCCTCGCTGCATCTCCACGGCCGTGATCACCGCGGCCTTGAGCGAACGCTCGTGCTCCTCGAGGTAGAGCGCGACCTTCTCGTCTCCGAGCTTGGGCAGGAAGGGCCGCGCGATGAAGCGCGCGATGAGCGCCACGATCGCCGTCAGGGCCACGATTCGCACGCCGAGCACCGCACCGTCGGAGTACTTGAGGAGGTTCAGCAGGTACGCCGACAGCGCGAGCACCACCCACGCGCCGGCGACCGTGATCGCCGCGCCGCGCAGCAGATGCTTGGCGCGATAGCGCGTGCGTACCCCGCGTACGACGGTCAGTAACTCCCGTCCGGCTCCATGAACGTTTTCCATCGTGCCCCCCGCTGAAACCTCTACGACTCAG